>JAZUJJ010000112.1:0-74260 GCA_045642725.1 Acutalibacteraceae bacterium
TGAAGGAGCAGTAGCAACGATAATATATTTCTTTTCGGTGATATTTGCTATTATTTTACAAATATCATTGATTACACCTGAGCCGACACCTATTATTACATTACATTCCTTGTCAAAATGCATTATTGCGTTTCCAAGAAATTCTTCATTCGGTTTAACCGATTTTGAATTAAAAATATATTCGGAAAATTCAATTTTATTTTCTGACAGTATTTTCTTTACTTTTTTTCCTGCTGCCTCTTCGGTGTTGATGTCACTGAGAATAAAGGCTTTGCCGCATTCAAATTTTATTAAAAGCTCCGGCAGCGAGGCTATAACGCCGCATCCGCTTTTGATTACACAATTTACTTTATGAATTTTACCGCAGTTACAATTTTTTATTTCTTTTACTGTCATTTTTAACTCTCCGATTCTGTTATTTATTGACTGTATAAACACAGTTGTGATATAATTCTATATAAGGAGTGATACTTATGTCCGATAAAATCAGTGCAAAAGACCTCGAAGATGGAAAAATTCTTTCAAACCTTAAACTGTCTTTTCTCGGTGAACCTACTCAGGAAATGCTTTTTCCATTGCTTTGCTGCTTGAGAGAGTCGGTTGTAAAAGTTCCGTTTATTGCTAAAATGAGCGATGCAGACAAAGAAAGGCTTGCTAATGTTAAAGAAGGCGAGTCGTTCTCAAATAAAGATGAAATTGCCTTAACTGCTGACTTATTAAAAGCGGAAGACGGTAAAAAATTCTTTCCGATTTTTTCAAATGACGATGCGATGGATGATGAATATAAGACAAGATTTACGATTGTTCCGGTTACTTTTGAGGACTGCGTAAAAATGGCCCACAGCGACAGTGAGGTTTCGGGTCTTGTTCTTGACGGCTTCACATCTCCGTTTGTGATTCCTTTTGATCTTGCCGATTATACACTTCAGATTCCGTCAACAATATCTCATGATGATTAAGGGGTGAAATTATGCTGAAAATAGCCCACAGAAGCGGTCCTGTGATCTACCCAGAGCAAACTGTAGCTTCAGCGCAAAACGCTCTTAAAAGCGGTGCTGATATGGTTGAAATCGATCTTCGCTTAAGCTCGGATAAAATTCCGATTGTTTGTCATGATAACAATACGGAGCGTGTTTTCGGTGCTGACCTTATGACAGCGGATATTACTGCCGAAAAATTTTCTTCTCTTTGTCATAAGAATAATGCTGAATATCACGGTCAACTTCTTACGGATTATATTGATGCCGGCATTAAACCTCTTTTGCTTCATATCAAAGAGGGCGGCAGCAGCCTTGCGGTTTATCTCGAAGTTCTCGAGAAATATCATTATCTTGAAAATGTAGTTTTCGGTGTTTCATCAAATGAGGATATTGAATTCCTTAAAAATTACAACGAAAACATTCCTGTTCTTTGCTTCCTTCCCAAATTTATCCGTCTTGACGAATTTTTGTCAAGTAAGGCTGATTTTATAAGAATATGGCAGGGACAGATAACAGAGGAAACAAGAGATAAAATAAAATCTGCAGGCAAAAAAGTATGGATAATGGCGGGTAACTGCAACGGATATGAATGCGGTGAGGCTGATCCTGAGTTTATAAAACAAATTCCAAACGCCGGATATGACGGAGTTTTAATCAATAATATTGACTATCTTAAATTCTGACAGGTACAAATTCATCAATTGTCATAGAATCGGGAGTAACATTACAGTCAACAGCTATAATGTTTACTCCCTTATTTTTTGCTTCTGTAAGTGCCTCGGCAAACGCAGGGTGATTAATTCTGCTTGGTGTAAAGCAGCTTACGCCTTTCATTTGAATGACAAACAATATATATGCTTCATACCCGTCATCGATACATTTACATAATTCTTTAATATGTTTTATTCCTCTCTCGGTCGGTGCATCGGGAAACGAAACAACACCGTTGTTTTCAAGCGTTACACCTTTAACCTCAAGAAAGATTTTATTTTCTCCGTCTTCAATATAGAAATCAAATCTTGAATTTCCGTATGTGACTTCTCTTTTGATTATGGCTTTTTCTGAAAAAAGTATTCCTTTTTTCAGCCACTCTTCAGCGCTTGAATTCGGAATCTGTGAATCAATATTGATCAGTAAAGTACCTTTAGCGGTTTCTTTTTCAACGGCGATTAAATCATATTTTGTTTTTCTGTTCGGGTTGTCTGAAACATAAAGATAAGCGGAAGAACCGGGAATAAGTATTTCACGGCACCGTCCTGTATTTTTCACATGAACCGTTTCTTCTTTACCGTCCACTTCAACAACTGCGATAAATCTGTTTGGGCGGCAGAGAAATTTACATTTTTTTACTTCTTTGTATTTCATATTTTAATCATAAAAGAAATTGCGGTCAGAATTATGCTGAGCAACACAAAATGGGATTCTGTCAATACAGAGCTGCCGAAATAATCCATAAGTCCTTTATCGGATTTTTTGAAATCAATTATTCTGTACGGGCCGAAATCTCTGTATGCTGAAAAGAATACATGTACAAAAGTGAGCATTATTGTAAGAATCGGAATGGTTATGTCAACAGTAAAGAATAAAACAAATCCGGCTGCGAATACAAGAATCGTAAATATTATGAGTATATTTCTTTCTTTGTTCTTTTTGAACCAGCTGTCTATAAGCTTTTCTGCTAAAACATAAAGTATAAATATAAATGTATAGCAGTTTGCAGCTTTTTCCGTTCCGAGAAGAGCAAATAAAACGGGGATTGATGCAAATAAAGGCCTCACAAATATATCATAAATATGGTCATTTACCTTTTTGCCTGTTTTCTTTTCATAAATTGCACATCCGGGGTTGAAAAGAAAAGCTATAAATAAACAGGCAAGGATTACTGATATTGTTATTTTATTATCTGAAATTACGGGTGCAAAATAAGAGGGGAGGAATACATTGAATTTCTTGAAGTTTATCAGATAAAAAAGCATTGAACCGCCGAAGCCTACGGCTCCGAGCACATGTTCCATTATCTTCCAGTTTCCGATATAGTGTTTTTCTTCAAATGAACCGAAAATATATTTTCCGTTGTGTTTAAGAGTATTCATATAGTAGATATATGCACCGAGGCAGAAGCCGATACCGCCGGCGATATAACCTGCAATAATTGAAAATGCCGTAATAAAATCCGATTTAATAAGTGCAAACGAAAAACCTACAATACAAAGCAGAAGATTTCCGCCCCATTCTTCTCTTCTTTCGATTGAATAATAGATTTTCGGAAATTTTCCATTCTGAGGGTCGTACGGTTTATTGAAAATAAGCTCACCGATAATCTGTATAAACGGAACACATAAAATTAAAACCGCAAATTCTGTTGTTGAATATATTTTTCTCAGATATCCGAAAAGAAGGGAAATATATAAAGCGTTAACGCCGAACCAGTTTCCTCCGTTTATGAATATACCTTTCATTCCGTGGGCGATTTTACCTTTGTATTCACCCTCGTCGCTGTTTTTCAATATAAATCTGAGAGTTTCACCGTATGTACAGCTGCCGCCGTGGAACATTGAAAATGTACCCATTGCCGCAAAATAGGGCCAATACGCAAAATTGAATATTGATGAAAAACAAAGACCGAACAATGCACCGGGAACCATTCCGCCTCGTTCACCGCCGATTATTTTTCCTCTCATTCCCCAACCGTATGAGCCGGCAATCATTGAGCAAATAAGAATTAACAGCATTTTTGAAATTGACATACAGCATCCCTCACACCGAATATTTTTAACGATTATATCATAAGAATCACGATAAATCAAATAACATAATTAATTGTGTTAAACAATTAAGTTTTTCATTGACATACACAATATATTGTGGTAGGATAACGAGGAAATATCAATAAATGGATTTTTGGAGTATAAAATGAACATTCAAGGCATTCAAAAGCTAACCCTTCTTGATTTCCCGGGTAAAATGGCGTGCACAATTTTTACTGGCGGCTGTAATCTTCGCTGTCCTTTCTGTCATAATTCGCCTCTTGTTATAAACCCTCCCAAGGAGTCTGCGCTTTCCGATGAAGAATTTTTTTCTTTTCTTAAAAAACGCCTCGGCATACTTGACGGAGTTGCAATAACCGGCGGAGAACCGCTTATGCAAAAAGACATTAAGGATTTTATAATAAAAATCAGAGAAATCGGTTATGCTGTTAAGCTTGATACTAACGGAACATATCCGGAAAAGCTTAAAGACCTTGTTAATGATAAGCTCGTTGACTATGTTGCGATGGATGTAAAGTCGTCACAGAAGGGCTATCCTCAATGTGTCGGTATCGGCGGCTATGATATTTCAAAAATCAAAGAGAGCGTTGAGTTCTTAAAGCAGGGGAATGTGCCTTATGAATTCCGTACAACCGTCGCAAAGGGACTTCATACATTTGAGGATATAAAAGAGCTCGGCCAATGGATTAAAGGCGCTGACAGACATTTCCTTCAGGCGTTTAAGGATTCCGGTGATTTGATCGGTTTCGGACTTGAACCTTTTTCAAAATCCGAAATGCTTGAAATGAAAAATATCATGTCGGAATATGTTCCCGATTGTGATATCAGAGGAATATAAAAATTAGAATAAAATTACTGCATATAGTTAGACAAAATCAACAAACTTAATTTTACTACACAATATATTGTATTTTTGTGTTGACAACAAAACAATATTTTGTTATCATCAATATGTTCGAAATTTAACTGGAGGGACATAAAATGTATCAGGTTGTAAAAAGAGACGGCAGCATTGCGGAATTTGATGTTATCAAGATTTCGGAAGCTATCAGAAAGGCTTTTGATGCTCTTGAAAAGCAGTACCATCCTTCTGTTATCGACTTTCTTGCGCTGAAGGTTACTTCTGACTTTGAGCCTAAAATTGCCGATAACAAAATCTCTGTTGAAGCAATTCAGGACAGCGTTGAGTCTGTTCTTATTCAGGCAGGCTATGCAGATGTTGCAAAATGCTATATTCTTTACAGAAGACAGAGAGAAAAACTCCGTAATCTTAAATCAACAATACTTGACTATAAAGAGCTTGTAAACAGCTATGTTAATGTAACTGACTGGCGTGTAAAAGAAAATTCCACCGTTACTTATTCTGTCGGCGGTCTTATTCTTTCAAACTCCGGTGCGATTACCGCTAACTACTGGCTCAGCGAAATTTATGATGATGAAATCGCAAACGCTCATAAGAATGCTGATATTCATCTTCATGACCTTTCCATGCTTACCGGTTACTGTGCCGGCTGGTCCCTTAAGCAGCTTATTCAGGAAGGTCTCGGCGGTGTTACGGGTAAAATCACTTCTGCTCCCGCAAAGCATCTTGCAACTCTTTGCAACCAGATGGTTAACTTCCTCGGAATTATGCAGAATGAATGGGCAGGTGCTCAGGCTTTCTCATCCTTTGATACATATCTTGCTCCCTTTGTTAAAGCTGATAATCTTGATTATGATGCAGTTAAAAAGTGCATTGAATCCTTTATCTACGGTGTAAATACACCTTCACGCTGGGGTACTCAGGCTCCGTTCTCAAACATTACTCTTGACTGGACAGTTCCTGCTGACCTTGCAGAGCTTAACTGTATTGTCGGCGGCAAAGAGATGCCGTTCAAATACAAAGACTGTAAGAAAGAAATGGATATGGTTAACAAGGCCTTCATCGAAATCATGATTGAAGGCGATGCCAACGGCAGAGGTTTCCAGTATCCTATTCCCACTTATTCTATTACCAGAGATTTTGACTGGTCTGAAACAGAGAATAATAAGCTTCTCTTTGAAATGACTTCAAAATACGGTACTCCTTATTTTTCAAACTATGTAAACAGCGATATGGAGCCCAGCGACATTCGTTCCATGTGCTGCCGTCTTCGTCTTGATCTTCGTGAGCTTCGTAAGAAGAGCGGCGGTTTCTTCGGAAGCGGTGAAAGCACAGGTTCCGTAGGCGTTGTAACAATCAATATACCCAGAATAGCATATCTTGCCGAGAATGAGGATGATTTCTACAGACGCCTTGACAAGATGATGGATATTTCTGCCCGTTCACTTTCAATAAAGAGAAAGATTATAACCAAGCTCCTTGATGAAGGTCTTTATCCCTACACAAAGCGTTATCTCGGTACCTTTGAGAATCATTTCTCAACAATCGGTCTTCTCGGAATGAACGAAGCCGGTCTTAACGCAAATTGGGTTAAAGCCGATATGACTGATCCTAAGTGCCAGCAGTTTGCAAAAGATGTCCTCAATCATATGCGTGAGCGTCTTTCCGACTATCAGGAGCAGTATGGTGACCTTTATAACCTTGAAGCAACTCCTGCTGAATCTACCTCATACAGACTTGCAAAGCATGATGTAAAGCGTTACCCCGGCATAATCACAGCTTCAAAGGAAACTCCTTATTACACCAATTCTTCTCATCTTCCCGTCGGATATACAGAAGATGTATTTGCAGCTCTTGATATTCAGGATGAGCTTCAGACCCTTTATACATCCGGTACTGTTTTCCATTCCTTCCTCGGCGAAAAGCTTCCCGATTGGAAAGCCGCTGCCGAACTTGTTCGTAAGATTGCCGAAAATTACAGACTTCCTTATTATACTCTGTCTCCGACTTATTCTGTATGCCAAAATCACGGATATATTCCCGGTGAAGTTTATGTTTGCCCCGAATGCGGCAAAGCAACAGAGGTTTACAGCCGTATTACCGGATATTACCGTCCTGTTCAGAACTGGAATGACGGTAAGGCACAGGAGTATAAAGACCGTAAAGTTTATAATATCGCAGGCTCTCATCTTCATGCCCGTGAGGCAGGCTGTGCTTGCTGCGGTGATGATGCTCCCGTAACTTCTGTTCTTCCCGATGGTGTTTATCTTTTCAAAACTCCTACTTGCGGAAAGTGCAAGATAGCTATTCCCAAGCTTCAGGCAGCGGGTATTGAATTCAGCGAGATAAATGCATACGAAAATGAAGAGCTTTGCAATACTCTCAATATTAAAACTGCGCCTACACTTGTTGTAATTGAAGACGGAAATATTGAAAAATATTCCGATCTCGGTGCTGTACTTACCTTCATAGAAAACGTAAAGAAGGCATAATTTATGCATGATATTATTGTTATCGGTTCGGGTCCTGCCGGGCTTACCGCAGCGCTTTATGCGCTGCGAGCCGATAAATCTGTACTTATACTCGAAAAAAGCACCTTCGGCGGTCAGGTAACTTATTCACCGCTTATTGAGAATTATCCCGGCTATATGCAGATGAGCGGTAATGAATTTGCCGACAAGCTTATAGATCAGGTAATTACTCAGAGTGCCGATATTGAAATGGAAACTGTTTCTTCTGTTGTTGATAACGGCGAATATAAAACCGTAATCACAAATATCGGTGAGCATCAGGCAAAAGCTGTAATTATCGCTACCGGAGTTAAACACAGACAGACCGGACTTCCCAACGAGAATGACCTTGTCGGAAACGGTGTTTCTTATTGTGCCGTCTGTGACGGAGCTTTCTACAAAAACAAAACCGTTGCGGTTCTCGGCGGCGGTAACTCGGCACTGCAGGAAGCCATACTTCTTTCCGATTTATGCAAGAAGGTTTATGTGATTCAGAATCTTGATTTTCTTACCGGAGAAGCAAAGCTTTCTGAAAAGCTTAATTCAAAGGAAAATGTTGAGATTATTCTCGGAACTGTTCTCAGCGGACTTGTTGGTGAATCTGAACTTCACAGCATTAAATTAAAAAAATGCAATGATAATTCGGAATCCGAGCTCGTTGTTGACGGCTTGTTTGTGGCAATCGGACTCCTTCCCGATAATGATAAGTTTTCGGATATAGCAGGACTTAATGAATACGGTTATTTTGACAGTGACGAAAATTGTTTGACAAAAACAGCAGGTGTTTTTGTTGCAGGGGATTGCAGAAGCAAAAATATCAGACAGATAACTACTGCCGTTGCAGATGGAGCAACTGCCGCACTTGCCGCTTGCAGATATATTGATAACTGAATTACAAAAGTGCAAACCGGACTTTAATTGTCAGGTTTGCACTTTTTGCATCTTGATATTATAATGAATAAACTCCGGAATTTAATATAACATATTCCATGTCTTTGAGTCTGAAATACTTGAATACAGGCTCGTTAAATACATATAAATCATTAACATCAAATGTATTAAGATCAAGAGTTTTTATCTGAAATGAATTGGAATTGCAAATATACAATGTATCGTCAAATCTTTCAATACTTACGGGATGAGAAAAGGCTTTTTCTTTAACACTGCCTATTCTCATCTCTGTTCTTTTATGATTGACTGAATATTTTATAATTGCATTTTCTTCGGGTACGGCGTACCATAAATCACCTTTATAAACCGCAGGTCCGCAAGCAGGATGATTGTTATGGGTGACCGTAAAGCTGTCAATAATCAATCCGTTATTATCATATATAAAGGTTTTACCGTCTGAATATGATGCTGAATTCTGATATGAAGATACTTTTCTTAAATCACATCTTACAAAATCACCGAGTGCTTTTGCAATAATAAAACCGTTTTTGCCGAATTTAGAAGATATATAATAATTTATGGATATTTTGTCAAAGACATCTATATCTTTATTATATTCAAAAAAAGCAACAGCTTCACCGTTATCAACTTTTTCTTTGCAGGCATATATAAACCCTTTTTCAGTCTGAAATATGTCGAGCAAATCAACATTGAAAATTTTCTGCATAACTAACTCCGTAAACAGAAACCCCGCCTTGCCGGCTTATGGTTGCTTGTAACCTGCATTCAAGCAGGTGGGTGCCTCCCATCGGGTTCGCGCTCCCTTCGTCCACTCAGAGTCAAAGCAATGAGCGGGAGGTCTGCAATCCGCCGACGGAGTCCGGCTCCCGTAAAATAATTGTAGGGTTACATCAGAACCAAAGTTATCGCACAAGGCAGGATTTAATTTTAGTCTTCTTCGTCGTCCTCAAACATTTCCGCAAATCTTTCAAGGAAAAGATTTCCGACTTCATCATATTCCTCTTCGTCTTCAATAGGCATTAAGGTTACATCGTCGCCTTTTCCGGGAATGACTTTAAGAACGATAAATTCATCCTCTTCACTTTCAGTAAGCTGAGAGGGGTCTTCGGGAAGGGGACAAAGAGCAACATAAAGACCTTTATCTGTTTCAATTCTGTCAAGTTCTTCAAAAATGTGCTCTTTACCTTCTTCGTCAACAACGCTGACTATATCAGGGGTGTATTCTTCCATAACAGTACCTTTCTTGATTATTTAACTAAATCGGAAAACAAATTAATGTTTTCTTTGGAAAGAGGAAGCTCACCGTTCTGTTCTTTCTTGATGATTTCAACGATTTTATCGTTTATCGGTGTCTTCACTCCGCATTTTCTTCCCCATTCACAAACAACACCGTTTATGGCGTCTACTTCACAGGGCTTGCCCTTCTTTAAGTCCTGAAGCATTGAGGGCTCAAGAAGTCTGTGCTTCTTCATTGCAACGGGCAGTAATATTTCAGCAAACTTACGCTTGAGAGGATTTGTGTAATAGAAGAGTTTGGCAATGTCTTTGCCTTGAACCGGTGCAAATTCTTCGCCGGCAGCATGACCGACATCAATACATTCTTTCATACACCTTACGGCAACTTTTTTGGCATACTTACCTTCGGAAACGTCACCGAAAAGTCCGCCCATAACCGTACCTAAGCCTGAAAATGTTGCATTGATAAGAAGCTTTGACCATCTTGCACCGAGCAGATTTTCTTCTATATGAACAGGACACATATTTTCAAGAAGCTTCTTTACCATGTTAAACTGTTCATCAGTAATACCTTCCATTTTACCCATATGGAAAGAAAGGCTGTCAGGTTCGCTTGTAAGTGTAGCTTCACCGGGAGCAGATAAAGTTGCGCCCCATTCAACAACACATCCGATTGTGTGATTCTTACCGACTATTTCCGCTACACCTGGTTCGGGGATACCGTTCTGGAGAGTTACAATAACACCGTTATCGGAAAGATACGGCTTTAAGAATGTAACAACTTCTTTATTCAAAAGCTGTTTTGTCATGAGAAGGATAACATCATATTTTCCTTCCATCATATCGGGAGTAATAGCCTTTACGGGAACTGTCATTTCAACAGTTCCTTTAATTACGGCACCGTTTTCGTTAAGAGCGGCAACGTGAGCCTTGTTTCTGTTGATAAGCTCAATGTCAACACCGTTTTTGGCAATATATGCGCCCAATACTGTTCCGAGGGAGCCTGCTCCGTAAATTGCATATTTCATACTGTCACCTTATCTTCCTGTTGTAGCTGTTGATTTAAGAATAACATCGTGATAACCGCCTTCAACAATACTTGTAGAAGAAACTACGGTAAGCTTCGCATTTTTCTGAAGATCGGGGATTGTAATAACACCGCAGTTGCACATTGTTGATTTTACCTTATAAAGACTCTTTGCAACATTGTCTGCAAGTGAGCCGGCATAAGTTACATAAGAATCAACGCCTTCTTCAAAGCTCAGCTTTGCCTTACCGCCAAGGTCATATCTCTGCCAGTTTCTTGCTCTGTTTGAACCTTCGCCCCAGTATTCTTTAACATAAACACCGTTTACCATTATTTTTGCTGTCGGGCTTTCATCAAACCTTGCAAAATATCTGCCGAGCATAAGGAAATCTGCGCCCATAGCAAGAGCAAGGGTCATGTGATAATCGTGAACTATACCGCCATCAGAGCAAACAGGAATATAAATACCTGTTTCTTTATAGTATTCATCTCTTGCAGCAGCAACTTCAATAAGAGCTGTTGCCTGGCCTCTGCCGATACCCTTTGTTTCTCTTGTAATGCAGATTGAGCCTCCGCCTATACCGACTTTGATAAAGTCCGCACCTGCTTTTGCAAGGAACATAAATCCGTCTCTGTCAACAACATTTCCTGCACCGACCTTAACTTTATCACCGTATTTATCACGGATGAACTTAAGTGTCTGTTCCTGCCAGCAAGTATATCCTTCGGATGAATCGATACAAAGAACATCTGCACCTGCTTCAACAAGAGCGGGAACTCTCTTTTCATAGTCGAGAGTATTTATACCGGCGCCGACGATATATCTTTTATTACTGTCAAGAAGTTCCTGAGGATTCTCTTTATGCTGAGAATAGTCTTTTCTGAATACGAAATAAAGAAGATTACCGTTTTTGTCAACAATCGGAAGAGAATTGAGCTTGTTTTCCCAGATTATGTCGTTTGCTTCTTTAAGAGTTGTTGCTTCGTCTGCAACAATAAGCTTATCGAGAGGAGTCATAAAATCGCAAACCTTACAGTCGGGATCCATGCGGCTTACTCTGTAATCTCTGCCTGTTACAACGCCGAGAAGTTTTCCGTTGGGTGTTCCGTCATCAGTTACAGCCATAGTGCTGTGGCCCATTTCTTCAAAAAGAGCAAGAACATCGGAAAGGGTAGAAGTGGGTTTGAGGTTTGAATCACTGACAACAAATCCGGCCTTGTAATTCTTGACTCTTGCAACCATTGCAGCTTCATCTTCAATACTCTGTGAGCCGTAAATAAATGAAATGCCGCCTTCTTTTGCAAGAGCAATGGCAAGACTGTCATTTGAAACAGACTGCATTATTGCAGATGACATGGGGATATTAAGTGTAATGGGGCATTCCTCTTCACCTTTTCTGTATTTGACAAGAGGTGTTTTAAGGCTTACATTTGCCGGAATACATTCTCTTGAAGTATATCCGGGGATGAGAAGATATTCGCTGAATGTTCTTGAGGGTTCCTGACAGTAAATAGCCATGATATATCACTCCTTAAATTATTTGCAAAATTTTTCAATATAGTTGTCAATTGCGTTTCTGATGATTTCAACAGCTTTTTCTCTGTTCTGTACTTCATCAACAACGGTTTCTTTTCCTTCAAGCGTTTTATAAACAGAAAAGAAATGTCTCATTTCTTCAAAAATATGTGAAGGAAGCTGGGAAATATCCTTATACATGTTGTAATTAGGGTCATTAAACGGTATTGATATAATCTTCTCGTCTAATTTTCCGCTGTCCTTCATTGTTATTACGCCAATCGGATAACACCTTACCATTGTGTAACTGTCAATCGGCTCGCTGCAAATAACAACTACATCGAGTGGGTCATTATCGTCGCCGTATGTTCTGGGAATAAATCCGTAGTTCGCCGGATAATGGGTTGAGGTATAAAGAATACGGTCAAGAATCATCAAACCTGTTTCTTTATCAAGCTCATATTTCTTTTTACTTCCTTTTGAAATTTCAATAACGGCTATGAAATCCTCGGGAGTAATTCGTTTCGGATTTATATCGTGCCATATATTACTCATATAGTCACCTTAATCAAAGTAAATGGTTTTACCTGTTTTTGCAGATTCGTAAACAGCATTTACTATTCTTACACTCTTAATTGCTTCCATGGGAAGTATGCCGGGGTCACGGTCTTCAAGAACAGCTGAAATCATGTCTTCAACTACATAATTGTGACCGAGGCAAAGTGTCGGGTCAAGAGCGGCAAGAGCAGCGTTGCCCTGATATTTTTCGAGCATTTCGGATTCTTCGTTTTCATCTGCATCTTTGAATTTCCAAAGTTTAAGATGGTCCTGATCAGCCTCCATTGAACCGTTTGTTCCGTAAACTCTTATATCAGTTGAAAGTCCGGGGTATGCGCAAGTTGTGCTTATGAATGTTGCGACTGCTCCGGATTTGAATTTAATAAGAGAAGCGGTAAAATCTTCGGTTTCGATTTCATGATTATAAATTGCAGTTTGCGATGTAACACTTTCAACATCACTGTTCATTAACCACTGCATAAGGTCAACGGTGTGAACAGCCTGGTTCATAAGTGAGCCGCCGCCATCCATTGCCCAGGTTCCTCTCCAGCCGCCGTTATCATAATATTCCTGAGTTCTGAACCATTTAACCGCAAAATCACCGAAAAGAACTTTACCGATTCTTCCGCTGACGATTGCGTCATGCATAAGGGGCATATCGGGGTTGTATCTGTTCTGATGAACAACACCGGCTTTCATTCCGGTTTCAAGTCTTGCTTTTTCTATTTTAAGTGCATTTTCAACAGTTATATCAACAGGCTTTTCTACAAGAACATTTTTACCTGCTTTTAATGCTTTTACCGCGAAATCTGCATGCATTCCGCTGGGAACGGCAATACTTACACAGTCAATGTCGGGATTTTTAAGCATTTCATCGAAATCGGTGTATGTCAGTGTTTCGGGATAAAGTTCTGTTACTTTATCGAGCTTTTCCTGTATAAGGTCACATACCGCGATAAGATCTGCATTTTTACTTGCGGCAGCAGCTTTGGCGTGATTCATACCTACACCAAGTCCGACAACTGCATAACCGACCTTGTTATTTTTCATTGAAAATTCCTCCTCTTAAATCTGTTTATATGTTGTGAATTTATAATTTAATCCGTTATGTTCAAAAATTTCCGATTCTTCGGAGATATGCCATTTCTCTTCTTTATCAAGATTCGGGAAAAATTTATCGGCAGGTCTTGAAGCGTCAACTTTGGTAATGTATGCTGTATCACAATAGGGGATAAGCTGAGCGTAAACGGATGCTCCGCCGATTACATATACATCATCTGAATTATAATCTTTGATTTTTTCAAGAACTTCATTCATGGATGAGCATATTATTACATCATCTCTCTGAAAATCCTTATCATCCGAAATAACAATATTTACTCTTTCCTTCAAAGGCTGCTGTTTCGGAAAAGAAAGAAATGTGGCAAGACCCATAACAACAATATGTCCCGTCGTTTTTTCTCTGAAAAATTTCATATCGGCCGGAATACTGTAAAGAAGTTGGTTTGAATTGCCGATTCCCCAGTTGTTATCTACACAAACTATTGCTTTCATAAATTCTCCTTAATTAAACTGCAACCGGAATTTTGGTTGTGAACTCATGGAACTGATAATTTTCTATCTTAAAGCTGTCTTTTGTAAAATCATAAAAATCTGTTATTGTCGGGTCAAGAGTAACTTTCGGTGCATCAAAGGGTTTCTTTTCAATAAGCTCTTTAATAATAGGAATGTGTCTGTCGTAAATATGAGCATCGGCAATTACATGAACAAATTCGCCGGGCTCAAAGCCTGTCGCCTGAGCAATCATGCAAACCAGAGCCGAGTATTGCGCTACATTCCATATGTTCGCTGCGAGCATATCCTGCGACCTTTGATTAAGTATGGCATTCAGTTTGTTTCCGGTAACATTGAATGTCATACTGTAAGCGCAGGGATAAAGTGCCATTTCGCTTAAGTCCTGATGAACATATATATTTGTAAGAATTCTTCTGCTGCCGGGATTATTCTTTAAGTCATAAATAACCTTGTCAACTTGATCCATATCGCCTTCGGGGTAATGATGTTTAACACCGAGCTGGTAGCCGTAGGCTTTACCTATTGAACCGTTTTCGTCAGCCCAGGCATCCCATACATGACTTGAAAGGTCATGAACATTATTTGATTTTTTCTGCCATATCCAGAGAAGCTCATCAACGGCACTTTTAAGAAAAGTTTTTCTTAATGTAAGAATAGGGAATTCTTTACTGAGATCATAACGGTTTACAACACCGAATTTTTTTACCGTGTGAGCAGGTGTGCCGTCTTCCCATCTCGGCCTTACATCAATATCCGTGTCATAAATGCCGTTTTCGAGAATGTCTTTGCAAGTTGCAATAAAGATTTCATCTGCATAACTCATTGAGAAATTCCTCCTGTTAATTTTATCAATTCGGGAATGTATTTTTCAAATGCAACCCCGAACCTTGTGTCTGTTCCTTGTCTGTATGTTTCTCCGACAGATAAATTTGTGAATTTTAAGGCAATATCACAAGCATCAAATAAGTCAATACCCTTTGAAATACATCCGGCAATTACGGAGGCAAAGATATCACCCGTACCGTAATATAAACCGTCATATTTTTTCATTGCTCTGTATCTGTGTTTTCCCGTAAGTTTATCGTAGGCATAATAACCCGTAAATTCTTTTTCAAAACCGATTCCGGTTAAAATAACATATCGTTTACAGTGTTCGGAAACGGCTTTTGCCAGGCTTTCAATATCACTTTCGGAATATTCCGATAAAAAATCCGTTTCTGAAATCAAAGCCGCTTCGGTAAGATTCGGAATAATTACGTCTGCTTTTTCGCAAAGCGAAACCATTGCACAGGCAAAAGCTTCGCCAAAGCCTTTATACAGCTTTCCGCTGTCTGCCATGGCCGGGTCAACGATAACAAAAGGGGAGTTGTCATTGAATAAATCAATAATGTCGGAAACATAATCAATTTGCTTTATGGAGCCAAGATATCCGGTGTAAATCGTATCCGGCTTTATTTGAAGGCTTTTCCAATGTGCTATATATCCGGGTATATCTTCGGTAAGATCTCTGAATGTATATCCGCTTATTTCGCCTGTATGAGTCGAAAGAACCGCAGTGGGTACGGGACAGCATTCAACACCAACAGAAGAAATTATCGGTATAGCTGCAGTAAGAGAACATTTTCCTACACCGGATATGTCATGAATGGCAAAAACGCGTTCCGTATATCTCACCCCTTTATTAAATAAATATTATACATTGTAATATCGTTTTTTTCAACCATAAAAGATAATTTGTTAACAGCGTCAATAATATTTTAAGTTGTCATTATATTTTAGTCATTTTGATAAATTCTGCTTTACAACAGATAAAAATAATGCTATTATTAGAAAAAATAATTCAAAGGAGCTATTGTATGAAAAAATCATTCAAAAAAATCGTCAGCGCTGCCGTTGCCGTTGCAATGGTATTTACAGGCATTGCCTCTGTCGGTGCTTCTGCTGCATCTGATATCGGAGACGCTCTTACTCATGTTGGTGTATCCGCACTTGAGGTTATTATCAAAGGCGTACTCACCGGACTCAGCAATATTATTCCCGATAACAAGACTTTCAAAAACATCAAGGATTATTCTTCTGATCAGTTCTATAAAGGAATGGATGAACTCCTTGATGAACCCGCAGAAGGTGCAAAGTGGAATCTCGGTTATGCAAAAGCTTCTCTTGTTCCCGATGACATTTTTGATAAAGGAACAGAATATTTCCTCGGCGGTTATATGACTCTTGATAATATGATGTATAACAAGGTCGAAGAAGTTATCGATGATATGCAGGTAAGAGTTATCGCTCTTGACGACGGTTCGGGCAGAGGTGTAACAATTTATGCCAATGTTGACTGTATCGGTTTTTGCCGCGGTGATATTCTTACAGTCAGAAAATATCTTAAAGAAAAGAATCTCGATGTAGATATCAATGCAATAAACCTTACTTCAACTCATTGCCATTCCTGTCTCGATACTCAGGGGCTTTGGACCAACGGCTTTGTAAAGATTCTCGGAAATCTTGCAAAAGCATATCTTCCTTTCCTTGACAAGACTCCCGGCGTAAATGCCGAATGGCTTGATTGGGCTTGCCATATTATTGCCGACGCAATGGAAAAGGCTATTAAAGACCAGAAGGAAGGCACAATGACTTATACCGTTAAGGAAGTCAATGCCGATTATTTCAACAATAAAAACAGAAAGTCAAGCACAAGCCATTGCTATGATATTTACAGATTTATTTTCACTCCCGATGATGAAACTCAGGATCCCACAATGATCGTAAATATGAATGCTCATCCCGATGTTGCGGGCCTTGCAACAAGTGATCCTCTTGATAAGGGCAGATCCATTTCCGGTGACTATGTTTACTGGCTTGGTGATACAATCGAAAAAGGCGGCTACAACTTCATGTTCCTGCAGGGTGCCATTGCAGGTATTTATTACGGAAGAGGACTTTCAAATGACGGTCTCAGCCTTGAGAGAAGATACATGCAGGCGCAGCGCTACGGTCAGGAAATCGGTAATATCTGCCTTAATATGACAAGCACTTACGAAGAAGTTGACGCTAAGTACAGAGATATCGTTACAAAAGAAGTTAACGATGAAATTGATAAGAGAATTGCTGCTGCCGGTAATATTTCCGATGAGGAAAAACAAAATATTGTTGACACAGTAAATAAGAATTATTCAATCTGGTACGAAAACTGTGAGCTCAACCCCGAAACCGGAAAATATGAAAACAACTGGACTCCCGTTGAGGAAAGAGAACTTGCTCCACTCTTTAATATCAGACTTGCAGAAGTTAAAGTAAGAGTCAGAAATCCTCTTATGAAGCTTGTCGGCAAGCTCGGCCTTGTAAATTATGCCGTATATAAAGATAGTCTCTTCACTTACAATATGTTTGTTGAAATCGGCTATGCACAGTTTGGCGATGTTAAGGTTGCAATGATGCCCGGTGAAATCGTTCAGGATCTTGTTTACGGCGGCGGCTCACTCACTGCTGAAGGTTCATTCAAGGGTAAGGATTTCGGATATAAGACCATCAGAGAACTCTTCGGTGAAGATGCAATAGTATTCGGACTTTGCAACGATGCAATCGGCTATGTTGTTCCCGACAACGATTATTCTCTCGGTATTGTTGATGACCATTATCAGGAGCTTATTTCTCTTGGTGACAGAACCGCTTCTTCAATTATGCAGGGCTTTGCAGATCTTGCTGAAGAAGTTCAGTAAAAGCTTAATATCACAAAAAGATGCAGCCTTAAAAAGCTGCATCTTTTTTCGTTATATCTTGTTTTTCAAAGCTTTGGCTAAAGGCTTATAAACGCATGCACAAATTACCGCATCAAATATTCCTTTCATTGCGGTAAAAGGGAAATTAAATATCAACAAGCAATTAAGCAGTGCATTTTTTGTCGGTATTTCGGAAACAACTTTTAATATGTTTTTATACATTTCAATAATCGCTTCAAGGGGGAGATTATAGCAAACCACATAGGCAGGATAAATTATAAAATAATTTGCTGGAATTGAAGCTAATCCCATCGCTATTGAACCGATGACTGCACAAAACAGGACATGCTTTTTGTCTGTTTTCTTCAGCAAAACGCTTGTGATAAGACACATTACAGAGCCGAGCAAAAAATTACTTGCTTCACCGACAAACATACTTGAAGTGCCTTTAAGCAGGATATGAAGCACATTTTTGAGTAATTCAATTAAAACACCATATAAAGGTCCGAGTGCTATTGCACCGAAAAGAGGCGGCAGATCAGAAATATCAAACTTGATAAACGCAGGCATGAAAGGTACCGAAAATTCAATAAACATTAATATGAATGCAAGCGCAGACAACATTGCAGTCAAAGTTGCTTTGAATAGTTTTTTATTCATAGCTTATCCTCCGTAAAAAGAAAACTCCGGATAAATCTCCGGAGTAAATATAAACAGATATTTTCTCTGTCATCCGGACTATACCGTCGGTAACGGAATTTCACCGTTTCGGCTCTGAAAAGAGTTAGTGGACTTTAACCACCGGTGGGGAGTTTCACCCCGCCCCGAGAATTATAACTAAATTATAACAACAATAAAGATATTGTCAATATTTAATCGGATTATTTCCAAAAAAAACTTGAATATATAATAATTTTGATTATAATATATTTGTTATGCACCTGTGGTGGAATTGGCAGACACGATGGATTTAGGATCCATTGCTTCGGCGTGCAGGTTCAAGTCCTGTCAGGTGCACCATATTGAAAGGAGGGTTTACATGAGTAAATATTCCGTTTCACTTGAAAAAATGCTCAAAGAACTTTCTCTGAGCGTTCTATATACTCCTAAGGATGTATCAGATATTTATATTTCTTCTCAGGATGTAAACAGACCAGGACTTATGCTTGCCGGATATGAAGAATATTTTGATTCTCAGCGTGTTGAGTTTATGGGTCTTGCTGAGCTTGAATATGCCAAAAGTCTCGGGGATAATGAAACAGTAAATTGTCTTGAACGTTTTTTCTGTAAAAAACCGGCTCTTGTTGTTGTTTCAAGAGGAATTGATCCCGGTGAAAAATTTCTTGAAATTGCCGGCAAATATGAAGTTCCGGTCGTTCAGAGCAGCGAACCGACTTCTGCAATTATGTCTGCTACAATCAGTTATCTCGGTGTTGAACTTGCTCCGAGAATTACAAGGCACGGTGTTCTTGTTGAAGTTTACGGCGAAGGTGTTTTGCTGCTGGGTGACAGCGGTGTCGGTAAGAGCGAAACCGCACTTGAATTAATTAACAGAGGTCACAGACTTATCGCAGACGATGCTGTTGAAATCAGAAGGGTGTCAAATAAAACACTCGTCGGTTCAGCTCCCGATAACATAAGACATTTTATTGAACTTCGCGGTGTTGGCGTACTCAATGCCAGAAGACTTTTCGGTATCGGTGCTGTTAAGCTCACCGAAAAAATCGATATGGTTATTCAGCTTGAACCGTGGGATAATGATAAGGTTTATGACAGACTCGGACTTGACAGTGAATATATGAATATTCTTGATATCGAAGTTCCTGTCAATATTGTTCCTGTTAAACCCGGCCGAAATCTTTCTATTATTATAGAAGCAGCGGCTATGAATAACAGGCAGAAAAAAATGGGATATAATGCCGCTCAGGAGCTTCTTTCTCAGCTTGGCATGAACGAAGAAGTTCAGCCTGAGAAGAAACAGCTTGAGTTCTGGCATGATTTTTAATATTTTTCGGAGGGATTTTTTATGTATAGAATCGGTGTTGATTTAGGCGGAACAAACATTGCTGTCGGAGTTATTTCCGAGGAGCTTAAATTGATTGGAAAAAGCTCTGTTAAAACAAATTGCCCCCGTCCTGCAGAAGAAATTTTTGACGATATCGCAAAGGCGGTTGATATGGCAATTGCCAACGCAGGAATTTCAAAAGATGAAGTTCTTTCTGTTGGTATCGGCACACCCGGAACTGTAAATAAAGGTAACGGTTATATTGAATTTGCAAATAATCTTGATTTCAAACAGGTTCCCGCAAAGGAAATGCTTGAAGCAAGAATCGGAAAAACTGTTTATCTTGATAATGACGCCAACTGTGCTGCTCTCGGTGAGGCGGTTGCAGGCTGCGGCAGAGGTGCAAAGAATTTTGTTGCCGTAACTCTCGGCACAGGCGTTGGCTCTGGCATAATTATTGACGGAAAAATCGTTAACGGTGCTAACTATGCAGCAGGCGAAATGGGTCACATGGTTATTTGTGTTGACGGTCTTCAGTGTAATTGCGGCAGAAGAGGCTGCTGGGAACAGTATGCATCGGCAACTGCTCTTATATCTCAGACCAAAGATGCAATGAAGCATAATCAGGATAGCGTTATGTGGCAGATTGTCAATGATGATATTGATTCTGTAAATGGCAGAACTGCATTTGATGCAATGAGAATGGGCGATAAAGCCGGAAAAGAAGTTGTTGATAAATACGTTTATTATGTATCTGCGGGTATAATTAATATTATCAATGCTCTTCAGCCTGAATTTATTTGTATCGGCGGCGGCATTGCCAACGAAAAAGATACACTTCTTAACCCCATTAAGACCCATATAAAGAGAGAACGTTACAGCCATTATTCCAAAAAACAGACCGAGATAATCGCTGCAGAGCTCGGTAATGATGCTGGCATTTTCGGTGCTGCACTTCTTGATGAATAATATGACTGAATTAATACATTATTGTGAAAGTATTGACCTTAAATATGAGACCGATGTTTTTCTGAAAAATTATACCACTTTCAGAATCGGCGGAAAATGTCCGGTTATGGTTTTCCCGGAAACGGTTGAAAAACTGTCATTGATAATCGGTTTTATAAACAAAAATCAGATTAAGAGTTATATAATCGGGCGCGGAAGTAATTTACTTGTTTCCGATAATGGTTTTGACGGTGTTATAATCAATACTTCAGAACTTGACTCGATAGAAATCGTTGATGATGAATATATAATTTGCCTTGCAGGAACTTCAATGATGAAAATTTGCCGTTTTGCGCTTGAAAACGAACTTACCGGATTGGAATTTGCTTACGGTATTCCGGGTTCGGCCGGAGGTGCAGCATATATGAATGCCGGCGCTTATGGCGGAGAAATGAAAGATGTTCTTGTGGAATGTCAGCATATTTTACCCAACGGGTCAACAGGCAAATATAAAGACGATGAACTTAAGCTCGGTTACAGACACAGCGCATATTCCGACTGCGATTATGTTATTGCAAGTTTGAAATTAAAGCTGAAAAAAGGTAATAAAGCCGAAATAAAAGCAAAAATGGATGAACTGCTCGGAAAAAGAAAAGCGAAACAACCGCTCGAATTTCCCAGCGCAGGCAGTACTTTCAAAAGACCTGAAGGATATTTTGCCGGAGCTCTTATCGAAGGCTGCGGACTTAAAGGATATTCAATCGGTGATGCTCAGGTCAGTGAAAAGCATGCCGGGTTTGTTATAAACAAAGGAAATGCTTCTTTTGAGGATGTTACAGGGCTTATTGATTACATAAAGAAAACAGTTTATGATTCAAACGGTGTCATACTTGAACCGGAAGTGAAAATTCTCGGATAGGAGGGGATAGATTTGTCTTTTTCATCTGATTTAAAAACCGAACTCAGTAAAATAGAAAATCTTTCCCCTTGCTGTTATCATGCACAAGTCTATGGGCTTGTGCTTTTTGCGCATTTTAGTGATTATAACTTTTCGTTTACAACCGAAAACAAAGATGTATATGATTTATATTGTAAAGCATTAAAAGAATATATAGGATGTAAAATTGATGAAGCAAACACTTCCGGAAAAAAGCTTTCTGTTTCCGTTGAAGATTCTGCATCAAAAATTAAAGCTTTTGAAAAATTCGGTCATTCCGTTAAAGAAACTTCTGTCAGAATTAACCATGCAAATATTCTCAATGAATGCTGTATATGCTCTTTTTTAAGGGGAGTATTTTTGGCATGCGGTTCATTTTCAAATCCGTCAAGAGCATATCATCTTGAGTTTGTTGTTCCTTTTAAGAAACTGAGTAATGATCTTATGTGTATTCTGAATGAACTTCAGTTAAATCCGAAATATATTCTCAGAAAAGGAAATCATATTGTTTATTTTAAGGACAGCGAAAATATAGAAGATTTCTTTGCATATATCGGTGCTCATAATGCTGCATTGTCTTTAATGAATATTAAGATCGAAAAAGATATGAAAAACAATGTTAACCGTAAGCTTAATTTTGAACTTCATAATCTTGAAAAGACTGTTTCCGCATCTAATTTGCAGGTTGAATCGATTGAATATGTCATAAACAAATACGGTTTAAGTAAATTTCCTGATAATTTAAGAAAAACCGCTCAGCTCAGACTTAATAATCCTGTCGCAACACTTACGGAACTTGAAGAACTTTCCGATGAACATCTTTCAAAATCCGGTATTAAACACAGGCTTGATAAAATTGTTGATTTTTCAAATAAATTAAAAGAATCTGAGGGCTGATTATGTCTTTTGCGCATTTGCATGTGCACAGTGAATACAGTCTCCTTGACGGAGCTTGCAGAATTGAACCTATGCTTGATAAGGTTAAAAGCATGGGTCAGACCTCTGTTGCAATTACGGATCACGGAGTGATGTATGGTGCACTTCAGTTTTATTCAGCAGCAAAAGCACGTGGATTAAATCCTATAATCGGTTGTGAAGTCTATGTGGCTGTCAGAACCCGTTTTGATAAGGTTAACGGAATTGATAACGAGAGATATCACCTTACACTTTTATGTAAAGATTACAACGGTTATAAAAACTTATGTAAAATTGTTTCTTCCGGATGGACTGAGGGCTTTTATACCAAACCGAGAGTTGACCGGGAAATTATTGAAAAATATCATGAGGGACTTATTGCTTTATCAGGATGTTTCTTCGGAGAAATATCAAGAAAAATAATAAGTGATGATTATGAAGAAGCAAAAAATACTGCTTTATGGTATAAAAATGTTTTCGGTGACGGAAATTACTACATTGAAATTCAGAATCACGGTATTGAAGATCAATTAAGAGTTAATGCCGATCTTTTGAAATTATCGGAAGAAACGGGTATACCTCTTGCTGCAACAAATGATGTTCATTATATTGACAAAGAAGACAGCAAGGTTCAAAAGGTATTGATCTGTATTCAGACAAATAAGCTCCTTACGGAAAACACAGGTTTTGATTTTTCATCCGATGAATTTTATCTTAAAACCGAAGAAGAAATGCTTGAGGCTTTTGATTTTTGTCCTCAGGCTGTCTATAATACATCCTTAATTGCCGACAAATGTCATATTGAGTTTGAATTCGGTCACACAAAGCTTCCTCATTATGATGTTCCGGCCGGGTTTTCTCATTTTGATTGGTTCAAGAAGATTTGTAACGACGGTTTAATAAAAAGATACGGTAATAATCCTCCCGAAGACTGCGTTGAGCGTATGAATTATGAACTGAATGTAATTGATTCAATGGGTTATACGGATTATTATCTTATAGTTCGTGATTTTATCGCTTATGCCAAACAGAATGATATTCCCGTAGGTCCGGGAAGAGGCTCGGGAGCCGCAAGCATTTGTGCCTACTGCATCGGTATTACTGACATTGACCCGATGAAACATAATTTGCTCTTTGAAAGATTTTTAAATCCCGAAAGAGTAAGTATGCCCGATTTCGATGTTGATTTCTGCTTCGAGCGAAGAGGAGAAGTAATTGAATATGTAATCCGGAAGTATGGTTCTGACCGTGTTGCGCAGATTGTTACATTCGGAACTCTTGCAGCTAAAGCGGCAATCAGAGATGTAGGCAGGGTAATGGGGATTTCTTATTCAAAAGTTGATTCTATTGCCAAGCTTATACCCAATGAGCTTAATATAACAATTGATTCTGCCCTTGAGAAATCAAAAGAATTGCGGGATGTATATAATACAGATCCCGAAGCTAATGAACTTATAGTACTGTCAAAAAAAGTCGAAGGAATGCCAAGGCATGCTTCTACTCATGCGGCAGGAGTTGTAATAACGGCCGAGCCTGTTGTTGATTATGTTCCGTTAGCTGTTAATGATAACTGTGTTGTTACTCAATTTACTATGAAAGACCTTGAAAAACTCGGTCTTTTGAAAATGGATTTTCTTGGCTTAAGAACACTTACTGTTATTAAATATGCCGAGAATCTCATTAAACGAAAAAATCCCGGTTTTTCTATTGAAAACATTGACTATAATGACGCCGGCGTTTACCGTATGTTTTCAAATGCCGATACAGCCGGAGTGTTTCAGTTTGAATCCGCCGGTATGCGAAGGGTTCTGTTACAATTTAAGCCTCAAAATATCGAAGATATTATTGCGATTATTTCTCTTTACCGTCCCGGTCCGATGGAATCAATTCCGACATATATTCATAACAAAAATAATCCTTCCGCAATTAAATACAGCTCTGAAAAATTAAAAGATATACTTGATGTAACCTGCGGCTGTATGGTTTATCAGGAACAGGTCATGCAGATCTGCCGTGAAATTGCAGGCTATTCATACGGCAGAGCTGATATTGTCAGAAGAGCAATGGCAAAGAAACAACACGCCGTGATGCTTCAGGAAAGAGGAAATTTTGTTAACGGAATAACAGATGAAAAAGGAAATATAATCTGTGATGGAGCAGTAAGACGGGGGATGAGCGAAACAGACGCAAATAAATTGTTTGATGAAATGGTTTCGTTTGCTTCTTATGCTTTTAATAAAGCCCATGCTGCTGCTTACGCTTATGTAGCTTACAGAACTGCATATCTTAAATACTATTATCCGAAAGAATTTTTTGCCTCACTGTTAACTTCTTTTATAGATCGCAGCGATAAAATAAGTGAGTATATTTATGAATGCAGAAAACTCGGTATAAAAATTATTCCTCCGAATATCAATTTCAGTGAAAGCAGTTTTGTTTCCAATGATGAAGGAATTGTTTTTACTCTGAATGCTGTAAAAAATGTCGGAAGAAATCTGATTAATCAAGTTGTAAATGACAGAAATTCAAATGGGAATTATTCTGATTTGTACGACTTCTGTAAGCGAATTCGCGGCAGAGAGCTTAACAAACGTGCTGTTGAAAGCCTTATAAAATCAGGCGCGTTTGACGGTATGGGAGCAAATCGAAAGCAAATGACCCAGTCACTTGAATTGATTTTTGAAGAACTCGAAAACTCAAGGAGAAGTAATGTTGAAGGTCAGATCAGTTTCGGTGAACTTGGTTCAAATAAAACCGAAAAACAAATTAATGAAAAATTTGTTTTTCCTTATGCTGATGAATTTCCCGAAAATGTTAAGCTCAGTATGGAAAAAGAAGTTTGCGGTCTTTATATCAGCGGTCATCCGGCAGGAAACTATTCATCAGTAATTAAATCACTGAAAACCGATATTATTACGGATATAATAAATGATGATCAGAAATATAATGACGGTAAGAAAGTAAATATAATTGCATTGATAACCTCTGTTAAAAAGAAAATTACAAAGAATAATTCAACGCTTGTATTTATAACCGCCGAAGATATTTCAGGAGCAATCGAAATTCTTGTTTTCAATAAAGTATATGAACAATACAGAAGTCTTATCAACGAAGGAAGTATAGTTTTTATTCACGGTCATATATCTGCTGATGATGAATCAAACACCGTAATATGTGAATCTCTGGAACCAGTACCGTCTGTTTCTTCAGAACAGCAAAAAAAAGAAACTAAAAAGGTAAAAGGTCTTTTTTTGCGGTTTGATACTGCGGCTTCCCCTCAAATTCCGATTTGCATGAATCTTCTTTCGATTTTTGATGACGGAACAGAAAATGCATATATATATTATTCGGACAGGAAAAAATATGAGCGTCTTAATGATGTTTCCGTAAATAATACTTTATTGAAAGAATTGACAAAAATTCTCGGCTCGGACAATGTCATTTATAATAAATAATTCATTGACATTATATTATAAAAAGTGTATTATATTGACCGATAATCAATTAAAAACACAGTAATTCAAGGAGAAATGTTTTATGAAAACAATTGGTGTTTTAACAAGTGGCGGAGACGCACCCGGAATGAATGCAGCTGTAAGAGCTGTTGTAAGAACTGCCTGCGAAAACGGCATGACGGTTTACGGTATTAACCGCGGTTATCAGGGCCTTATGGATGAAGATATCCGTGAGCTTAATATCAGAAGCGTTTCCGATATTATACACAGAGGCGGAACAATGCTTCATTCAGCAAGATGCCTTACTTTCAAAGAAGAAGCAGGTATGCAGAAGGCTATTGCTACATGCAAAAAATTCGGTATTGAAGGAATTGTTGTTATCGGCGGTGACGGCTCTTTCAGAGGTGCCCGTGATCTTTCACTCAGAGGAATTCCCTGTATAGGTGTTCCCGGCACAATTGATAATGATATTGTCAGCACCGATTATACAATCGGTTATGATACTTGTCTTAATACAATTATGGACATGGTTGACAGAATCAGAGATACTGTTGAGTCACATAGCCGCTGCATCGTTGTTGAGGTAATGGGAAATCGCTGCGGTGATCTCACTCTTAATGCCGGTATTGCCGTTGGCGCAACTGCAATTGTAATTCCCGAAATTCAGTCAGATATCGAAAAGCACGTTATTGACAGAATTCGCAGAACTCAGAAAACTGATAAGAAGCATTTTATTATTATGGTTGCCGAAGGTATCGGCGGAGTTGCAGATCTTGCAAAGAAAATTGAGCAGGAATGCGGCGTTGAGTCCCGTTCAATAGTTCTCGGTCATGTTCAGAGAGGCGGCTCACCCACAGCAAGAGACAGAGTTCTTGCCAGCAGAATGGGTTACGAGGCAGTTCAGCTTCTTATGAACGGAATCGGAAACAGAGTTGTTGCAATGAAAGACGATAAAATCGTAAATTTCGATATTTATGAAGCTCTTTGCATGCAGAAAAAGGTTGACTCAACTCTTTATAATATTGCTCACGAAATTTCAATCTGAGGTAAATAATGACTAAAGAAGAATTTTTTTCAATTAGACGAAAAATAATTGAGAATGATTTCAGTTCTTTGAATGATATGCAAAAAAAAGCGGTCTTCTCTACGGAGGGACCGCTTTTGGTGCTTGCCGGTGCAGGAAGCGGAAAAACAACAGTATTGGTAAACCGTATAGCAAATATAATTAAATACGGAAATGCATATTACGGAGAAGAATTTAATCATCAATTATCGCCTTATGAAGAAGCCATGCTTTTTGCAGCTTCAAAAGGTGCCGATGTTACCCCCGACATTGATTATTTATTAAAAGAGAATCCCGCAAAGCCTTGGCAGATTCTTGCGATTACATTTACTAATAAAGCGGCAGGGGAATTGAAAGACAGACTTGTTACTAAGCTCGGAGATGAAGCAAATGATATTTGGGCTTCAACTTTCCATTCTGCCTGTGTTCGCATTTTAAGAAGAAATGCCGCTGAAATCGGATATTCATCGAATTTTACCATTTATGATACAGATGACAGCAAAAGGGTAATTAAAGACTGTATAAAACAATTAGGGCTTAATGATAAAATCATCCCGCCTAAAAATGTAATTTTTGAAATCAGTAACGCCAAAAATTCAATGCTTGAGCCGGATGAATATATCAAACAGCATGATAACGATTATTTACGCCGAAACATCGGCCAGATTTATAAGCTTTATCAGGAAAAGCTTAAAGCATCTGATGCACTTGATTTTGATGATATAATTTATAAGACGGTTCTTTTATTAAAAAGCAACGAGGAGATTCTTGAATATTATCAGAATAAATTCAGATATATCGTTGTTGATGAGTATCAGGATACCAATCATCTTCAATATCTTCTTATATCTCTTCTTGCTGCAAAATACAGAAACATTTGTGTTGTTGGCGATGATGACCAAAGCATTTATAAATTCCGCGGTGCAACAATCGAAAATATACTTAATTTTGAAGAAGAATATACAAATTCAAAGGTTATCCGTCTTGAACAGAATTACCGTTCAACTCAAAATATTCTTGATGCGGCCAACGCCGTAATTAACAATAATGTAAACAGAAAAGGAAAAACTCTTTGGACAAGTAACGGTACAGGAGCAAAACTTACTTATCATAATGCTCAATCTGACCGTGATGAGGCATATTTTGTTGCATCAAGAATTGTAAACGGTGTATTAAAAGGCAAAAAATACTCTGATTTTGCTGTTCTTTACAGGATGAACTCTCAATCAAACCTTATTGAACAGTCTTTAATTCAGCAAGCAATACCGTATAAAATTGTTGGCGGTCATAAGTTTTACGATAGAAAAGAAATCAAAGATGCTCTTTCTTATTTGAGCGTTATTGCTAATCCCAATGATACGGTAAGGCTTCAAAGAATTATTAATGAGCCGAAGAGGGGAATAGGAGAAGCAACGCTTTCAGCTGTTACGGAGATTTCCGAAGGTCTCGGAATTGGTATGCTTGAGGTAATGGCAAATGCTGATAATTATCCTAAATTAAGCAGAGCTTCAAAGAAACTGAAAGAATTTGCCGAACTCATTGACGGATATATTCAATCACTTGAAACATCAACTGTTTCGGAACTGCTCAGAGATGTTCTCAACACATCCGGTTATATTGAATCATTGGCACTTGAACCGGAAAGACAGCAGGACAGAATCGAGAATTTAGATCAGCTTTATAATAATATTGTTAATTTTGAAACCGATAATGAAGAAGCAACTTTGAATGATTTTCTTCAAGAAGTTGCTCTTATGACGGACATTGACAATTATAATTCGGATTCCGATTCGGTAGTTCTGATGACGATTCATTCAGCAAAAGGTCTTGAGTTTAATACCGTTTTTCTTATCGGAATGGAAGAATCAATATTTCCTTCTGATTTATCTCTCGGCGAGGGTGATGCAGGTGTTGAAGAAGAAAGACGACTTGCCTATGTTGCAATTACAAGAGCAAAGGAAAAGCTTTATATAACCAATTCGACAATGAGAATGCTTTTCGGAATGACAAGATTTAACCCTGTTTCAAGATTTGTTCAGGAAATTCCGAGTGATTTGAAAGAAATAAGTGAAGAAAACAAAAGAAGAAACGAATTTGAATCTAAAAACAGAGTTAATATTCAATCCGGAAACAATACAAGACAGTCTGTTAAAAAAGATACAAATTACGGTTTCTCGGGCAATTCCGTACCAAAGTCGAAGTGTAATATAAATTTCAGGGTAGGGGATACGGTTGTTCATAAAGCCTACGGTGAAGGCGTCGTTCTTTCAGTTACACCTATGGGCAATGATACACTTCTTGAAATCGCTTTTCTTGAAGGCAAGACAAAAAAGATAATGGCTAACTTTGCAAAACTTGAAAAGAAGAATTAACACATTCAAATATGATACAAAAATGCAGACTTGATACAATCAGGTCTGCATTATACATTATATTTCTTCAGTCATCATCATCTTCGTCATCAAAATCGAAATTCATATTCAGGGGATTATTATCAACAGCTTCTTTAACTTGCTTATCATAAATATGAGTATAAATTTCAGTTGTTGAAAGATTTTCATGACCAAGCAAAGCTTTTATCTGCAATACATCGGTATTACCGTATTGATACATAAGTGTTGCGGCTGTATGCCGAAGCTTATGGACAGAATATCCCATATTTTCAAGACCGATTTTTTTCAAATATTTGTCAACCATTTTTTGAACTGATTCACGGCTGATGCGTGTAAGACGATTGCTTATAAAAAGAGCATCTCTGTCTATAACCTTGTCTTTCGGTCTTGAAACAAGATATTCATTTATAGCGTTTATACATGCGTTGTTCAGATAAACAATTCGTTCTTTATTACCTTTACCCAAAACACGCATAGTACGGTTATCAAAGGATATATCAGAAATATTTATTCCTACAAGCTCCGATAAACGGAGGCCGCAATTCAGAAATAAAGTAAGAATGCAGAAATCCCTGTTTTTATTTTTTCCGTCAACAGCTTGCAGCAAATTAATGCTTTGTTCAAGGGTAAGGTATTTTGGTAATGATTTTTTGCCTTTCGGAGAATTGAGAAAAGCAATCATGTTTTTACCGGTAAGAATATTCTGTGTTTCAAGATATCTGAAAAACCTTTTCAATGAAACCGCTTTTCTTGCACGCGCATTTGCATCATTGTTTCTTTTGGTGCGGCAATAGGCGAGGAAGGCATAAGCATCTTCGAGCGTAACAGAACAAATAAGCTTTCTGTCAACGAACGAAATATCTATTTGTTCAAACGGAACATCATCCGAAACAATTTTTCTGTGTTTTAGAATAAATCTGAAAAACATTCTCAGATCAGAACCATATTCAAGAACGGTAAGCTGCGATTTATTCAGAGTTCCGCTCAGATAATTAAGATAACTGATAACAAGCGGCGGCAAGGAATAAATTTCTTCTTCTCTCATAAATAGGGGCCTCCTTAAATCATTTTTATCAGGTACACCTTAATTATAACACATAATTACACAAAATACAAGTTTTATGTAATTAGGGGGAGTAAAAAATAATTAATTATATTAAAACGGTACTTTTTCTGATATAGGTATTATCGACCCGATATCTGTAAGTTTATTATTATACAATTCAATTATTTCAATATTATGCTTTGATAACATATCAATAATACCGTTATGATCACTGTGGCTTTCTATTCTTCCGCAAAATGCAATTTTATTCTTTGCAAGCTTGCCGGATGTTCCTCCGATAAATCCATAGTTTTGTCCCGGCAAAAAAATTGAGCCTTTTGAAATGAGTAATACATCATCAAGATATTTTGAAACCGATCTGTAAATTGACTCATCATCAGTAATTATTGATTTTTCATCGACGATGCAAATTGAACATTTTGAATATCCTTGTTTAACATCTATTATCGTTTTATTATCAGTATAGGCTTTTTCAAGTATATCTTTTGAAATTGTTTTATTATTGCATATTAAAAAGTCGCCTATGGACACAGCGTTCAGATATACATCAAAAGGATATTCTTTTCTTATGAGTTCTTTTATTCTTTTGGGCGATATTAGTTTGCCCAACTCCCCTCTTATTTCTTTTGATGAATAAAAGATGTCTTTATCATAATGAAAAAACTGTAAATCTGCGTGCAGGGACAAATAGTCCTCAATATTTGTTTCCGGTTTTGTTTGAAATACTTTTATGCCTGAATTTATGAGCGAACTTACCGCTTCCGGTATAAGTCCGCTCATAATAACAGAATCAACTTCATATTCAGGTAAATTCGGGTTTTGTAAAGTATTAATATTATATTGATGCATCAAAAGCCTCATTTACTGTTTTTATTCCTATAATTTCGATATCACATTTCAAATCGGCTGATAAAGATTTGAAATTATGTTTCGGGATTATTATTCTCTTAAACCCAAGTCTTTCAGCTTCTTTTATACGCTGTTCACAATAAGAAACGGTTCTGACTTCACCGCCGAGACCGATTTCTCCAACGGCAATTGTATCATCTCTTACAGGCGTATCCTTAAATGATGAAATCAATGCAAGTGCAACGGATAAATCGGTTGCGGGTTCATCAAGTTTTAATCCGCCGACAACGTTAACATAAGCGTCACAGTTTCCAAAATAATATCCGGCTCTTTTTTCAAGAACGGCAAGAATCATTGAAAGTCTGTTATAATCAAAGCCGCTGGCTGTTCTTCTTCCGTTGCCGTATGAAGATGTGGCAACAAGGCCTTGAACTTCGGCAAGAATCGGTCTGCTGCCTTCCATTACGCAGGCAATGCAGGTTCCTGCCGTATCTTTTGGCTTGCCGGAGATTAGCATCATTGATGGATTCGGAACCTCTTTAAGACCGTTATCGGTCATTTCAAATACACCGATTTCATTTGTTGAGCCGTATCTGTTTTTTACTGCGCGGAGAATTCTGTATGAAAGATGTCTTTCACCTTCAAAATATAATACACAGTCAACAATATGTTCAAGAACTTTCGGGCCCGCAATATTTCCGTCTTTATTTACATGACCAACAATAATTGTGGGTATTCCGTATTCTTTTGCACAATGCATAAATTGATTTGTTGACTCTCTGACCTGTGTGACACTTCCCGGAGAAGAGTTTAATTCTTTAATACACATTGTCTGTATTGAATCAACAATAACAAGGCCGGGGCGATTTATGCGTATATATTCGATAATCGACTCAACATCATTACTGCACATAATCATCAGATTATCCGTAGAAACCTTTAACCTATCTGCTCGGAGTTTAATTTGTCTTGCCGATTCTTCACCTGAAATATAAAGAATATTGATTGATTTACCTATATATTCACAAATTTGAAGGAGTATTGTTGATTTACCTATACCGGGATCACCGCTGAGTAAAATCAAAGAACCGTCAACAATACCGCCGCCAAGTACTCTGTCGAGCTCAGCCATGCCGGTTTTGAATCTGATTTCATCATCAGCTGAAATTTCTGATATTTTTTCTGCTTTTAAATCAGAAATAACAGCTTTAGTTGCGGTGTTAACGGATGGTGTAACGATTTCTTCATTCATTGTATTCCATTCACCGCAGCCGGGACAACAGCCGTTCCATTTCGGGCTCTCATAACCGCACTCGCTGCAAATATAAACCGATTTATTTTTTGAAGCCATAAAACATTATCCTTTGCTTTTTATATTCTTTCTGAAATCAATATAATCCTGAAGAATCATTACTGCCGCAACCTGGTCAACAACTTCTTTTCGCTTTTTTCCACGGGTATTGGTGTTGTTTAATGCAATATGCGCGCTGACAGTTGATAATCTTTCATCACGCATTTCTGTCTTAATACCTGATTTTTTTGATAACTTTTCGGCAAAATCTATACACTTCTGTGCCCTGTCCCCTTCCGATGAATCCATATTTTTCGGAAGACCGACGACAAGCAGTTCCGGCTTATATTCATTAATCAAAATCAATATTTCATCAATCAGCTTATCATCATTCCATTGATGAATTGATTTTACCGGTGAAGCGAGCATCTCAAATTTATCACATACAGCAATACCTGTTCTTGCGTCACCGTAATCAATACTCATTATAATCATATAATCACCATTATCAATAACGGAGCCCGTTTTGACAAGCTCCGTTAATTTTATTTATTCATTAGGTATAATTGCATCAACAATTTCACCGACTACGCTTACTGCACTCACAGCCTGATCAACAGCATCCGAAGCAACTTCTCCGGCACTTCTTGTTGTTGATGAATTTCCCGATGAGCCGCTTGAAGAACTGCTCAATGAATTTCCGGATGAACAATAGTAACACGTTTCGGGCAGTTGATCCTCTTTGTAGCAGCCCATACCTGTGCTGTAACATCCGGGTCCTGCAAGTTTACCGGAAATTTTACAGTATTCTTTCATTACTGTTCCTTCGGCTTTGGGGAATTCTTTTTCTTCAAGTCCCTTATGAATTCTGTCAAACACTGTAAAGAATATTTTGCCGCAGGGGTTGACTTCCTGATTAAGAGGCTCTTTTATATCATAACCAAGCCAGACAGAGGCAACATAATAAGGCGTACCTGCGCAGAACCAACGGTCACAGTCAGAACTTGTTGTTCCCGTTTTAGCCATAATCTGGAATTTTCTTACATTCGAAGCTGTTCCGTAATAGCTTGTGGGAACTGTTTGCAGCAACTCACAAACGATATCCGAAGTTTCGGGAGAAATGACCTGTTCGCCCTTATTATTTTCGTTTGAAAGAACTGTCTGAGTACCTTGTGCATTTGTAACTTTATAATAGAAATACGGTTTGTAATATAGTCCGCCATTTCCGAATGTTGCATAAGCTGAAGCCATTTCAAGAGTATTTGTACCGTTTGTAAGTGCGCCTGTTGCAAGCGGAGAAAGAGCTCTGTCATTGGTTTCATCAAGTCTTGAAAGGTGGAATTTATCTCTTAAAAATTCAAAAGATGTATTTATGGTTAAATCATCTTTTATAATCCTTGTGGGAACGGTATTTAACGATTGCTCAACAGCTTTCTGAACAGTAACCTTGCTGTTGCTTCCGAGAGTTTTATCAACATTATGCGGCCAAAGAGAACCGTTTACAAAAATAGCATAATCGAGTATTTTTGATGAAAAATTAATTAAATCAAGATCAACGGCAGGCGCATAAGTTGCAATGGGTTTGATGGTTGAACCCGGCTGCCTCCACGAGCTTGTGGCTCGGTTAAGACATCTGTTTGATTTCTTTTCACCGGCCTGACCGACCACGGCGACTACTCTGCCGGCATAGTCCATAATCGTCATTGAAGACTGAGGTTTTGTTCCGTCAGATTTTGATATTCTCGGGAAGTTTGTTCTGTTTTCATAAACATCTTCAAGTTCTTCCTGGATATCAAGATCTACGGCAGCGTAAATCTTAAGTCCGCCATAATAAATCTGATTTGTAGCCTGCTGCTTTGTGTAGCCGTACTCATCCATTAAATCATTGATTACGGAATCAATGACAGCGTCAATATAGAAGCTGTTTATCTGTTTTTCTTCATCCTGACGCTTCTTTATTTCTTCATTCGATTCATCGGGAACATAGTCATCACTGTTTGTAAAAATAAGATGATAATCACACGCTTCATCATATTCTTCTTTAGTAAGGCTTCCGTCGTTATACATCTTTTTCAGACAGTCAAGCTGTCTTTCTCTGTTGTTTTCCGGATTCAGAAGCGGATTATATTTTGTGGGGAATTGAGTAATGGATGCTATTACGGCACATTCGGCAGCATTAAGATCCGCAACATCCTTGCCGAAGTAAGTTTCACTTGCGGTTTTAACACCGTAACAGCCGTTTCCGAGATAAAGTGTGTTAAGATAAGCTTCAATAATTGTATCTTTATCATAGTTCTGTTCAAGGTTAAGAGCCATAAGTATTTCCTTGAATTTACGAACAATGGTTACATCTTTATTATTTGTAAGATTCTTTATAAGCTGTTGAGTTATTGTTGAACCGCCCTGACCTATATTCTGCGGCTTGACAATAACGCCGCCAACTCTGACCCAGTCAACACCGTGATGTTCATTAAAGCGCTTATCCTCAAGAGAAATAAAGGCTTTGGCCATATATGGTGATATCTTTTCAAGATCAACCCATACACGATCTTCATCTCCGTGTAAGCGGGCGATTTCGGTTGTTTTTCCTTTTTTGTCGGTAGCATATATAAAGGATGTCTGATTCTGATTTGCTTTATATTCGTCGAGCTTAACTACAAGGTCACCGTTTACATAATTAATAACATTGAACATTACATAACCGACAACTATACAAGCGGTAAGCACACAGGCAGATATAACGGCAAGAATTACTGTTTTTACCTTACTGATTTTTTTCTTTTTCTTTTTTTTGCTCAAAATATGCGCCTCCCGTCTATATTTACTTTATATATTATAATACAACAAATTTATCTTTTCAAGGAAATATTTATGAACAAAAAATAAAAAGGTCTGCCGAAAACCGACAGACCTGTAAAGCAATAAACTCAGTTAATGAAAAGAACGATAAGAGTTGCTGCAAGAGAAAGAACGAAGAAAACAATAGCAAGAGCTTTTGTTACCTTAACAAGCTTCTGTTCTACTGTTCTGCCCTTGTTTTTGCCAAAGAAAGTTTCTGCACCGCCGGCAATAGCGCCTGAAAGTCCGTCAGCACGGCCTTCCTGCATAAGAACGATAATAATAAGAGCAAGAGAAGTTACAATAAGAATTGCTCCGAGTAAAATTTCATACCAAACCATAGGATAATTCCTCCAATTACAAATTACTAAAGGATAATATCACAAAACTTTACAGATTTCAAGAGTTTTTTTACTTAAATTAAAAAATACTCAATAAAAATATAAAAATCAATCAAAAGATATCTGTTCCGCACCGTCATCGGGAGAGAGAATTGCACCTGCAGCAGGCAGATTCTTTGCTCTGAAACGATACGGTTTTGCAAACTCGCCTTCTTTATATTCTCTGGCATCAAACAATCTTTGACCTTTCTTCAAAGTCATTATGTTAACACCGGCAGTATCTTTTGTCGTTTTTGCGGCAATCAAAGCGGTATTGACAAGTAAGTGTCTTCCGGCGGAAGAAATAACCACAATTTCCTTGTCTGCGGGTAAATACATTATTTTTGACACAACCGCTTTATCGGAATACGCTTTGATAAGCTTTTTCCGTTTTGTAAGCGTCTGATATGATTTAAGCTCAACCTTTGCCGCTTTACCGTTTTCAAAGAAGAACATCATATAGCCTTCATATTTTTTGTCTGTAACAACAAGATAAATCGGCAATTCTCCTTCATCCATTTCAAGCTTTGCAGCGACAAAATCTCCGAGAACACCAATTTTTGTGTCATCAAAAGCAGCTGCTGTCGTTTTATAAACCTGACATTTATTCGTAAAGAACAGAAGCTCTGAAGCATTACCGGTTTCAATAACCTGAGTAATCTCATCATCTTCCTTGAGCTTATTTACGGTGCTCATGCGCAAAGACTGAGGAGTAACTTTTTTGAAATAACCCTCTTTGGTAAAGAATAAAGTAACGGGATAATCCGGTATCTCTTCTTCCTCGGGCTCTTCTTCTATTTCTTCCGTATAAATAACTTCGGTTCTTCTCGGCTTGCCGTATTTCTTTATAACCTCATTTAATTCGGATGAAATTGCTTTTTTGATTCTCTTGGGATTTACAAGAACATCTTCGAGGTCGGCAATAGCTTTTTCAAGTGTCTCAATATCTTTTATTTTCTTGAGTATAAATTCTTTATTGAGATGACGAAGTTTGATTTCGGCAACATATTCAGCCTGAATCTTATCTATACCGAATCCGATCATAAGATTTGGAACAACTTCATTTTCTTCTTCGGTATTTCTGATAATGCTTATGGCTTTGTCAATATCAAGCAGAATTTTCTGAAGACCCTGATACAGATGAAGCCTTTCTTTTGCACGGTTAAGATCAAATTCAGTTCTGCGCCTTATGCACCCGGTTCTGAAATCAATCCATTCAAGTAAAATTTCTTTAACGCCCATGACTTTGGGATAACCGTTTACAAGAATATTGAAATTACAAGAAAAAACATCTTCAAGGGGCGTTGATGCATAAAGCCGACGCATGAGCTTATCTGGGTCGGTTCCTCTTTTGACATCAATGGTGATTTTTAAGCCGTTGAGATCAGTTTCATCTCTGATATCATTGATTTCTTTCAATGAGCCGGCTTTTACTTTTTCAATAACCTTATCTATTATCGCTTCACTTGTTGTTGAGGGCGGAATTTCGGTAATGTCGATGCAGCTGTTTGATTTATCAAATACATATCTTGCTCTGACTCTGAATCCGCCTCTGCCGGTTGAATAAATTTCATTTATGCTGTCTTTGTTATAAAGTAAGATTCCTCCTCCGGAAAAATCGGGAGCAATAAGCGTTTCGGAAACATCAAAGCCGGGGTTTTTAAGTAGCTCAATAGTTGTTTTGCAAACTTCTTCAAGATTAAATGAGCAAATTGAACTTGCCATACCGACGGCAATACCCGAGTTGAGATTAACAAGAACACTCGGAAAAGATACCGGAAGCAAAACCGGCTCTTTCATGGAGTTATCAAAATTGTCAACCATATCAACGGTATTCTTGTCAATATCATTAAATAACTCGGCACATATTTTTTCAAGCTTTGCTTCAGTATATCTCGAAGCAGCCCATGCCATATCTCTTGAAAAAGCTTTACCGAAATTGCCCTTTGAATCAACATAAGGGTGAAGAAGAGCATCGTATCCCTTTGAAAGTCTGACCATAGTGTCATATATCGCAGCATCTCCGTGCGGATTAAGCTGCATGACCTGACCGACAATTTTAGCGGATTTTGCCCTTGCTCCGGTAAGAAGCCCCATTTTATACATCATATACAGGATTTTTCTGTGTGAAGGCTTAAAACCGTCTATTTCGGGAATGGCTCTTGACATAATTACGCTCATTGCATAAGGCATGTAATTTATTTCAAGAGTATCAACAATATGCTGATCAACAACCTCACCCGCACCGAAAATATGCGTGTTTTCATCAAGTTGTTTCATTTCAGCAGGATTTTCATTCTTTTTCTTTTTAGCCATACAATAACTCCGATCAGGAAACTTCGGTCAAATCAATATAAAGATGACCGAACTCTGAAATATAGTCTTTTCTGCCCTGAAGATTGTCGCCGAGAAGCAGCTCAAATTTTTCAGCCGTGTCAACAACATCAGAGGGAGAAATCTTTATAAGTCTGCGTGTCGCCGGATTCATTGTTGTCAGTGACATCATATCCGGGTCATTTTCGCCAAGACCTTTTGAACGCTGAATACTGTATTTTTTATTTCCGATTTTTTCGATTGCATCCGCTTTTTCTTTTTCGGTATATGCAAACCATGTTTCTTCTCCGCAGGTTATCTCATAAAGCGGTGATTCGGCAATAAAAACTTTGCCTTCATTAATCAGCGTAGGCATTAACCTGTAAATCATGGTAAGAACAAGAGTTCTTATCTGAAATCCGTCAACATCGGCATCTGTACAGATTATGATTTTATTCCATTTCAATAAATCAAGATTAAAAGAAATCAAATCTTTTCCCGATTTGGGCTTGCTTTTAATTTCAACTCCGCAGCCGATAACTTTGATTAGGTCCGTTATAATATCGCTTTTGAAAATTCTGTCGTAATCGACCTTAAGACAATTAAGGATTTTACCTCTGATCGGCATAATTGCCTGGAATTCGGAATTTCTTGCCTGAACACAGGCACCTTTAGCCGAATCACCCTCGACTATAAACAATTCTCTGATTGAAGTATCTTTACTTCTGCAATCAACGAATTTTTGGATTCTGTTTGTTAAGCTGCCTACATTCTGAATAAGCGATTCTTTTGTTCCGAGTCTTGTCTTTTCCGCTTTTACTCTGGAACGCATATTTATGAGAACCTGATTTGATATTGCTTCCGCATCCATCGGATTTTCAATAAAATAAACCATCAACTGATTTTTTATAAATGCAGTCATTGATTCCTGGATGCCTTTATTGTTTATCGCTTTTTTTGTCTGATTCTCATAAGAAGTAACAGTTGAGAAAGAAGAAATAATCAACGCAAGACAGTCCTCAACATCCTGGAAAGTAATTTTGCTGTCTGTTTTGTTGTATTTTCCTTTTTCTTTAAGATATTGATCGATTTGATAAACAAAAGCTGTTCGTGTTGCCTTATCCGGTGAACCTCCGTTGGCAAGGAAACTTGAATTATGAAAATATTCCTTGAACTGAACTTTATTTGAAAAAACAAGAACAATGTTGGTTTTCAGCTTATATTTATCTAAATCGTCACGGTCCTTGCATTCGGTTTCCTGCTTCCACGATTGAATTGACGAAAGAGTTTCAGTTCCTACTTTTTCTTTAAGGTAATCTTCTATACCGTTTTCATAATAGAATTCAGTAGTTTCAAAATTTTTGCCGACTTGATTACGATAAATAAAATGAACACCTGCGTTTACAACCGACTGATGCTTAAGCATATCAAGGAAATATTCGTTGCTGACGGCAATTTCGGTAAACACGTCTAAATCGGGTCTCCATTTTATTCTTGTTCCGGTGTCACGCTTTGAATATTCTTCCTTAATCATCTTGCCGTGAGGCTTGCCTTTTTTGAAATTAAGCAAATAGCGGTATCCGCCAGCATGAACCTCTGCCTCCATATATTCGGAAGCATATTGAGTAGCACAAAGACCGAGACCGTTTGTTCCGAGAGAAAACTCATAATTACTGCCGGAATTATTATCATATTTACTTCCAGCATATAATTCACAGAAAAGTAATTCCCAGTTATATCTGTTTTCTTTGGTGTTAAAATCAACAGGTAATCCCCTGCCGTAATCCTGGACCTCGACAGAATGGTCTTCATATCTTGTAACAATTATTTTATCTCCGAAGCCTTCTCTTGCTTCATCAACCGAGTTTGATACGATTTCAAAAATTGCATGCTCACAACCGTCAAGGCCGTCAGAGCCGAATATTACTGCCGGTTTTTCTCTTACTCTTTCTTCATCTTTGAGCAATCTTATACTGTCATTATCGTATTTTGCTTTCTTTGCCATTTCTTTCCTCCGAAAAACGCAAATTTCTACATTTACATTATACCACATATAGAATTAAAGTCAAGCAATAATACAAGAAGTAGTGTTGATAAAAAATTTTAATTATAATTTATTCTTGTATATTATTATTTAATATGTTATAATTCATTAAAATCCGTTTGAGGGTGAAAAATTTGAAACATGTAGATATTTTTACGGACGGTGCCTGTTCCGGGAATCCGGGTCCCGGAGGTTGGGGCGCAATTCTTCGTTACGGTGAACATGAAAAAGAAATCTGTGGCGGAGATAAAGAAACCACAAACAACAGAATGGAACTTACGGCTGTCATTGAGGCTCTGAAATTGTTGAAAGAACCTTGTGAAATAACTATATATACAGATTCCACTTATGTTTGCAAAGCTTTTCTTGACGGGTGGATCTGGAATTGGATAAAAAAAGGCTGGAAAAAATCGGATAATTCTCCCGTATTGAATGCAGAACTCTGGAAAGAATTATTAAAAGAACTTCAAAAGCATGAATATAAATTTATCTGGGTCAAGGGTCACGACGGTCATCCTGAAAACGAGAGATGTGACGCTCTTGCTGTAAGTCAATATCAAAACATATAAATTGTCGGTATAAATCCGATGAAATATAAAGTGAGGTCATTTTATGCATACTTTGAAAATCGGTATCCTGAAGGATATGTTTCATCAGCTCCCCCGTTATACTGTCATTGATAAGCTTGATATAGGTGAATGGGAATTTACCAAAGCTAAATTCAAGGGCGATGACGGATATGAGCCGATTGATTTTGAAGGAAAAATCAAATCCGGTGACAGACATTATCCCACTTATGACGATGCACATTTTTTCAAGGCTTCAGTTACCGTTCCCGAGTATATGAACGGAAAGGTGCTCAGGGCAAAGCTTGCCGTCGGAGGTGAAGCACTTGTAAAATGCAACGGCAAATATGTTGCCGGTTGTACTTCAAGAGACTATATGCCTGACAGAGCAAATGTTTCGCTCGGAATTGCAAAAGCAGGTGAAGTGCTTAATTTTGAAATTGAAGCTACTGTTGACTCAATGGAATTCTGTGACGAACACCTTGGCGGTGCTCAGGTTCAGGAGTGCAATTTCGGAGAAACATCCATATTTACCTTTGATGAAGAAGTTGAAGCATATCTCTTTGATATTGAAGTTGCTTTTGATGCTCTCACTCAGATAAAAGACGAGCATATTTACAGCAAGATTTATGCTGCTGTTGATGATTCTCTTCATGTTGTTGATTATGATTTTGAACCGGATCAGGTAAGAAAATCTATTTATGAGGCAAGAAAGCTTTACAACGAAAGACTTTCTCAGATTAAATGGGCTCCGCAGAGCAAGGTTATTCTGACTGGTCACAGCCACATTGATGTTGCATGGCTTTGGAGAGTTCAGGAAAGTATAAGAAAAAGTGCAAGAACATTTACCAATGTCACAACTCTTATGGACCAATATCCGGAAATGACATTCGGTCAGAGTCAGGCTGTTCTTTATGCCATGACCAAAAAGAATTATCCGGAAATTTTTGAAAAAATCAAAGAAAAAGTTAAAACCGGTCAGTGGGATATCTGCGGTAATGTATGGGTTGAGGCAGACACAAATATTGCATCCGGCGAATCTCTTATCCGTCAGGTTCTTTACGGTACAGAGTTTTTCAAAAAAGAATTCGGTAAAGTTTCAAAAACCTATTGGCTCCCCGATTGCTTTGGCTTTTCGGCAGCTCTTCCTCAGATTATAAACGGCTGCGGAATGGAAAATTTCATAACTAGCAAGCTTTCATATAATGATACTACAAAATTCCCTTACAGCATGTTTATGTGGCGCGGAAACAGCGGAGAAACCGTTTATGCACATCTTATGCGACCTGCATATAATTGCCATTACAGAGCTGAAGAAATAATGTGTGTTGACAATGAATGCAACAACAAAAACGAGCTTAATACCGCAATGAGTATGTACGGTTACGGTGACGGCGGCGGAGGACCGACAAGAGAAATGCTTGAAAGAGGCCGCAGGCTTCGTAATTTCCCCGGAATGCCGGCAACGGAAATCGGCCATGTTGATGATTTCTTTATGACATATCACGGTCACGAAGACGAGCTTCCCGTCTGGAACGGTGAAATGTACTATGAAAACCACAGAGGCACATTTACAAGTCAGGCTTTTGTAAAAAAGAATAACCGTAAGGGCGAATATCTTCTTACAAGAAATGAAATGCTTTCTGTTTTTGCAAAAGAATTACTTAGTGAAAAATATCCGAAAGATGAAATTGAAGAAAACTGGCAGACTCTTATGACAAACCAGTTCCACGATATTCTTCCAGGTTCCTCAATACATGAAGTTTTTGCCGACTGCAAAAAAACATATGCAGATTTAATGAGCAAGGGAAACTCATTGAGAGACAGTAAATTCAATTCACTTAACGGACTGGTAAATTGTGATGAAAATACCGTCACGGTCTGGAACCTTTCGTCTGCCGAAAACAGTGATGAAGTTGTTATTGATAATGTTCCCGACGGATATATTGTCGAAGGATATAAATGCGTAAACAAAGACGGCAAGCTTATTTTCAAGCCGCAGATTGCTCCGATGAGTGTAAAAACATTTAAGCTTGTTAAATCGGAAATCGTTTCATTAAATGATAACGATATTTTAACGCTTGAAAGTGATAAGCTTTTGGTTAAGCTTGACAAATGCGGCCAACTTATCAGCGTTTATGATAAAGTTAATAAGAGAGAATCTCTTAACGGAAAAGGTAATATTATCAGTGTATCTCTCGACAAATGTATTCATGAAACTGCATGGAACCTTGAGCTTAACTACCGCAAAAAAATGTGGATTCTTGATAAAGCTGAAAGCATTGATGTTATTGAAAGCAATGAACTCCGCAAAGTAATAAGAGTTATCAAAAAGTTCAATAAATCAACAATTACCCAGGATTACATACTTTATAAAGATTCAGACAGCATTATTTTTGATACAACCGTTGATTGGCATGAATCCGATAAGGTTCTTAAGGCAGGATTTGAATTATCTGTGATTGATACCGATGCTACCTACGATATCGCACACGGTGCATATAAGAGACCTACGCATTGGAATACCGCTTATGACCTTACCCGTTTTGAGGTTGCAGCGCATAAATGGGCCGATCTTTCCGAAGGCGGTTACGGATGCAGCCTTATTAACGACTGCAAATACGGTTATGACATTCACGATTCTCACTTGAGACTTACTCTCATGCGTGCCCCCACCTGCCCCGACCCCATCGGTGACCATGGAATTAACACATTCAGATATGAATTCCATCCTCACAAAAATGATTGGCGTACAGATACTGTTCAAAAAGCAATTTCATTCAATATTCCTTCTGTCGGCTTTTACAATAAGGAAGCTGTCTGCGGAGCATTTGATGAAAAACAATTTGTAAAAATCAGCAATAAAAATGTTTCTCTTGAAGCTCTCAAAGAGGCACAGGACGGAAACGGATATATCATTCGTGTTGTTGAAGATGAACAGATCAGAGGCGAATGCAGTATAAAACTCGGCTTTGATTTTTCAAAGGTAATCGAAACAAATATGATTGAAGAAGACAAAGCTGAAATTCCCTGCTCAGATAATGAATTTACATTCTTTATCAAGCCTTTTGAAGTAAAAACATTCAGAATAATCAAATAATAAATTCTGTTTACAGGAGTTTTTGTTATGAAAAGCGTTCCCGAATATTTCGGCTGCATGGTCTTTAATGAAAAGATTATGAAAGAAAGACTGCCGGAAGAAACTTTTAATTTAATAGAAGAAGCAATTCATTCAGGAAACAGACTTGACCTTGCCGCAGCAAATATTGTTGCAAATGCAATGAAAGACTGGGCTGTTGAAAACGGTGCAACTCATTTTACGCATTGGTTCCAGCCTATGACCGGTATCACTGCTGAAAAACATGACAGCTTCATTTCTCCCGACGGAGCTGACGGAGTAATAATGGAGTTCTCGGGAAAAGAACTTGTTAAAGGAGAATCGGATGCATCATCTTTTCCGTCAGGCGGTTTGAGAGCAACATTTGAAGCAAGAGGATATACAGCCTGGGACCCCACTTCCTACGCTTTTATAAAGGAAGGCGTGCTTTGTATTCCCACCGCATTCTGTTCCTATTCCGGTGATGCACTTGACCAGAAAACCCCTCTTCTTCGTTCAATGCAGGCACTTAATAAACAGGCCAAAAGAATTCTCAAGCTTTTCGGTCTTGATGACATCGGCGTAAAAACCACAGTTGGAGCAGAGCAGGAATATTTCCTGATTGACAAGAAAGATTTTGACAAGCGAAAAGATCTGATTTTTACGGGAAGAACGCTTTTCGGTGCAAAGCCTCCGAAGGGTCAGGAACTTGATGACCATTATTACGGAAGCATAAAGCCGCGAGTATCAATGTATATGAGCGAGCTTGACGAAGAGCTTTGGAAGCTTGGAGTTCTCGCAAAAACTGAGCATAACGAAGCTGCTCCCTCTCAGCATGAGCTTGCCCCTATTTTTAACACAACCAATATTGCGAGTGACCATAATCAGCTTACAATGGAGATGATGCAAAAGGTCGCAAGGAGGCACGGACTTGTATGTCTTCTTCACGAAAAACCTTTTGAAGGCGTTAACGGAAGCGGAAAGCATAATAACTGGTCTATATGTACTAATGACGGAGTAAATCTTCTTGAGCCGGGAGAAACGCCTTACGAAAACGCTCAATTCCTTCTTTTCCTTTGTGCTGTTATAAAAGCTGTTGATGATTATCAGGATTTGCTCAGAATATGTGTTGCTACCGCCGGTAATGATCACCGTCTGGGAGCAAATGAAGCCCCTCCGGCTGTTGTATCAATGTTTATGGGCGATGAAATAAGCGGAATACTCGATGCAATCGAAAACGATTCTGCATATGATTCTGTTGAAAAAGTACAGATGAAAGTCGGTGTTCATGTTTTACCGAGATTTGCAAAAGATACAACAGACAGAAACCGTACTTCTCCTTTTGCGTTTACCGGAAATAAATTTGAATTTCGTATGCTTGGTTCTGCAAGCACTATTTCAAGTGCAAACATTGTTCTTAACACAATTGTAGCCGAATCATTAAAATCATACGCCGACAGACTCGAAAATGCAGATGATTTTGAAGAAGCGCTTCATAAACTTATCAAAAAGACGATTAAAGATCATAAACGCATTATTTTTAACGGAAACGGATACGATGACGAATGGATTAAAGAAGCCGAATCGAGAGGGCTTCTTAATCTGAAAACAACGCCCGACTGTCTCCCCTATCTTCTTTCCGATAAAAACATTGCTTTGTTTGAATCTCATAAGGTATTCAATAAAGCAGAGCTTGAAGCAAGATATGAAATCTATCTTGATAATTACTGCAAGGCAATCAATATTGAAGCTTTGACGGCACTTGATATGATTAACAGGGATATTCTTCCGGCTATTTCAAAATATTCCGATAAAATTGCAAGAAGTGTAATATCCAAAAAGCAGGTCATTTCCGATATAGATTGTTCCTATGAAGAAGAAACCATGCTTAAGTTAAGCAAAATAAGCAAATCTGTATATTCCGAAACAGAAAAGCTTTTCAATGCCGTAAACAAAGCAAAAGAGAGTTCAAATTCAGTTGAAAAGGCTGAAATAAGCAAATCTGAAATTATCCCTATTATGGATACTATCAGGAAATTTGTTGACGAAGCCGAAACGGTTACTTCTGCCGAATATTGGCCTTACCCATCATACGGCAAAATGCTTTTCAGCGTATAAAAAACACGGTGCACCAAACGGTGCACCGATTTTTTATATAAGCTTTTCAATACAGGCAAGTTCAACGCAAAGGCAAAGTATTTCAACAGCCTTTGAAAGTTCCTCGGTTGAGGGAAAAGTAGGCGCTATACGAATATTTTTATCATCCGGGTCTTTTCCGTATGGATAAGTCGCACCGGCTCCGGTGAGAACTACGCCTGCTTCCTTACAAAGCTGAACCGTTCTCTTTGCACATCCGTTCATAACATCAAGACTGATAAAATAACCGCCTTTGGGATTTGTCCAGAAAGCAATATCTTTGCCGCCGAGATTTCTTTCAAGACTTTCAAGAACCATATCAAACTTCGGCTTAAGAATGGCCGCGTGCTTTTTCATTTGTTCTTTGATACCGTTTATATTCTTAAAATAAGCGCTGTGCCTTAGCTGATTGATTTTATCATAACCGATCGTCTGAACAGTCATACGCTTTTTAATATCTGCAATATTTGCTTTCGAAGCAGCCAAAGCGGATATTCCGGCTCCGGGGAAAGAAATTTTTGATGTTGATGTTACTTCGATAAAATTATCCTGAGTTCCGAATTTTTCAGCAGCCTTAAATATATTCATAAGACTATCCTGATCCTCGGAAAGATGATGAACACAATAAGCGTTATCCCAGATAATTCTGAAATCTTTTGCTGCGGGTTTAAGAGCTGCAAAACGTTCAACAACGGAATCACTGTAAGTTATTCCCGAAGGATTTGAATACATGGGAACACAAAAAGCACCCTTTACCGACTCATCCTTAACAAGTTCTTCAATTAAATCCATATCGGGACCATCTGCATTCATCGGAATATTAATCATTTCAATTCCGAAATGCTGAAGAATACCGAAATGTCTGTCATAACCGGGAACAGGGCAAAGAAATTTGATTTTCCCCTGTTTTAACCAAGGCTCGTCACCTGCGCCGAAAATCATACACTGTGCAATATAGTCATACATTATATTAAGGCTTGCATTACCGAAAATGATTATATTATCGGCAGGAACATCCAGTATTTCTGAAAACAGTCTTTTGCACTCGGGAATACCGTCAAGAACACCGTAATTTCTTACTTCAGTACCATCTTCAGCTTTAAAATCGCCCAATAATGAGGGATTGAGCATATCTTGAGAAAGTAAAAGCTGATCTGCACCCGGCTTACCTCTTGCCATATTAAGCTTTAAGCCTAAGGATTTATAATTATCGTATTCAGCAGAAAGAACATCATACCTGCTTTTTAGTTCGTCTTTTGACATTGAAGAAATCTTCATTTTGAAACCACCTATTCTGAATTATGCAAAATACTTTGATATTTTACAATATAATTTCAGATTTTGCAAGTATTATTTTTTGTTCCTGCAAAAAATAAAAAAAGAAAGGCACAGCCGAAGCTGTGCCGGATTACTGAAAAATTATAAAGGTAAGAAGCCGAGAAGATTCTGAATGAGAGTTATGAGTCCCTTTGCACCTTCACCGCCGAGAAAATCGGAAACGATCTTGAGGATGCCGGAAGCTTCAAACTCACCGAGAAAATCTGTAATTGCTTTTGCAAGGCTTACTCCCCACTGAAGAAAATCAAGATTCATAATAAATCCTCCTTTAGAATTTCAGGCGTTTTTCTTTCGCCTATATTAATATTATACTTTTTTCAAGAAAAGTACAATATGCAATTTCAGTCTTTTGCCTGAATTTGCATGTTAACGGTATTTCTTAAAGAAATAAGCCAGTTTTCATCTTTGGGATATGATTTGAAAGATATGTCGCCGATGATTTTATCAACTTCATTTCTGCCGATTTTCTTTTCAAGAAGTTTAAGCGCCGATACATCCTGAAATGCTTCAAAAAGAACTTTCAGGCGAAGTGAGCAAAGAGGGCTGCCGTCTTTATCCGGATAAACAACAAATGAATCTCCTGCCGGAAATTTGCCGCCTGCATCTGTAACCTTAAACGGGTCTATATGATTTAATGAATATTGACTATTATAAAAATTATAACCCCACTGTAAAAAGCCTTCGATATTATATTTATACATTAACACGCCCAGTGCTCTGTTACGCTGCGAAGGCATCGCAATAAAACGATTCGGAACCTGTTCTCTGCATTGACCGCAGCAATAGTAAGTCCAGACTTTATCTGTTTTTCCGTAAAACTTTTCAAATTCATTTTCGCACGGAACAGGGATATCAACTGTTCCCATTTTATAAAATTCATAGTCAGATAAAGCGTCAATAATCGGAAAACCGCCGAATATTTCGTGCATAAGTTTTGCACGCTTTTTATATACGGTTAAATGCCTCTCGGAAGGCTCGTCAGAAATATGAAAGAAAACCTTATCTCTGAGATTGTTTTTATCAATGAATTCAATCAGTTTTTTACCGAATTGACGGAGGAAATCATCATATTTTTTACTTGATGTTCTTGTTGACCAACCGAAAATCTTTTTTATTCTTCCTTTTCTGTCTTTGGCAACAATTTTTGGTGCGTGTTTTGCTCCCCACTGAGTAAAGAAATGACTCATCTCAAAATATTTGATTCCGCAATCAAGACACATATCCACCCATTTTTTCAGATTGGTAAAATCAAATGAATATGTACCGCCTCTGATTTTTACACCGACAAGCTGAACGGTTGTTCTTTCATGACCGACCGCAGTATCAAGTGCAGGTGTAAACAGCGGAGTTAAAATACAACTCATACCGTGATCAACCGCACATTTAATGAAGTTTTTGTTTATACGCCAGTATTCATCACTCATTGCTTCGATTCCGTAGTAGTCACAAAGACAATCGCTGTGATACCAGTTTGTATAAATTATTTCCTGTTCCGGAAGCTTATCATCGATAATGTTAACCTTTATTTCCGAGCAAAAATCATTGAGCTTAACTGAAATTATTTTTTCACCTGTATACTTGGATTCGGGAGCAATCTCAATCCAGAGAGAGTACCATTTATTTGCAATAATGTTGAAATCGCAATCAACAGGATTTAGAATATCAGGATATAATCCGGCATCTTTTTTGATAAAGAAATCATCTGTATCGGGAAAAGAAGCGAGAGTGACCGGAACTTCACTTACCAAATATTTATTAATACAGCTGCTTATTTCAGAATCAATTGAAACAGAAACTCCGATATCGGAATCGGAACTAAAAGCAATCTGAAAAGAAAGCTTTTCGTTTTTCAGCATTGAAAACTCTTTATATTCGGTTGATATCGGTTCAGTATCGGAAAAAACCTTTGCAAGTGAAGAAAGAACCTTTATATTAATCATAAATACCTCACAAAAATTTATTTAATTAAAAGAGCTGCCATAAAGACAGCTCTGTTTTTTATTCTTCTTCGGGGATATCTGAAGTACAATGGGGGCACTTTGTAGCTTCAATTGAAATTTCGCTCTTGCAGAAGGGACAAATTTTAGTTGTGGGAGCAGCTTCTTCTTCGGGCTTCTTTGTTTTTTCTGCAATCTTGTTAATTCCTTTAACAAGGCAGAAAATAACAAAAGCCATAATAAGGAAATTGATAACAGCGGTAATAAAGTTACCGTAAGTAATTACCGCAGCTCCTGCTGCCTGTGCATCTGCAAGTGAAGCATAAGTTTCACCGTTAAGGCAAACAAATTTTTGTGTGAAATCGAGACCCTTTGTTGCAAGACTGATTACGGGCATAATGATGTCATTAATGAGAGAATTAACTATTGCCTGGAAAGCTCCGCCGACAATAACACCGACAGCAAGGTCAATAACATTGCCTCTCATAATAAATTTTTTGAATTCTGAAATAAAGCCTGATTTTTTTGCCATAATGAACTCCTCCTGAATATTTTTTATATAATTTACCACGAATTATCTTAAAGGTCAACACCTTCAAGGTTAAAATCCGGAATAAATTTTTCGTCACTTGATTTTCTGCTCTGAAAGAAACAATTTTCGAAGCCTAAACTGAGTATTTTATTCTTAATAATAGCGTACTCTCTTGAGCTGAGAGGTCTGTTGATCGGTTTCAAATTAACAGCTTCTCCGTAAGGTGTATATTGACTCATAACGCTTATATAAGTTTTTGATGATAAATTTTCAATTACCCATGTAAAAACTTTCTCTGTTTGCGAAAGATTTCCCGGCAAAGCAAGATGTCTGATTATAATACCTTTTCGGGCAACTCCATTTTCATCAATAATGATATCACCGCATTGACGGTACATTTCAGAAACAGCTTTTGAGGCAACTTCAAAATAATCAGCGGCTTTTGAATATTTCAGCGAAACCGATGAATCAAAATATTTTATATCCGGAAGATAAATATCAACAAGTCCTTCAAGCTTTTTTAATGTTTCAACAGATTCGTATGAAGAAGTATTATATACAACAGGTACCGGAGATTTATATTCATACAGAACCTTTGAAAGCTGTTCGGCATAATGAGACGGCGTAACAAGATTAAGGTTATGTACACCTTTTTCAATCAGATTATCAAAAATTCGCATTAGCTGAATGTCAGATATATCTTTTCCGAAATAAGCATGACTGATTTCGTTATTCTGACAGAATACGCATCTGAGATTACAGCCCGAAAAAAAGACTGTTCCGGAACCTTTTGTTCCGCTTATGCACGGTTCCTCCCAAAAATGCGGAGCCGCTCTTGCAACCTTAAATTTATAGTTTACACCGCAAAATCCGATTTGATTATCGCGGTCAATATTACATTTTCTCGGACACTGTGAACAAATCAACTTAATCACCTTATTTCAATAATTATAGATATTTATAATTGATTTTATTTATAAATTAAAGTATAATTAAAAATTGGAGGGATAAATATGCTTCTGACAATAGATATCGGAAATTCAAACATCACATTTGGCGCATTCAAAGATAATGATATTATATTTTCTGCAAGGCTTGCAACCGACAGAAACAAAACGCCGGAGCAGTATGCAATAGAGTTTATACAAATATTCAATCTGTACAATATTAATGAAAAATTCTGCGGTGCGGCAATAAGCTCCGTTGTTCCCGAGTTATCGGAAACCGTAAGTAAAGCTGTTGAAATCATTTCCGGCTGTAAACCGCTGATTATCGGTCCCGGTGTAAAAACGGGTATGAATATAAAAATTGACAATCCGGCTCAGCTCGGTGCGGATTTACTTGCAGGCTGTGTAGGCGCTTGTGCGCTCTATCCCCTGCCTTGCCTTGTTGTTGATCTGGGAACGGCAAGCAAGATAAGCGTTATTGATAAAGACGGAGCTTTCAGAGGCTGTGCCATTGCTCCCGGAATAGGTATTTCGCTTGATGCCTTGTCACAAAAGACTTCACAGCTTCCGAATATAAGCTTAAAGACACCAAAACACGCAATCGGAACAAATACACTTGATTCAATGCAATCCGGAACGGTTTTCGGCTTTGCATCCATGATTGACGGACTGTGTGAAAAATTTACGCAGGAGCTGAACCAAAGCGATGTATTTATAACAGCAACCGGCGGGCTTGCCGAAGATCTTGTTAAAAGCTGTCGTGTAAAAATTGAATATAATCCGCATTTGATTTTATACGGTTTGAAAGTTATATACGAAAAGAATAACTGATTTGTCATATATTTGTTGCGCTGCATCCATATGGAGCAACAGCAAGGAGGAATATAAATGTCAAATTCAACCATGAAAAGCAATCTTCGGATTGCAGAAACCGGTATTCTGTCGGCATTGATTATTGCAATGACCTTTGTACCGTATATCGGTTACATCAGCTACGGAGGGCTGAGCATTACACTTATTCATATTCCCGTAATCATAGGTGCTTGTCTTCTCGGGATAAAAGGAGGACTAACTCTCGGTTCGGTATGGGGAATAAGCTGTATGATTAAAGCTTTGCTTGCGCCCCCTACTCCGTTGGAAGGTATTATTTTCAAGAATCCTCTTGTGTCGGTTTTACCAAGAATACTTGCAGGACTGGCAGCATCCGGAATTTTTATTCTGCTGCAAAACAAGACTAAAATCAAATATATTTCAGCGGTTATCTCAGGCTGTGTTGTAAACACAGTTTTGGTAATGGGAGCAATTTATCTGATTTACGGAGAAAAGTATTCAGCTGAGCTCGGTATTTCATCCGTAAGCTTCGGAGGTATGACAAACTATATTATTGCCGCTTTCGGAATTAACGCAATTATCGAAATCATTGTTGCCGCCGTAATAACACTACCTACCGTCAGTGCATTAAATAAACGCAGACACAAATAATCGCCAGATGTAATATTATTTCAAGAGGCAGACCTATCATAAACAGTTTGTGTTTGGTTTTATGACGAATTATTTTCATTGTGATATACATCGAAACTGCTCCGCCGAATAAACCCACAAGCATTAATGTTGATTCCGGTATTCTCCAATTCCCTTTTATGGCTTTTCTTTTATCAGATACGGTAATTATCATTGCCGCAAATGAAATAACGGCAAAATATATTAAAATCAGTTTATACGGCACCGAATCAACTCCTTTTCCGAGAATATATTATCAATCAAAGTATATTATTTGTCAATCTTTAATCGGAGATATTTATGAGAGATATTACAGCTTTAATTAAACCGGCATCATCAATGTGTAATCTTCAATGCAGTTATTGCTTTTATTGTGATGAAGCTGAAAAAAGATCTGTTTCTTCTTTCGGAATCATGACAAAAGAAACAGCATTAAATCTGATTAAAAAGGTTTACTCATATTCCGGGAAAGATTCCGAAATCAATTTTATGTTTCAGGGTGGAGAACCATTGCTGGCGGGAATTGACTTCTTTGATTTTTTTTCAAAAAACGCCGTTGAATTACTGCCGGAAAACGCTTCATTAACATTATCGCTGCAGACAAACGGTACACTGATTGATGACGAATTTTGTAAGCTTTTCAATAAATACAATTATCTTATTGGCTTGTCAATAGACGGTAAAAAAGAATTACACGATAAACAAAGGAATAATTCTTATGACAAAGCAATAAAAGCTTCTGAATTACTGAAAAAATACGATGTTGAATTCAACATACTTTCTGTTGTAACTTCGGAAACGAATGCAGAATCGCTTTACGATTTCTGTAAGGAAAACAATTTTAATTATTTGCAGACTATTTTCTGCCTTGAACCTCTTGACGGAAAGATTAAAGAATATAATCCCGATCCGCGCACAATTGCAAGATTTAAGAAAAGATTATTTAATAAATGGTTAAATGATTTTAAGAATGATATTGATTTTTCTGTTCGTGAGATTGATAATATTATAATGTATCTCACTACCGGAGAATGTGAACAATGCGGCATGAACGGATATTGCACGCCTCAGCTTGTTGTTGAAGCAGACGGCACAACATACCCCTGCGATTTTTACTGCATCGATGAATACAAGTGCAAAAACGTCAATGAAAGCTCGCTCGATGAAATAATCAAATGCAGCGGTATGAAGAAATTTCTGAAATCAGATACAGAGCTTAATGAGTTATGTAACACCTGCGGATTTTTTGAAATGTGCGGAGGATGCTGTAAAAGATACAGAAATCTCTTTAATCAATTAAAAGGTTATTGTCCGCAGAAGGATTACCTTGACCATGTAATTTCAAAACTTGAACCTTATTTATCCGGAGAATAATATAATGAGCAGACCAAATATAATTTTTTATTTTTCAGACCAGCAAAGAGCAGATACATGCGGCTGTTACGGTCAAAAGCTTCCGGTTACTCCTAATCTTGATAAGCTTGCCCGTGAAGGTACTGTTTTTGAAAAAGCATTTACCTGTCAGCCTGTTTGCGGACCTATGAGAGCTTGCCTTCAAAGCGGAAAATACGCTTCACAGACAGGATGTTTTAAGAATAATATCGCTTTACCCGAAAACAGCAAAACTCTTGCATCATATTTCAACGAAAACGGATATGATACAGCATACATAGGAAAATGGCATTTGGCTTCCGACAGCAAAAATGACTATAAGACAAAGCCGATGCCGGAATCAAGGTGCGGCGATTACAAATACAGAAGAAGTGCCGATGTTCTTGAATTTACCTCTCACGGCTATAACGGATACATTTATGATGAAAGCGGCAAAAGAATCGACTTTAAGGGATACAGAGCAGATAAAATCAATGATTTTGCGATTGAATATATAGAGAAAGAAAATCATGATAAACCTTTCTTTATGTTTATTTCTCAGCTTGAACCGCATCATCAGAATGACCGCTTAAGATTTGAAGCACCGAGAGGCGTAAAAAATAAATTTAAGAAATATGATATTCCCGGTGACTTAAAGGGAACTCTCGGGGATTGGCGCCTTCAAATGCCGTCATATCTCGGATGCTGTAACAGAGTTGATGAAAATTTAGGAAGACTTATAGAATGCCTTAAGAAAAAAGGTATATATGAAAATACAGTTATAATATATACATCCGACCACGGATGCCATTTCAGAACGAGAAATGCTGAATACAAGCGTTCTTGTCACGAAGCAAGTATCCATGTACCTCTCGTTATAAGAGGCGGTCAATTCAACGAAAAAGGCAGAATAAGAGAGCTTGTTTCACTTATTGATCTTCCCCCTACAATTCTTGATATAGCCGGCATTGACATTCCGCAAGAATATATGGGTAAAAGTCTTCTTGATTTCAAAGGACATGACAGTGTATTTTTGGAAATATCCGAAAGTCAGACAGGCAGAGCAATAAGAACAGACAAATGGAAATATTCGGTTTCCGATGGTTCGACAAAATACGCTTATTCAAAAGAATACAAAGAAGAATTCCTTTATGATTTGGATAATGACCCATATGAAAAGAACAATCTCATAAATAATAATGAGTTTGATTCCGTAAAAAAAGAGCTTCGCTTAAAGCTCACTGAATATATGAATAAAAACGGCGAAACGGATTTTATTATTACCGAAAGCCGATAACGGAGGGAATATTATGAGCAAACAGAGAATTGAAACAATATGCGTTCAGGGCGGTTATCATCCGGGAAACGGTGAACCGAGACAGATACCCATTGTACAGTCAACCACATTTAAGTATGCAACAAGCGAAGATATGGGTAAGCTTTTTGACCTTGAAGCAAGCGGATATTTTTACACAAGACTTCAAAACCCGACAAACGATACCGTTGCTGCTAAAATTTGCGAAATGGAAGGCGGAACAGCAGCTATGCTGACTTCATCCGGTCAGGCAGCAAATTTCTTTGCAATTTTTAATATCGCAGGTTGCGGAGATCATATCGTTGCAAGCTCTACCATTTACGGAGGAACATTTAACCTTTTCTCTGTTACAATGAAAAAAATGGGAATTGATTTTACTTTTGTCAGCCCGACTTGCACCGTTGAAGAGCTTAATGCTGCTTTTAAGCCGAATACAAAGGCGGTTTTCGGTGAAACAATAGCAAACCCCGCATTAACCGTACTTGATATTGAAAAATTTGCAAACGCCGCACATGAGCACGGTGTTCCTCTTATTGTTGATAACACCTTTGCAACACCCGTAAATTGCAGACCTTTTGAATGGGGCGCTGATATTGTTACTCATTCAACAACAAAATATATGGATGGACACGGTTCGGCGGTTGGCGGCGCTATTGTTGATTCCGGTAAATTTGACTGGAATAAATATGCAGATAAATTCCCCGGCCTTACAACTCCTGACGAAAGTTATCACGGCGTTACATATACCGAGAGATTTGGTCTTGAAGGTGCATTTATTACAAAAGCAACCGTACAGCTTATGAGAGACCTCGGCTCAATTCAGGCTCCTCAGAATGCTTTTCTTCTCGGACTCGGTCTTGAAAGTCTTCATGTAAGAATGGAAAGACACTGTGAAAACGCTCTTGCCGTTGCCGAATTCTTACAGAACAACGATAAAATAGAATGGGTAACCTATCCCGGACTTAAATCTGACCCCTATTATGTAACAGCCTCAAAATATCTTCCCAACGGAACCTGCGGCGTTGTTTCGTTCGGCGTAAAAGGCGGCAGAAAAGCTGCTGAAAAATTTATGTCTTATCTTAAAATTGCCGCAATCGAAACTCATGTTGCTGACGCAAGAACATGCTGCCTTCATCCCGCCAGTTCAACTCACAGACAGATGTCTGACGAAGAATTGCTTGCTGCAGGCGTTTCAGGTGACCTTGTAAGACTTTCCTGCGGACTTGAAAACAAATACGACCTTATTGATGATATAGCACAAGCACTTGAAAAAATCTGATTACGGGAGGCATTGAATAATGCCCATCAAAATTCCAAACGGTCTTCCTGCAATTAAAACTCTTAATGATGAAAATATTTTTGTCATGACAGAAACAAGAGCAATGACGCAGGATATAAGACCGCTGCAAATACTTTTGCTCAATCTCATGCCGACAAAAATCGACACGGAAACTCAGCTTTCAAGACTTCTCGGAAACACTCCTCTTCAGGTTGAGCTTACATTACTCCATACCGAATCACACAAATCAAAAAACACAAGTGAAGAGCATTTATTGTCTTTTTATCAGGTGTTTGACGATATAAAAGAAAAATATTTTGACGGTATGATTATAACAGGTGCTCCGGTTGAGCATCTTGAATTTGAGCAGGTTGAATATTGGGATGAGCTCTGTAAAATAATGGAATGGAGCAAAACTCATGTTTACAGCACATTCCATATATGCTGGGGTGCCCAGGCTGCGCTGTATTACCATTTCGGTATTCCCAAAGTTAAACTTGATAAAAAGCTTTTCGGTGTTTTTCCTCATAAAGCCGATTATAAAAAATCAATTTTACTTCGGGGATTTGATGATATCTTTTATCTTCCTCATTCACGCCACACAACAGTAAGAACAGAAGATGTTGAGAAAGAAACCAGACTAAAAATTCTTGCTTCATCCCCTGTTGCAGGCTGTTCAATAATGATGACAAAAAACGGAAGACAGATTTTCATGACAGGTCATGCAGAATATGATCAGTACACGCTCGATAAAGAATACAGACGCGACCTTGAAGCGGGAAAAGAAATTGAAATACCTTACAATTATTATCCCGATAATGATTATACCAAACCACCTATGGTAACATGGCGTTCTCACGGAAATTTGCTTTACACAAATTGGCTTAACTACTTTGTTTATCAGTCAACACCTTATGATATTCTTAAAATTTCCGATGAAAACAAGACAAATGATTGATTTTCTTATAATTTTATAAAAATAACTGTTTACTTTTTATAAAATATATAATATAATACAGTTGAATAATTCTTTGAAAGGAGAACCACCATGCCTGCTTTTACATTTGATATTGTCGAAACAGTTGCTGTTCTTTCAGAAAACGCAAGAGGTTGGCAGAAAGAGCTCAATTTAGTCAGCTGGGGCGGCCGTGATGCAAAGTATGACATCCGTGAATGGTCACCTGAGCATGACAGAATGGGCAAAGGCGTTACTCTCAGCGACGAAGAGATGAAAGCTCTTGTTGCGGCTTGCAAAAAAATGTAATAACGAATAAGGCGTCTGTAAAGACGCCTTTTTCGTTTATATACTGTTTATCAGTGCATAGTTTTTGAAGCTTATTATTTCATCGTCTGAAATCTTAAGACCGTCAGATACAAATTTTTCAAACGAGCCGAACTTTTCGTTAATTACATCAAAAACAGAATCCAGGAATGTTTTATCGGCGCTGAAAACGGTTTTTGTCTTTTCCGCAAGTCTTTTATCCCTGAAAACCAAAGAGGCCATTTTGCTGTATTTATCGGCATTTTTCATAGATACCCTGTTCGTTTTCATATAATCGACCAGAATATCCGGGTACCTTACACCGAGAATACTCAGAATTATCGCCGCTGTTACTCCCGTTCTGTCTTTTCCTGCAGTGCAGTGAAACAAAACCGCACCTTCTCTGTTGTTGATTATAAGTCTGATACATTCGGAAAGCTGAGTCAGAGAATATTCATTCGTAATAATAAGCGGATAAACCTTGGTTAAATCCGGTATATAGCCAAGAAGTTCTTCCCTGCTCTGTGCTTTCTTTATTGCTGAAAGTACATCTGAACCCATGCCGCTGGTAAGCGCCATTGTTTCCTCATTAAAATATGGAATATCAATATATTCAACATCATCTAAAATAATATTCGGGTGCTTTTCTTTTTCGGCGGCCGAGCGCAAATCAACAACTTTTTTCAGATTGTATTTTTCTTTTAATAACTCAATATCTTTTTTGTTTATATTACTCAGATGGGCACTTCTTAACAAAATATTCGGTTTAATAAATTTTCCGTCAGCAGTTTTTATACCGCCTAAATCTCTGAAATTTGTTTTGGAGCTTATTGTTGCATCATTCATAACTACACCTATTATTTACGGGAGCTGAATTCAGCTCCCGTATGTTTATTGCTTTGACTTATATTTGAAAGCGGATTCATAAGATTTTTTCCACGCATTTACAAGCTTTTCATTATAAACCGGCGGAATAAGTGCGCAAACAGAAATAGCCTTTGCAATTTTCAATCCGCATCCCGGAAGCTTTTTAAGTATATCGGTATTTTTACAAACCTTTGAGGCTTTACCGATAATATCATTAATGCTTGTATTGATTTTATAAATGCTTGTAAAATCAGCTCCGATTGTAATATTATCTTCGTTGATCATACCGCTGTCAAACATATAATCAACTTCTTCTCCGTTCAGATCAAGAAGCAGAAGCTTTGCACTTGCAAGAGGTGCAAGGCCGGAGCCGAGACGCTTATAATATTTATATTGGTAGTCCCAAAGAGTTGCTGCACTGAATATATCGGATGTATCATTTATAATCGTATCGGCAAGGATTCTTGAAGCTCTGAGGCTGTTTGCAATACCGGAACCGATAACGGGAACAGTCATAAAAGCACTGTCACCGATTGCTGCATATCCGTCGGCTACCATCAAAGACAAAGGCTGCCTTGTCGGTATTTCAACAAATTGACCGCCTCTTACAATTTCTGTTCCGAGTCTCGGGTTGGTTTTTCTGAGAATATCGGCAAAACGATTAACCTCTTCAATATCAAAGTCTTCAAAACGGCCTATAAGAAGATCAGTGTGTTCGTTTTCCGATGCAACCCAGCTCACACCGAGCTTTTCATCCTTAAACAAGCAAACCTTAAATTTTGCTTCAACGGAAATCTCAGAAGCTTTATTGAAAAAAGCTCTGAAAATTGTTATTTTTTCATGACGGGGAACTTCTTTTTCAATTCCGAACGAAGAAGGAAGATTACATCTGACAGGTGAATTCATACCGCAGGCATCAATAACCAAATCAGCGTTTATATCACCTTTATCGGTCTTTATTCCGACAACTCTTTTACCGGAAACAATGGGGCCGAGAATTTTACATTCATAAACGATTTTTACGCCGCAGGACAATGCATAATTTATGAGATGCTCATAAATGTCTCGGCGTTCCATTTTTATTTCAAGCTGTTCTTTCGGAACATGCTGCCTGAGGCCGACTCTTTCGGAGGGACCGAAAAACGTCATATCCTCTTTATATTCATATTTATCTTCTGGCGGCATGGGAATACCGGCTTCGCGTAATGCATCGGGAGCAAAAATATCAGTCCAGTCATATCCTAAAGTACCTTCTTTTTTTGCTTCATATACAGTTACATCATAACCAACTTTGGCAAGAGAAGCCGCAGCGGCTATTCCTCCGTGCCCCAAACCCGCAACAACAATTTTTCTGCTCATTTAAGCCTCCGGAATCAAAAAATTTTATCTAAAATATTTCTGAAAAAGCCGATAATATCAAGGACAAATTTGAAAATCTTATCAAGAATTGTCATTTTGTCGTCTGAATTCCCATCATCGGGTGTCAGAGTGCCGTCATTAAAATTATAGACCATAAATCTCGGATATTCATCAAAAGTATCCACTGTTGCCTGACCGTCGAAGTACAAAAGGTCATAAGCGAGCTTTTCAAGTGAATCCGGGCTCTTTGAATGCTCAAGTCCTTTTATAAACCAAGTTTGTTCCGGGAAAAGACAATCAGCAGCATAAATTTTACCGTCAGGGCTCATTAATGCGTCATTGGCGTGTTCTTTAATAAAACTTTCGCTGAATGAAGCATTAACGGCAGAACAGTATGCACCGAAAGAAGTGGCATGAGTATCAACAACAGAATCGCACATAGTAGCCCAGGAAGGAGTAAGCGGTACAGAGACTCGGCCATATCGACTGATAACATACATATTGCTTACTTCATTCTGCTGTTTAAGAACATCTGCCTTATAAGGACGGATATTCTTGTTGTAATAAGTAATTTTATCATATAGACCCTGGTGCCCTGCTATATCGCCTTCATAAAGGTCTTCAAAGACATATTTAACGGCTTCATCAATTGATTCATCGGGAACCATTGCCCAAATGCTCAGCCAGCCGCAGAACATCGGCAAAAGAACTTCTTTAATTGCTATGGTACCGATATTTTCGATAATACCGTTGGCAAGTGATGAAAGGTCACCTGTAAATCCGGATTTAAGAAGTAAATCAAATATACCGTCAAGAAGTTTACTGTATTCATTGTCTCCGACAAGGTCTTTAAGATATGCAGTAAGAGCTACATCGGAAACAGTTATTTTACCGGTCAAAAGTTCACCTGTATAGGTTTCACCGAATACAGCCGATGAGTTATAGCAAACACTTTTTAATTTAGATGAACCGTAAATTGCGGTATAAGCTTCTGTTACAACTCCGCCAAAGCTGTGGCATTCAAGAACAACCTGCTCACAGCCGGAAGCATCAAGAACATAATTGATAAAATCATTAAGCTGGGAAGCAAGCTCAACGGGATCAAGACGCCAGTCATAATTAAAATCAAGATATGAGGTTTTGGTTATTGAATTTTTATCGGGATATGAAAAAATAATTCCGCTGCCATCGGATGCATTTCCGTCAGTATCGAGATTTGCATTTCCCAGAGCTTTCTTGCAAGGGTCGATTATTGCATCGGCAAGGGCATCATAATCCTTTGTTACAAGAAAACTGAGCAAAGCAGGAAGACAGGCTTTTACAAGCTCAAGAATATTATCTGATGAAGGAGGCCAGGCAACACCGCTGTCTCTGTTATTCTTTTCAAAATAAATATCTTTTGCCATAAATCCGTGAACATAAATATACGGACAATCAGGCGTCACTTCATCAGCGGCAAAAGCAACTGTCAAAGGTGAAAAAACACATATCACAGTAAGAATAATTGCAAGGAACTTTTTGAATTTCATAATTATTGATCCTTTCTGCATTTTCTTTATAAATTTATAATTATTATATCATATTAAATAATCATTTTCAATTATTGAAGGGCTTAATTCTGACACCAAACTCAAAATGACCGAAATCCCATTTTCTTTCAGGTTCAGTTATTTCGTAAATTCCCCTGCCGCCTCTTATATCCATTCTGTAATCGAGATATACATAAGTGTTTTCGCTCTCAGGCAATTCATCGTTATGCTTACATTTTTCAAGTGTAACCGGATCATATTTTGAAGCATTGAAAATAAATGAATCATCTGTAAGCGGAACAAACGAAATAGTGTTTTTTTCATCAGTGATTTCTGCATTTCTTGTTCCGAAATGCGCTCCGTTTTCCATCGGAAAAACATAAGGAACAAAGCTGTTATCGACAGTATCTGTAAATCTGCCGTAACGCTGAGCTTTATGCCTTTCGGGGTACGCTTCACCGGGACCTTTACCGAAATAAGTAAATTTCTGAAAACCTTTATTCAATACAAATCTGAAGCCGAAACGCGGAAGACGGAGATTCATTTTTTCAAGCAGTTCTCTTGTTTCTCCGTTAAAATAAATATCGCAATTTCCGTCACCGTAAAAAAAATATTTAACTTTACCGCTGAGAACAGGTACAACTGCTGGCCCGCCAACCGAAACTTCAGTAATGATTTCCAATCTGTCGGAATATACAAAAGCTTTAGAATTCCGGACATTCATTATTGCCGATTCCATTGCAGCGCTCTTGCATTCTTCTGCTCTGCCAAGCTCGTTATTTCCCGGTGCTTTCCATAGTTCAACAGAGACAGGTGATGATAAAATATTATCTCCGCCTACTATGATTTTGTCAATTCTGCCATAGGGTTTATCAAAAATATATTCCGTATTACCGCATTTTATGTTTATGTATCTTGATGTTTCATTTAATTCCGGCAAAACGGAAACAATATTTTTTACAACTGTTTTATTTGAGGAAACATCAAACTGAGCAAAAGCGATTTCATAGCCTTTTTCTGCCCAGTATAATTCTTCTTTAAGATTAAATGTTACATCAATAAACGCACAATCGGAATCTGGAATTACAAAATTCAGTTTATATTCCCTTTGGGTCCGGGGTTCTATCGATACATTTTCAAAAACAAAGGAATTTATTGTTTCTCCGTTAATTTTAAGAGAAGCTGTCATTGTGCAGTTGTCAAAAGCTTTGAAATAATTTCTGTTGAATATAGAAAGAACACCATTGTTATATTCACAGCAAACAGGTTCATAAGCTTTTTTCAAATCATAAAATCCGGGTCTCGGCTTTCTGTCCGGGAATACTACACCGTCAACACAGCAAATATCATTGTTGGGGAAATCCCCGAAATCTCCGCCGTATCTGTATTTACCTTCACCGATTTCAACAGCATGGTCTGTAAGTTCCCAGAAACAGCCGCCGAAAATTGTCGGATATTTTCTGATTAAATCAACATGGGCATGAATATCTCCCGTTGACATTGAACAGCAATATTCACAGAAAAAGAACGGCTTTTTCGCCCATTTGCTCTTGGCATATTCTTCTGTATATTCAAGTGATGAATACATACGGCTTTCAACATCTGAAATATCACTGAAATTTTCACCGACAGGAACTGCCTTAAACTCAAGATGAGAATTCTCATAATGAACAATCGCATTATTATCTCTTGATTTAATATAGTTTCTCATTGCACGGTGGTTTTTTCCGCTGCCGGATTCGTTTCCAAGTGACCACATAATTACATTGCCGAAATTTTTATCTCGTTCAAAAAATCTTTCGGCTCTGTCAACATAAGAAGCCTCCCATTCATCATCAGTTGAAAGCTTCGACCACCTGAACCAATCCCATGTATCCTTGTATTCAAAGCCCATACCGTGAGTTTCGATATCAGCCTCATCAACAATCATAAAACCGTATTGTTCACACAGTTCCATAAATAAAGGGCTGTTAGGGTAATGTGAAGTTCTGATAGTGTTTACATTAGCTCTTTTGAGAATGAAAAGATCCTCTTTCATATCTTCAAGGCTCGTATAATACCCTGTTTTAGGATTGCTGTCATGTCTGTTAATACCGAGCAATTTAATCGGTTTATCATTAAAATAAGCAACATTTCCTTTGAATTCAAGCTTCTTAAAAGATACACGGAAAGGAATATACTCATTATTCTTTTTTATAATTAGGATATATGAATAAGGATTTTCCGAATTCCAAAGTATTGTTTTTTTTATTTCAAAATTGCTGCTTTTTCCTTCTGAAATAAGAGAACCGTCTGCATCATAAAAGCTATATTCGAAATCCGTATCGGCTTCTATAATTACCTTTGCATTATTAAAATCATCATCCAAGGATGTATGAATAAACACATCGGTCAAACAATTTTCATCACGCTCAAGAATATACGTATCTCTGAATATGCCGGATAGTCTGAACATATCCTGATCTTCAAGATAACTGCCGTCACACCATTTAACAACAAGAACATCAATACGGTTTTCACCGTTCAGAAGCTTATCGGTAATCTCAAATTCACTTGTGCAATGCGAAACCTGGCTGTATCCGACAAATTCTTTGTTTATATAAAGATAAAAGCAGGATGAGACGCCTTCGAAATTAATAAAATATTTTTTGCCTTCTTTCTTTTTAATGTTAATTGTTCTGTTATAATGGCCTGTCGGATTATCAACAGGTACATAAGGTGGGTCAATCGGGAACGGATACCATAAATTACTGTAAAGAGGTACATCATATCCTTTATTAAGCTCTGTCTGCCAGCATTTAGGGACGGGAATGGTATTTTCAAATGATTTGGAAAGAAAATCATCATCGACATCCTCAAAAGATTTATAAAAATTGAAATTCCAGTTTCCGTTCAGATCAAAATAATATTCCGAGTCATATCTGTTGCCGAGTAAAGCCTTTTCATTATTTTCATATGGAATATAATAAGCTCTCGGTTTTTCACAGTTAACATGAAGATATTCCAATTCTTTGTGATATGCTCTGACCATTTATTTTTCCTCCTTGATGATTGAATGCAAAATTTTCAGAAAATCAGCAAAATCATTTTCTGTAAGTCCCGAATAATTTATAAGCAGCTTAATTTCATCAGAATTTAATCTGACACTATAAAAATCCGAAAGAAAAGAAATTCTGATTCCTTTTTCTTTTAATGTTTTATCTATATCGTCTTTACTTTTATCAGTATTTAATTCCAAAACAAAATGAAGTCCTGCCGCACCTTCCGTCAATACGGAATACCGTGAGCATTTTGATTCATTATAAACCGAAATAAGTTTTTCTCTTAAAATTCTGTAATATTTCTTGGTTCTGTTTATATGCCTTTCAAAATACCCTTTATCAATAAATCTTGATAAGGTAAACTGTTCAAATGAAGAAACAGTACAAGACATTCCGCCTAAATTATTTCTGAAATATTCAGATAAATCAGGAGGCAAGACCATATAGCCGATTCTTACAGACGGAGCTATGGTTTTTGAAAACGTATTGACATATATTACTTTTCCGTAAGAATCAAAGGATAAAATCGGCGACAAAGGCTTACCGGTAAATCGAAGCTCACTGTCAAAATCATCCTCAATTATATATCTGTTTGCCGATGAATTTGCCCATTGTAAAATTTCATTTCTTCTTTTTGGCGAATAAACAAGTCCCGTAGGAAAATTATGAGAAGGAGAAATATGAATAACAGAAGCATTTGATGCTTCAAGCAAATCAATGTTTAATCCGTCATTATCAAGTTGTATAAATTCAGGTGAAATTCCGTTATGATTATACGAAGAAACGATTTTTTTATAAGTAGGATCTTCAACCGCATAAATTGTTTTATTGCCAAGTAATTTAATTATCAGTGAATAAAGATATTCTGCTCCTGCTCCGACAACTATCTGAGACGGATCTACTTTCACACCTCTTTCCTCAAACAAATACTTACTTATTGATTTTCTCAGCTCATATATACCGTTATAAGGAAGCGGCAAAAGCAGCTCCTCGGATGCATCAAGACATACATTTCTCATAAGAGAAGTCCATGTTGAAAACGGAAATTGATTTGCAGGTACAGTATTTGAACTTAAATCAAGAAAATAATTTTCTTGTGAATTATCAGAAAAACAGAAATCTTTTTTTGAAGTTACGGGTAAACTGAGGTCTTTCTCTGCATAATACCCCTTTTTTTCAATCGAATAAACATAGCCCTCCGAAATCAACATACTATATGCCGTTTCAACCGTTATTTTACTTATACCGAGATGCTCTGAAAAAGACCTTTTTGACGGAAGCTTTGCTCCGCCTTCAATAACGCCATTCTGAATATCATTTTTTATTGCCGAATAAAGCTGCTCATAAATGGGTATATCCGATTTTTTATTTAGTGAATATGTAAGCATATTTTCACCACTGGCCTTAATTATTATTATAAAAATGGTATTTGATTCAATGCCAATTTAGATTATAATATGAATGCTTGAATATAGCAAGAGGTAATCAAATGAATTTAAGAAGAACACAAAAAATAATTACGGCCGCTCTTGTGGCTTCTATGATTTGTGCCGTAAATATGCTGATAAGAATACCTATTCCGGGTGTCGGCGGATATATGAATATAGGTGATATATTCATTATTACAGGCGGAATAATCCTCGGCCCTGTTTACGGAATGCTTTCTGCAGCCGTTGGCGGATTTATTTCGGATCTTATCAGCGGCTTTACAATATACATTCCTGCCACAGCGATTATAAAAGCTTTGATTTCTTTTGCAGCTTATTTATTCTTTTCAAAATCAAAATGTAATTTCAGATTAAAACTTATTCTGTGTTCTTTGCTTCCGGAAATATTCGCAGCAGTGCTGTATGCTTCTTATGACACCGTTATAGTTAATGAAAAAAACGTTTTCATTGTCAGCCTTGCTTATAATATGATTCAAAGTATTGTTTCCGGTGCTTTTGCGTTTGCCGCATTATCCGGGTTAAACAGATTAAATATTTTGGAAAAACTGAGAGGTAATAAAAATGGGAATTTATGAACAGACAAAAAAAGTCGCTTCAGAACTTATTGAAAAAGCAGGTCTGAAAGAAGGCAGTTTTGTCGTTATAGGATGTTCAACAAGTGAAGTAATCGGCGAAAAAATCGGTTCAAGCGGCAGCACCGATACAGCTGATGAACTTGTAAAAGCATTTACCGAGGTTTTCGGGTCAAATAAAATTGATTTTGCGGCACAGTGCTGTGAACATCTCAACAGAGCTCTGATAGTTGAAAGGGCTGTTGCCGAAAGAAAGGGATATGAAGTTGTTTCCGTTGTCCCCCACCCGCACGCAGGCGGCTCATTTGCAACAACTGTATATAAATATTTTAACGACCCCGTCGCAGTCGAAGAAATCAAGGCCGACGCAGGAATAGATATAGGGAACACAATGATCGGAATGCATCTGAAAAGAGTTGCCGTTCCCCTTCGTTTTGAAAATAACCGCATTGGCTGCGCACAAATCAACGGCGCAAAAACAAGGCCTAAATTTATCGGCGGAGAAAGAGCAAAATACGAATAATAGACAATAAAGCACGGATCAGAATTGACCCGTGCTTTAACATTATAAAAGGACCTCTTTATTCGTTCCGTAAAATATATCATCATGACCGGAAATGAGCTTACAAAATTCTTCCATGCGTGACCAGGTATTATCAAAATCAAATTCGTAGCTGTGACCCCAAATATAAAACAGCTTAGGCTCTTCCGGCTTCATAGTGATAAATTCTTCTGCAAGTCTGAACATTTCCAGCCAATCAAGATGGTAAACTGTCGGCTTGAATTCAATTAAATCATCCTGCAAATCAAAATTATGAGAGCAGACAATCGTTCTTGCGTATTTTATATCGGTTTTGTTCCTGATTATATCCATAACCCTCGAGTCATAATTAGGATGTCCGCAAGGATATGCCATTCCGACAATTTCCTCTCCGAAAATTTCGGTGAGGTTTTTCTTGTCTTCATTTATTTGACGAATGATTTCTTCTTCGGAACAGCCTGTAAGATTAGGATGAGTAAGCGTATGAACCGCAAGCTCATGACCTTTATAAATCTTCTTGATCTCGCAGGGTCTCGGCTTACAATGAGCTATCGTATAATCATTTCTGATAAGCGCATTATTTGTACCGAGAAGTTCTGAATTAAGGTTGAAGGTACATTTCAAGCCATATCTGTTAAATAAATCAATAAGCTTTCTGTCCTGTGTTATGCCATCATCATAGCTGAATGTCACAGCTTTCATTTTACCGTTAAACATAAGTACCTCCGGTCAGGCAAAAATAGTCAATCTCATTAAGCTTTGAGATTACTTTTGCTTACACATTTTCAAACCATTTGATTTTACCGAATTCTTCTCTGACTGCATTATATGCAGGCTTCGGATTGCCGTCACAGTCAACAAGGCCCCAACGTGTTTCAACGGGACAATCTTTTTGACCGCATACATAACAGTGATCGGAATCCATGTAGCAATAGATTATTGCACCGCAAACACAAGGCATAGCGTATAATCTTGAAAGAATGTCAGAGAAAAACTTGCCCTGCCCCTCAGGTGTATGAGGATAACCGGGTATTTTAACGATTGCGGGAAGTTCTCTGTAAAGATGATCGACAAGATCACTCTTAAAAATAAGATTATAAAATCTTTCAGGTTTATTATCGGCAAGAAAACGAACATGGTCGGAAAATCCTTTCGGCATCTTTTCGACAAAGCTCTCGATATTTTCCTTTGCTTTCTTTTCGCTGTCTGCACCGTAATCCTGAAGAATCTTTTTCTTTTGAGCTTTTGTTTTCGGTGAACCTGCACCGATATAACCGAATTCCTGAAGCAGAATGGGCTTGCCGGTAAAAGCATATAGATACCTTATAAGAGCATCAAAAAGCCACATAAAGCCACCTACATAGAAGCAGCCGATATAAATATCAACACCTACATAATCACAATATTTGTGATAAGGCTTAAGCTTCAGATGAAGGTCAGCCTGCGGTCCGGCCGAATTATATCCGATAAGTATATCGCCTTTGACCGGATCAAGAGCTTCAAGCTGAATTCCAATAAAATGGGCCGCTTCATCCATCGTAAGAGGAATTGTAAAACGAGGAATACCCATTTCATTTGTAACCTGAAATGCACTTACAAGCCCCTGCAATTCTTTTGCAAGAAATACAGCAACCTCTTTTATCTTATCATCAACATTTCCGGATTTTATGTCAACACCTGCTGAAATAAAAGAATGAGGATAAGGTGTTACACCCATTACTTTTATACCGTTATCAACAAATTTACGACAATTCTCTTTATAATTAAGGAAAGACTCGGTTATATTTCCCGATTCATCGAACGGATAAGGAATATCATTTCTTATCCATTCGATGTTTGCATCTTTAATCTGCTTATAATTGTCGGACGGGTGACAGACACCTCTTATAAATCCTTTTTTTCTTAAAGCTACAGTTTCCGGATTAGACTGTTTAATGAAAAAAGATTTTGCAAGATTTACGGGTAAATATTTAAGCCCGTATTTAATCTGATCGGCAACAAACTGTTCCATTATGCATTCTCCTGCGATTCTTCAAGTGTTTCAATCATTTCTTCAAGCTCTTCATTTACATTATCTTCATTGGCAAGCAAAGCACGTCTTTCATTAAGAGCAATATACATTTTCTCTCGTTTTTCACCTATCAAATCATAGAAAATGTAAGGAATCATCTTTACAACTCTCGGCAGCAGATTGATACCTACAAAAAGGAACCAGACCTTCTGATAAATAACTTTGCTGCCTTGTGACCATGGAAGCATATCAATTGTTGAATCATAACCTGACCACTTGAAAATTTTGATTGTCAACCAGGCATTTAAAGGTGATGTAATTTTAGTAATGAGGTCTGTTAAAATCGAGAAAGTACCGTCGGGTCTTTCGCCGGTAACATATTCGGTATAATCGTTGATTTCTCTTCCCAGTTCTGCTTCAAAAACATTGGCAGGACCGTTGTTGCAGGCATTAAGGCCATAAAACAGAGCATATACAGCTACAATAACAGGTTTTTTATCAACATTCGGAATTCCGAATATGCAAAGTCCTATACTGCAGATAAGGTCCCAAAGTCTGAGAGCGATAACTGCGTTACGGTTGTTGTTTTTGAAAATCTTTTGGAATTTCGGAATAAATGTAATGCTGACTGCATCCATGATGTTGTAAGGCATATATGCGATTGCAGACCAGATAGAACCGCCGAAAATTTCCTGCTGAGTAACAACATCCCAGGAATATCCGCCGTCTGCCCACCAGGATGTAAGGAAATTTGCAACGAAATTACGCAGGGCGTATTTGTTTTTAAGGATATAGAAAACAGATTTGGTAATCGGTGCGGGTTTGGGCTGAAGAAGAACTCTTTCTTTACAGCCGATTGCCATAGCTATATTGCTTGCGCATCCGACAGTACCGGTAATTGCGGAAATGATAAAGAAAATAACGGGAAGAGGAGCATTGATGTAGCCTTTATTATTGAGTTCCATAAGAGGAAGGAAAATAATATAAACTATCTGTGAACCAAGCTCACCGATATAGTTCTGGAGAAGACCAACGGTAATTCTGTCTTTGGGACACGCGGTCTGAAGCGTAACAAGATTATCTCGCGGTATTGAATATATAGTGGAAAATGTTTCCTGAATAAAGAGCATAACGAAAACAAAGATAATCTTTTTAGGGTCGTCTCCTGCTCTGTCACCGAGAACCATTGCGCCTGAATACAAGATAATCGTACTCAAAAAGTAAGGAATTGCCGAAAAAACAACATAAGGTCTTGCTTTACCCCAACGGGTTCTTGTATGGTCATAAGCAGCACCCATAAGAGGATTGTTAAGGATATCATAAATACCGATAAGCGTAAGAATGATAGTAACATAAGTCATATCAATCTTAAGAACATTAACAAAATAAAGCGTTCTGTAATATGTAATACCTTTAAGAAGCTTGGAAGCAAATTCACCAAATGCAGGAAGCATCATTTCTTTGGGAGAAAGGACACCTGTATGAAACATTTTAACGGCGAGTCTGCTGAATTTGCCGAGCTTTTCTTCTTCAAGATTGGCGGCAGAATTATTTTCAGCGCCGAATACGCCTTCTACAAAGCTTTTCTTTGCGGTGGTTTTTTCTTCACTCATTCAACTGTCACCTCACAAGAAGATTTGAAATAGCCGTCATCAGAAAGAGCATAAACGGTTACTGTGCCTTTTGATACACCTTTTACAAGACCTGTTTCAGTATCAACAGAAGCGATTTTTTCGTCTTCCGTGTACCACTTAACAGTCTGAACCGACGCATCTGACGGAGAAAATTTAGGAGTAAAAGTAACCTCTTCGCCAACATCAATTTTAGCTTTTCTCTTATTAAGTGCAACAGACTCAACAGGAATTCTTACATTGACAATACATGAGTCTGTATAAGTAACTCCGTTAAACTCAAATGAAGCAGTAACGGTTGCGGTTCCGGGCTCCTTGCCGCCTTTAATGTATCCTTCATCATCAACCGTAAGAACGGATTCATCAGATGAAGTCCAGGTAACAACGGGTTTGGTCGGATCTGTACAGGTCAGAGTTGCAAGAAGGTTATCTGTTGCTTTGGGTTCAATAACCATTTCGTGATTATTAAGTGAAAGACCGGGCCAAATAAAATTAAACCTGTTTGATTCATTAACATTAAATATTACTACATTATCACCGAGAGCAGCAAAATCACCGATAAATGTAACATCCGCTTCAACGGTCATAATCTTTCTGTATTCAAGATAGCTGATTTTGCCCGAAAGTCTGTTTATCTTATAAAAAATCTGAAGCTTATCATAGGAAATATCGAAATTATTAAGCTCAATGGTATCATCAAGTTCATCACCGAGAAGCGCAACTGCATCTTCCTTTGAAATAGGAGCAAAAAGCTTTTCAAGAGCGCTTTCTTTTACCTCAAGTGTAATTTCATATTCATCCCTATATTTCATTATATACGGATAAACACTGCCGCAAGGTTCGCAGTTTTCAAGAGGAACTCTGCTTGTTTCGCCGCAGCTTGAGCATTCATAATAAATATAATCGCAAAATACGGGAACTGATTTTTTTACATTAGGGCTTTCACTTGAACAATCACCGCAAATGTCGCAGGGTGATTCACTTCTTGCTCCGCAGGTTTCACAAATATAATATTCATAAGGCTCAAGATCGGCAGCGGTAACATCGGGAATCATTGTTTTTTCGGGGAAAGCTTCACCGAATTCCGAGGTAAAGCCTTCAAAGTCTTCTTCAAGCTTCGACTCCAAATCATCAAGAATATAATCAACGGCAACATTAAGATTATCGGAAAATTCCGATTCATAAAATCCGCCGTTAATATCAAAAGAATCGCTTCTTGAAAGCTGGGGCTTAAGCTCGGCCGCTTCATCAAAGCTCTTTTTAAGCAACGAAGAAGCTTCTTCGGCAGTTTCGGGAGCAGCAATAACACCTTCAACAAGTTCATTCGGAGGGAATGAGCCTTCCATGGCAAGAACCTTATTTAAGCCATACCAGAAAAGAACGACAAATATAAGAATGAGGATTATGATAACACCTGCAGTAAGAGCTTTTCCTTTATCAAAAGGCTTTTTACTCATTATCATTTCCCTCCTTTACATTTTCCGAAGCTTTCTTTTCAAGCAAAGCAGCTTCCTCTTTGGCTATTTCTTCATCAATCTTTCTGGTTTCGGCAGTTACAACCACAGGCTGAGGAAGCTCATCAAGATTGATTTGTTTTTTCTTTACTTTATAATATATTTCTGTTCTTTCTTCCATGCCCTCTTCATATTCAACATCAATTCCTTTGACAGCAAGAATGATATTAATAACAAGAACAACCGCAAACATCAGAATTGAAACGAAAAGGCCGAAACCCGATGAAGCGGAAATGACGGGAACAGATTTGCAGGCAGAAACCATTTTAAGAATAAAAATATAGTCGGCAATTGAAGCTAAGATTCCGAGACCCGCAAAAGTTGCTATAACCTTTTGCATTTTTTTATAACTGCAAAAGCAAAGAACAGTCATGAGCAAAGTCAGAACAACAAAAAGGGCAACAGCAACATATCCGGCCAAAGCAATAAAAAACGATTTGAAGCCCGGGCCGACAATATCCGCGCCTTGCATTGACATAATAAAGTTCAGGTCTCCGGCAGTAAACATATCATAAACGCCGAGTCCGCTGATTGCAATCGCTCTGTCCTTAAAAGGTAAAGCAATGTCAATATTACCTGCCGGAATTAAAAGTGAAATTACAGGAAGTAAAGCCGCAACCAGTCTGAAAATTGTCAGTTTGGAGCCGATAAGTGAAGCTTTCAGTCTTCTGATTTTTACATGAATAACGGCGTTTGAAAGTTCTGCATATTTTGCCTCTCTGGTAAAGGTCTCCTCAAAATTGTAGAAGCGCATGTTTACGCCGCAATTCGGGCAAAACTGACTTACATTAAAAATGGTAAGTTTTTTGCCGCACTTAGGACATTTTGCCATTTTATCACCCTTTCAGCATTAAGTCGAAAAAGACATTTTATATAATATAACAGTTATAAATATTTTTTTCAATGACAATAAAAAAATTCGTGATTTTTTACATTATACGAGTAAAATTTTTGATAAATCAGCTAATCACCATTCATCGTTTTCGTCAAGTAACACGGCATGCGCACATTTTATACCGTCAACGGCTGCCGAAACAATTCCTCCGGCATAACCTGCACCTTCTCCGCATGGATATATTCCTCTGATATTTGACTGGAATATATCGTTTCTTAATATGCGAACCGGAGAGGATGAGCGCGTTTCGGGAGCAGTAAGCACAGCATCGGGGAGAGCAAAACCGTTAAGAGATTTATCCATTTTAACAATCGCCGTCGAAAGCGTATCCGTCACCTTTTTCGGCAGAATATCTCTTATATTTCCCGGCGTAACTCCGGTTGGGCAAGTCGGCTCAACAAAGGATAATTTGGTTGATTTTTTATCATTCAGAAAATCTCCGACAAGCTGACACGGGCAGGTGTAATTTTCTCCCGCAGCTTTGAATGCTCTTGATTCGATGTTTCTTTGAAGCTCAATTCCGGCAAGAGGATGGTCACTGCCGAAATTCTCCGGCTCAATTCCGACAAGCAAAGCGGAGTTTGAATTCCTGCCGTCTCTGGAATATTCACTCATACCGTTTACAACACAGCGCTTTTCTTCGCTTGCCGCTGCAACAACGGTTCCGCCGGGACACATACAAAAAGTATAAGCTCCCCTGCCGTGCTCAGGATGGCAGGCCATTTTATAAACCGCTGCACCGAGCTTCGGATGACCCGCAAAGCTTCCGTACTGTGATTTGTCAATAAGTTCTCTGGGATGTTCAATACGAACGCCGACAGAAAACGGCTTCTGAATTATATCAAGACCGTTTTTGAAAAGCATTTCAACAGTATCACGGGCAGAATGACCTATACACAGCAGTAATGTATCAGTTTCAAAATCCGTCAATGAACCGTCTGAATTTCTGATTGTTATACCCTGAATGGATTTATTGGCAATAATAAGCTCTTCAAGTTTAGTATTAAATCTGATTTCTCCGCCGAGAGAAATGATTTCTTCTCTGATTGCTTTTACTACTGAACCGAGTCTGTCTGTACCTATATGAGGTGTAGAAGAATAAGCAATTTCTTCCGGAGCACCATGCGCGATAAGCTCATCAAGAACCTTTCTGCATAACTTATCTTTAATGCCTGTTGTCAGCTTTCCGTCAGAAAAAGTTCCTGCTCCGCCTTCGCCAAACTGAACATTACTTTCTGTATTAAGCTTTTTATCAAACCAAAAATGTTTAACATCATTTATTCTGTTATCAACATCAGAACCTCTTTCAATAATAAGAGGTTTAAGCCCTGCACGGGCAAGCGTAAGACCTGCAAAAAAACCTGCAGGACCGAATCCGACAATTACAGGCCTCAGCTCGCTTGTTCTCCTGATTTC
>JAZUJJ010000113.1:0-8895 GCA_045642725.1 Acutalibacteraceae bacterium
CAAGCAGTTTTGGCAGACAGATTTTCTGCCAAGATGAGGCAAAAAGCACAGGAATACTTTATGTATTCCGAGCATTTTTAACGATATATTGGCAAAAAGATGTCGCCAAAACCATATTGGGTTCGACTCTCTTTTGCCTAAGCAATGCAAATGTACTGAAATTTTCGAAATAATTATAATATATTTGATTTTACATTTCAACTCTTTTTTCCGGCTTTGAAAAAAGCTTGATATAATATACAAGAAATCAATACCCCGTATCGTCAAAAATTTGTCCCTCGCCGTCTTTCTGATACAGACGAATCCAGTCGATTTTATAGGTTATCGGCCATTCGGTTTTGTCGGTTACGGGTGGATTTTTCCATGATGAATTTTCGGTGAAAATAAAATTATTGAAAATGATATAAACGGGGTCATTAAAGCCCTGCATACCGTCATTTCTGTCGCCGAAATCCTGCGACAAATCGTAGCGGAAATATATCTCTCCGTCAACCGTAAAGTACATTTCATCCGGCGTCCAGCCGAAGCCGTAAAGATGATATTCGTTATTCAGATTAATGCTATTTCTGAATTTATAGCCCCATTTTCTGCCGCCTGCCTGATAATGTTCATCCCCCGAATACCATTTATGAATATTCGGCGCAACAATATTACGGGTATCGTATATCTCGAAAATATCAATTTCCGTCATATACGGCACACTGCGGTGAATATCCTTTGACTGCATCCAGAATGACGGCCAGCAGCCCTCAACAAAAGGAACATTGGCGTACATTTCAAGATAGCCGTATTTATAGCTCATCGTTCCGTCGGTTGTCACGGAAGTATTTGTGGAGAATTTACCGTCCCCCTCTTTCCATGAGCGCATAACAAGATTGCCGTCTTGAACCATTACATTATGTTCATCTGTTCCGTTCTTTATATCGCCCTGGTTCATTTTTGCACGGAGAGTCCATTTGGTGCTGTCGAGAGAATCGGAGTTGAATTCATCATTCCACACAAGATGCATTTCATTTCCGTCGGGAGTCGTAATAGTTTCAAGCGGCTCTGCGGGAACATCAACGTGTTTGTTGCCGAAAAGCTCTCTGAAAAAAGCTCCGATGCGATTAAAAAGCTCTCTGATATGGTTTATCACGGTTTTGAAAAATGAACTGCCGTCTTCCGATAAGGCAGATACGGAGGTCATCTGTGACTCCGCTTCGGCAAAGGCAGGCAATGCCGCACTGAAAAGCATAACAAAAATGAGGAAAGCTGAAATTATTTTCTTCATAAACAGAACATCCTTCCGTTTTGAAATTCGGATTTATTATATTAAATTGTAACACGATACAAAAATAAATTCCATAGCATTATATCAAAAAATTATTATATTTAACGCAGTGGAAGCGATTGACTTCATTCGGAAAAAATATATAATTAAATTATTGGGGGTGATTTTATCAAACAAATTAAACTTTATTCAACAATACTGCCTATTGCATTCCTTGTATTTTTACTGTCGGTCTTTCCTTTCCTTTCAAATGTAATTCATATATATTCCGGGGATGCCGATCAAAGCAGCTTTTTTTCGCAAAGCAAGCCGGATGACAGCGGAGGTATAATTAAAAACGGAAACGCCTGCTTTCTGAAAACCGAAGACAGCGTTATAGGGCTCGATATTTCGGAAAACAGACTCTATGTAACATATTTATCAAGTGTCGGTTCAAGCGAAAACAAAGTTACCAAAGCTTCTGAATTTGCACTTCCCGCATTTCGGAACGGCTGGAAATTCGACAGCTGCACAACAACCGTCAATAAAGACAGTGTCGCTGCCGTATATCATTTCAATTCGGTTTCGGATAATATTGCATTAAATGTATCGTGTTCGGCTCACACGGACACTGCCGGTCCGTTTGAATTTGTGACCGAAATAATCAACAAAGGCTCAGAAGACACACGCATCACTCCCAAAAGCTTTGCGGCTTTTGATTTTATTCACGCAAAAGATGAATTTTTAACTTCAATAAAAAAAGAAAGCGGTATGGCTGAGGGTTATACCCACTATGACGGAAGAATTTATAAAGGCTCGGGAATCTATACCGAAAAAATCAATTTGTTTACCGATAAATCCATATGGCTGAATACGTTTCAGAACTGGAATGAAAACGGCTGGCTGCCGATGGTTTTTGTTTCGGATAAAACAGGCGGCATATATTCGGCATTGGAATGGTCATCAGGCCGCATAAATGTCAAAGGCGGAATAAACGGAACATCCGTCAGCGTTGATATGGATAAAATATCCGATAAAAAAGGTTACTTTTCCACGATTGTAAGCAAAAACAGCACTTTCACTTTTCCTACCGTGTATCTCGGTATATTCAAAGGCACAATTGATGACGGAAGCAATGTTTTCAAGCAATGGTTTTTTAAGCATAAAGTGCCCGCCATTCTTAGAGATAACGAAAACGAACCGCTGACACAGATGGATATGCAATCCGGTCTTGACACTTACGGAACGGAATCAATCAAGTGGGACTACGGCTGGTGGTCAGATGAAGTCAGCGGAAACTGGAAGTCGCTTGAAGGCTCCTGGCGCCTGAGAAATCAAGATTATATCAATGTTCTGAACGGATACGGATGTTCAAGCATAAGGGAATTTACGGATATTGCAAAAAACCGTAATATTTCCGTTACAACCTACGGGCTGCTGCATGATACGGTAATGCCCGACGGAACTCCGACCGAAAAATACGGGGAATTCAACTCGCTGTCTCATCCCGAGTGGTTTTCAAACAGATGCATTGACAACGGAATGGGTAAATCTGCGGATTTAGGCAATCAGGAATGTGTCAGCTTTCTGAAAACATATCTGAGCGATTATTTTATTACCTCCGGTGTCACAACATGGCGCTCCGATTTTGAGCCCATTTGCTATTGGTCCGATAAAACCAACAGGCACGACGCAAACGGCACAGATGTTCAGTATTGGTGCACTACCGGATTCGGTGAACTTGTTGACAGTCTATATAATAATGTCAGCGGATTCAGATATGAGAGCTGTTCAAGCGGCGGCTCAATGAAAGATCTTTTCACCGCGACCAAAGCAGTGGTCATCAATTGCGACGATGCCGCAAACTACGCCGGAATGCGAGCAACATTTTACGATTCCAGTTATATAATTCATCCTTCTCAATTACAGATGCCCTGCAATCAGGACTTTGCAAACCCCGAATGCGAAACTTTCCACCCCGGGACCGACAAGGGTTCTATGACCGATTCTCAGTTCAAAGATGCTATGCTTGATATGCAATTCAGAACTCAGTGCCTCGGTGTGCCGATGTTCAGCACTTGGACCGGAAACCTGCAAACAGATTATTACAAAGAATATGCTTCCCTGTATAAAGAAAAGATCCGTCCTCTTGTGCGTAACGGAAATCTTTACCACATACTTCCGAGACCTGACGGAACAAACTGGGACGGATTAATGTATGCGGCACAGAACGCCGAAAGCGATATTCAGGGTGCAGTTTTCCTCTTTAAGCCTTCATCAAAAGCAGGCGAAACGGTTCACATTACTCTTTGCGGATTGGAGCCTGAAAAACAATATCAGCTTGTGTTCGAAGACAATAAAACCCGGAATATTTACAAAACAGGTTCGGAACTGATGTCTGCCGGAATAGATGTAACAATCACACAAGCCGTCGGCTCGGAAATAATCTGGATTCAATAAAAAAAGATAGCTAAAAAAGCGGATTAGCCAAAATTTCAGGTTAATCCGCTTTTTCATTGATTATAATTTGCTCATTATTAAAGTTAATATTGTTGCATTATTCTGATATTTCGTTTATTTCCCTCAAAGCATTATACAGCTTTACGGAATCCGGATGGCCGCAAAACGCAGTGGAATCCGGTGCATTTACAAGCCCTATATGCTGATAGCAGAGTATTTCGTCAACGAAGGGTGAAACCGCCTCTATCTGCTTTTTAATGCGTTCAATCGGTGCGGGAACAAGTGCAGAATGATAAACAATACCCTCAAATGTAAACAACTCAATATCCGCCCACAGTTTGCTTTTTCCGGCTTTATCGTGGGCTTTCCTTAACCTTTTGTAGTATCGGCTTGTCTGTTTGGGAGTGGATTTTTTAACACCGACCTCGTCCTGATACGCTATAAAATCCACATTCATTTCTTTTAACTGCTTTACGAATTTTCCGTCCGGAATGGCAATTTTTGTACCGAACGGTGCAATCAGCGTTTTGGTTCCGGGCGCAATTTTCTGTGTTTCAGCACAGTAAGCATTCACATACTTTACAAAGCTCTTGCTGAAATGCCCTATTATGCAGGTTTCATCGGGAAAATACCAACCGTAAAATGACTGATGTGAGCCATATATCTCCCAAAGCTGACGCATAGCCTTAAACGCCCTTTCACGTACAGCCTCGGATTTTATATTCTCCGCAGCCTTAGTCCAGTTTCCGTAAAATCCGCAGGAAACAAAAACTTTTATACCGCATTCATCCGCCGCAGTCAGCAATTCGCCTATGGGGTCTTTACATTCAATATCGGCAAACGGGAAAATATCGGTATCAAAATAACAATATTCATTATTGTCATAGACAATAGCTGTATTCATAAGTACAAGGTATTTAAGCCCCAACGATGCCGCTTCAGCTACCTTTTCACGCCATTGTGCCGCCGTAAATGTGCTGCAAGTATCATTCCAATACTTTCCTTCGGCAAGAGAATGATGCCTGAATTCAAACCAAGCTCCTGAAATATGCTTCACTATTCTGTTCACCCTTTATACGGAAAACATTACTTTGTCAGTTCTTTTGAATAATATTATAGTAAATTTTGCCTTTCATTTCAATATCAAAAGAAAATATAAGATATAAAGAACGCCTCCGATACAGTTCAAATAGAATTGTGCCGGAGGCTGTTTTCTTTTTGTCTGAGCATCGAAGATGCATTTACTCACGGGTTTTCTTATAACAGATTGTCGGAAACATCACATTTCAAGGCATAAACGGTTTATGAGATTCCCTCCGATTACGGCTTTTATTCTGCACTTATCCAGAATAAATGAGATGATTTAGGAGAGTCAAAGAATATACTTATTCCTTCACGAAGCTCTTCTCCGGAATACTTCGTTACGTTTCCGGAATCCTCATCACACAGAGTGTATGAACGCTGTTTATCGGCATACTTAATGGTTATTTTCAGCTCGTTTTCTTCGCAGGTCTCCTGACGGAAAGCGGTTATTACGCCTTTCTCTGCCTCGCTGTCATAGTAGCTGAATGCACAGAAGCCCGACGTATCATTTTTGCTGTGCCAGGGAGTGTGAACATAAAATTCTTTCAGCAAAAACGGCTTGACTTTTTTCCATTCTTTCAGACCGAAACGGGTCATCGGGAAATTTTTCGGGTCTTCATGAATCCAAAGTGATTCAACATTCAGTACGGGCAGATAAGATGCTCTCCAGACATACGGACTGGTTTCACCTACAGGTGATAATTCCTCAAGCTTTTCTTTTGTATTTGCTCCGCAAAACGGAATCCATCTGTTGAAGCCGTGGCTCATTGACAAACGCAGCGCCGAGGTCGTTCTGTCGGAATCACTTCTGAGAAGAGGGATTCCGCGCCGCATGGATTCAAGGTCATTCCGGCCGCCGCCGCTTGCACACGAATCAACAAATCCGCAGCCGCCGTATGATAAAGTGCAGGCAATAAGTCTGTCCCACATTTTATAATGCCCTTCAATAAACTTACATTCAGTAATTCCTGTACGGCCACACTCTTCAAGCGAGTCAAGATAACTCCACAGCTTTGCAGGGTCACAGTTGTTGTCTTCACGGTACATTTCAACTTTGTTTTCACTAAGTGTTTTGCTTAACCGTCCTACCGTCCATTCGAAGCATTCGGGAATTCCGATATTATTCGAAATGGCACCTTCACCCGGACAGCGTATCGCCCATTCCTTTTTGTAGCCGAAATTCTTTTCAAGGTTATCGGGGTCTGTTACACGCTCAGGTTCAAACCACATAAGTGTTTTCATACCGTTCCGGCGGGCAAATTCCGTTGATTCCAGAAATGTTTTGCCGGGCCACTTTCTCGGGTCAAGCTCCCATGTTCCGACTGTATCCCACCAGTCATTTCCGTTTTCATAAGGAACGGGACTGCCCAAATCGGGCTTGATATACCAGCCCGCGTCAAACCAGCGAAAATCTACCTTACAATCTTCTTTGAACATTTTTTCAAGAGATCTGCGCCATGTATCCTTGGTTTCCGAAATACTTCCGTCTGAATTCGGCATTCCCGTATCACCGGCAATGCAGCAGGTTGAAAACGGCTCAAGTTCATTCCCCTGCGAATCCGCCTTTGGAAGATTATATTTAATAAACCAGTCTCTCCAGTAATTTGCGGCATACATCTCGTCTCTCACGGTATATTCACCGAAAACAAAAAGAGCCGTCCGGATTTTTTCACCCGGTTTCAGAAAAGTGTTAAGGTTATTTACAGACCTTCCGGTATATGTTGTAATTCCGTCTGAATACGAAAAATCCGCAGTCCATGTTCCTGCCCAGCCGATTGCGATCATGCTCCCCTTGTCACCGTACTCAAGATTGAAATAGGGGAAATTAACATGAGTTGCCCGTCCGCTGTCGGAAACGAAATGAACGAAATCTTCGGATAAATCGTATGAATACGGGCGGTACTGATTTTCGTGGTCGCCGAGGATTCCGCAAAGACGCGGCTTTTCCCCTTCAAAGCTTATTCTTGAGTAAACATCCGAAATGATTTGAGAATTTGAATTCCCGATATTTTCAAACCATACCGTCCACTCGCAGAATCCGTGAGAATATGTATAACAAAGTCTGACATTCACACGGATATTCTCATCGAGTATATATGAAAAATCCGTGGTTTCCCTTTCCCCCGATATTTTCGTGATTTTATCATTAAGCTCAAGCTCTTTGAATCCCCGATATTCTTTACCTCCGTAGGTAAAGAAAAACGGAAAAGTCTCGTTTCCTTCAAGAATGTTTTTATACCTGATATCGGCGTTTTTGTTGATGTATGAACGCACGGTTTTCCCTCCTTGGATTTATTTATGAAAAATTGATTATTTAACAGTAATTCTTTATATCTGAAAATAAAAAATCAGATTATCATTCCGTCCCTTGCAACGGTGATGTTCAGACCGGGGCAGCTGTCTTTCAGGAACTTCTCGTATTCATCATGAGTCCACCGATTATAGTGATTGATGTGAGAAGCGAAAACCCGGGTTTTTGAAGTTACCGTTCCGGCTTTTACAAGTCTTTCAAGCTGTGAAACAAAAGTATATGCATCAAGATGTGTGCAGGCGGAATCCATTCTGCATGAGCCGAATGTTGCATCCATAATAAGGATATCAACGGGAACACCCGATAATGCTTCGATTGTTTCTTCGGGATATACACCAGTATCAAGTGCATAAAGAAGCGTTCCTTTTTCGTCTTTGATTCTGTAGTTAAAAGACTTCTCATTTTCCCCTCTTCCGGTATGAAATCCCACAACCGGAAATACGGTTTTATTGTCCATTCTGAATTCTTCAAAGGGTTTGTGTACTTCGTAGTTATAGAAACCTCTGTCAACACAACTCATGGGATTCTGATTTATTTCCTTCATGACTTTTGTCATTGATGTAACAAACTCATATCCTTCAGGCGAAAGATGAACGGTAAACATATCTTTCGGCTTCGGTATGTTGCAGCTGATTACGTCCAGATTATCAATACTGAAGTGGTCTTCATGAGTATGAGTAAGGAGAATGTTTTTAACAGAATTGAGATTTACTCCGAATTTCATTGAAGAAGCAAAAACATCCGGCCCGATATCAATAAGAGTATTGGCATCAAACATAAATGAAGAACGCACACGCTGTTCTTCAGGATGCTTTCTTGCATAATTGCATACATCACAGCTGCAAAACGGATCCGGAATCATTTCAGAGGCACCGGTACCTAAAAATATCATATTCAAGTCTCCCCTTCATGTTATATTTTTATTGTAATCTTTTCTTCACTGTCAGTCAAGAATCCTCTTATATTTCTTGTTATATCCTGCAAAATACAGTATAAATATAACTTTTATATTTCTTGATTTTTCTCGAGTATCATTTATAATATTTAATCAGAAATCAATATTAAAAAATTATGGGAATCCTATATATTCCCCGACGAGTCAGGATGTGGAATTTTGAAAAAGAAAAAGTTTACGATTACGGCGGATATTTTCGATAACAAATATCTGACAATGCTGATGGATTTTGCGGCGTTTATCTCGCCCGCCAAAACCAAAGATGAGCAGGCAATCCGTGAAGCAGACCGGAAGATGATTGCCGAGGGAAATCTCGGCGAACCAATCAGAAAACCCTCCGCCAACCTCGGCGGCAAGCTTGACAGAGATAAGATCCTCACCGCAACAACTCTGTTCGGCGATCGTCCGAGGGTGACCGAACGGGATATTAAACTCATTGCCGATGCCGGCTTTGATTTTATCATTAACGGCAACAGCGGCGAATACGCAGAGCAGATCTTCGATTGGTGCGAAAAATACGGGCTTGCCGCAATAGGCGGAGAGATCCATGAATTCACATCAAAAAACAAGCTTGATATTTCATCGGCTAATGAAGAAGAGAATATTTTCAGCGGTTTCACGCCGCATCCCGCCTCGGTCGGTGACAGTCTTTTTGATGAACCGCATACCGAAAGCTTCAGCAAAATCGCGAAATTCCACCGGATATACGAAAAATATCTGCCCGGCAGATTTGCTTTTTCAAATCTGTTCCCCGCAGGTGCCGTAAAATCGCAGCTGGGTGCAAAAAGCTATAAGGAATATGTTGACCGTTTTGTCGCAGCGGTAAGTGCGGATTAT
>JAZUJJ010000114.1:0-2723 GCA_045642725.1 Acutalibacteraceae bacterium
CGAGTGCGGTGTTTCCGCCGCTCCCGATGAGGTCAGAGGTCAGATAGTCAAGGCATCAATAGTTCTTACCAAGGGCACCGAGCCCACGGAAGAGCTTAAAAAGGAAATTCAGCAGTATGTCAAGGAGCATACGGCTCCCTATAAATATCCCAGACTGGTCGTCTTCCGTGACGAGCTTCCCAAGACTGTCAGCGGCAAGATAATCAGAAACAAGCTTTGATATTGTGCAGAATGTACTTTAATCCGTGCATTCGCAGGGGATATTTTTGAACAATTAAATATTGACAAAAAAACAAAGTTGATTTATTATCTAATAAAGGCTTTGACGAAGAGAATGTAAGCAGGCGGCCTTCAGAGAGACGGTGTTTGGTGTGAACCGTCGGCACAGCGGCTTATGATTGTAGCTTCCGAGCCGGGAGGAAGAAAGCGAAAGTGAGTAGAACCTCTCCGTGACTGCTGCGTAAAGGCATAAGGCTTGTTTGAGCCTGAGTGGTGCTTTAAGCACAATTTGAGTGGTACCGCGGGTTATGAATATCATTGCTCGTCTCAAAGTTATTTATCAGCTTTGGGGCGGGTTTTTTATTACGCCCCGGAATGAGGTGGAAACCAATGGAAATAACCGGACTTGATTTCAAAATCAAAGAAATGGCTTCCCGTATCAGGGAGCTTCGTGAAATCGAAGGCTACACAACGGAATATATGTCGGCAAAAACAGGCGTTTCCGTTGCCGAATATACTTCTTGCGAAAAAGGCGAGAGTGACCTTAACTTTGCCTTCATTTACAGATGTGCTCTTGCACTCGGCGTTGACGTTACCGATATTATTGAGGGACACAGCCCCACGCTTAATTCTTACACCGTTACCCGCAGCGGTAAGGGCCCGGAAATTGCAGATGCTCACGGCATGACTTACTATAACCTTGCCTACGCTTTTCAGAACAGAATTGCAGACCCGCTTTTCGTCAGAAGCAAATATGACGAGGCGGCACAGCGCAAGGACATTGAGCTGACAAGCCACGCAGGTCAGGAGCTTGACATAGTTGTTGACGGTCAGCTTATGGTTCAGATTGGTGAACACAGAGAGGTTCTCGGCCCCGGCGACAGCATTTATTATGATTCCGATACGCCTCACGGCATGATAGCCGTAAACGGTCAGGATTGCTCATTCTACGCAATCGTTCTCAATCCCACTGGTGAGCCCATACCTGAGCTTACGGCGGATAAGACAATTCCCGAGGCTGCTCCCGTTACTCATAAAAAAGACAGCAAAAAGCGTCTTTACAGCAAATTTATCGACACCGTTGAGAATGAAAAGGGTACTCCGGTTTCGATTAAATTCAAAAACGAAGACAAATTCAATTTTGCTTTCGATATAGTTGACGGCGTTGCGGACCGTGAGCCCGAAAAACTCGCCATGCTCTATGTTTCAAAGGAAAAGGAAGAAAAACGCTTTACCTTTAAGGACATGAAGCAGAATTCCAACCGCTGTGCCAACTATTTCAGATCTATCGGTATCAAGCGCGGCGACAGAGTAATGCTTGTTCTCAAAAGGCATTATCAGTTCTGGTTTGCAATGCTCGGACTTAATAAAATCGGTGCCATTGCAATTCCTGCCGTAAATCAGCTTCAGGCTCACGATTTTGAGTACCGCTTCAAATCCGCAGGTGTTTCCGCCATAATCTGCACCGCCGACGGTGATACGGCAGATCAGGTTGACCTTGCCTGCGCCTCCTATGACGGACTTAAAAACAAGATTATCGTCAACGGCGAAAAGGAAGGCTGGAGAAGCTTTAACGAGGAATACACCGCATACAGCACTCACTTCACAAGAGCGGATGACGCTCCCTGCGGCAATGACCTTATGCTGATGTATTTCACATCCGGAACTTCCGGCTATCCCAAAATAGCCGCCCACAATTATAAATATGCACTCGGTCATTTCCATACCGCAAAATACTGGCACAATGTTGACCCCGACGGTCTGCATTTCACCATTTCCGATACGGGCTGGGCAAAGGCCATGTGGGGCAAGCTTTACGGACAGTGGCTCTGCGAAGCGGCAACATTTGTTTATGATTTTGACCGTTTTGATGCCGCAGATATTCTGCCGATGTTTGCAAAATACGGCATAACGACCTTCTGCGCACCGCCCACCATGCTCCGTATGCTCATAAAGCAGGATATTACGAAGTATGATTTCAGCTCCGTTCAGCACATGACAACTGCCGGAGAAGCTCTTAACCCCGAGGTTTACCGTCAGTTTGAAAAGGCTACGGGTCTTCAGATACTTGAAGGCTTCGGTCAGTCCGAAAGCACAATGATAATCGGCAACATGACGGGCGCAAAACATAAGATCGGCTCCATGGGCAAGCCGGCTCCCATTTACAAGGTAGAGCTTCTTGACAAGGAAGGCAAGCCCGTTCCCGCCGGAGAAACCGGAGAAATCTGTATTGACCTTTCCGAAGGCTCACCCTGCGGACTTTCCGTAGGCTATTATAATGACCCCGAAAAGACGGCAGAAACCTGGCACGACGGTTATTACCACACCGGAGACGCCGCCTGGTGCGACGAAGACGGCTTCTACTGGTATGTCGGCCGTGTTGATGATGTTATCAAGTCCTCCGGCTACCGCATAGGGCCCTTTGAAATCGAAAGCGTTATCATGGAGCTGCCCTATGTTCTCGAGTGCGGTGTTTCCGCCGCTCCCGATGAGGTCAGAGGTCA
>JAZUJJ010000115.1:0-2621 GCA_045642725.1 Acutalibacteraceae bacterium
TTCATAAAAATCTCCATTCTGCCGCTAAAGCGTCAGCACAAATAGGAATTAAAGAGTGCTGAACAGCGGCAATTTTTATTGTATAATTGTTTTGAGGAGGAAGACACACTACAACGCACGGTAGGAGGAGTCGTAGAGGTACTTCTTACTTAAAACAGTATAAAAATCAGTGTTGGAATCATCTTTTCAAGCACAAATAAGTGTTGCCTTTGAGCACGTACGCTAAGAATTGTTTTAGCACCTGTTAAATTGTGTGATGATTCAGTCACTGTCTTCTTCCTCACATTTTTTACAGGGAGGAAGATTGTTTGAAAGTTATTTATCCAATTTGTTGTGGCATAGATGTCCACAAAACCTTTTTGGTGGGAACAATTATTTCCACCTCTGACGGTGTACAGCCTCACTACCAGAAGAAGCGCTTTTCTACTTACAATTCGGATTTACATCGTTTTGCCGATTGGCTTCACTCGAATAATTGCCTTGATGTTTGCATGGAATCTACAGGCAAGTATTGGGTTCCTGTGTTCAATATCCTTGAAAAACGTAGCATCCGTGTTACCATTGCTAATCCCAAATGGGTAAAAGCTGTAAAAGGTAACAAGGACGATACCAAGGATTCCAAATGGATTGGTGACTTGTTTCGTTTAGGTTTGGTTCCCGGTAGCTTTATACCTTCAAAAGATATTCGTATTCTTCGGGAATTTACCCGTTACCGCTACAAACTGACTTCAATGAAAAGCAGTGAGAAAAACCGTTTTCAAAATGCCTTTACCGTTTGCAATGTTGCTCTCGATTCTGTAGTTTCAGATATGTTCGGAAAGTCTGCAACTGCAATTACAGATTACCTGATATCCGAAGATACCTTCAATCCGGAATATTGTGTTTCTCTTTTACAACGCTCTTTGAAAAAGAAATCCGAATCCGTGTTAGAATCTATTGAAGGTTATTCCATCACCCAAGAGCAAAAATTTCGTATGAGAATTGTCCGTTCTCATCTCAATTACATTGAAAACCTTATTTCGCAGATTGATTCTGCAATTGATGGTATGGTCGCAAAACACGAAAGTCTCATTTCACTTCTTTGCACAATTCCCGGTGTTGACCGTAATTCTGCAATTACAATAATTTCTGAGATTGGAAACGATATGTCGCAGTTTGGTTCCTCAAAACGTTTGTGTTGTTGGGCGGGATTAACACCCGGCAACAATGAATCTGCCGGCAAGAAAAAGTCTGTTCGCATTACACGTGCAGGAGTTTATCTCAAACCTGCATTGGTGCAAGTTGCCCATGCAGCCGTGAAAGCTACTGACAATTCTTACTACCGCTTAAAATATGAGCAGATTGCTAAACGCAGAGGAAAGAAACGAGCTATTATTGCCATCGCACGAATGATTCTCACTGCTATTTTCCAAATGTTGACTACGGGCGAGGCTTGGAATCCCACCGACCTTTTCAAAGTGGATATGCCTGAATCTCTTAAAGAAAAGCAATTATCTAAGGCTGTCAAGCAAGCTACAAAGTTCCTTGAAAAGCAAGGTTTAACTGTCGCTTAACTTTAACTCTTAGCTTTTATCTCCAACTCTGCAAAAAACTTTTTTCTTGCAGGGTCTTTTCCTTATGCCTTTTGGGTGGTGAGTTGTTTAATTCTTTCACGCTATTCCTCCGTAATATTATCTTCCGAGACTTCTTTCCATTGAAGCCCGTTCCATTTGTATTTCCATGTCAAGCATGGGTATCAGTTCTTTGTATCGGCTGTCTATTTTCTCTGCCGTTTTGATAAAATTACGCAGTGGCTTTATCTGTTCGGAAAGCTCACTGCGTTTTTGTTTGTGTGCTGCCATATCTTCGTCATCTTTCGGGAGTCTGTTATGGCTGTATTCTTTTTTACGCTGTTCTTCAAGCTGATTGAGTTCAACTTTTGCGTTTGATATTGCTTCGGTCAGGTCTGTATCTGTGTAAATTTTGTTGTCTATCAGAAACTGATATTGGCTTTTCAGTTCATTGATATGAGCATATTCCATTCTTATTGATACCACCTGTGCCTGAAGCTCCCGTCTTTCCCGTGCTGCTTCAAGCAAACGGATAATCAGTAAAAACACCAAAGCGACAAGTACACCGCCTGTGCTTCTTAAATGTCTTACTTCATATTCGTACTCATGTTGCAGTTTTATCAGCGGACGCTGTTTCGGAACGGGAATATATGTTCTGTATTGCTTCGGACTGTGAAAGTTTTTGTAAAATCTGTTTTCAAGCAATTCAGCAGTAAAGCCTACACTTGTAAGTCTTATTGCTCTTTCCCAGTCAGGTGATTTAACAGAACCTCTTGACGGGTCAACCTCATATCCGAGCCTTTTGAGATTTCTGATAAAATCATCAAAATTGTATGAGGCTTCAATACATATCTCAACATCTTCTTTCAGAATATCTCTGTGTGTTTTACCGCCGTTGCTGTGTATCCAATACGCACCTTTCTGTCCACCGTAAAATGATGAATTTTCAAGAACGGATAATTCGTGTCCACGGCATATTTCATCAGATATTTTTCTGAGTTCCATATGGTCGCCGATTTTGTTTTTGAATTTCTTGCCGTCTTTGAAAGAAACGGGATTAACAACAAAATG
>JAZUJJ010000116.1:0-19527 GCA_045642725.1 Acutalibacteraceae bacterium
CTTGTGCCGAAATGATGCTGCTCACTCCGTTTGCAATGATGTAATGTTTGCCATGTCCCGCAGGACACATCATGTGCAAAGCACACATCATCACCGCAGGTAACATCATTTGCCCGATAGGGCAAACATCATTAAAAAAAGCACCCACAGGGTGCTTTTTTTGGAGCAGGGTACGGGAGTCGAACCCGCCGCTGAGGCTTGGGAAGCGTCCGTATTACCGATATACTAACCCTGCATTTATTTTACGCCGATTATATTATCACAGTTCAACGGAAAAATCAAGCGAAATGAATATCGGCAAACATATTTTTCTTTATCAAAAGCAAGAAAAAGTGAAATAAATTATTGAAGAGCCCGTGAAAAAATGATATTATTTTGCAGTATAAAAAGCCGTCGTATTCAGTATGCTTTTCAAAAAGCAGTAAAGCAAAGAACTGCTGTGAAATATTTCAGTGAGGTAAATTCATCTTGAAGCTAAAACTAAAAGAATTCATAAAAAAAGATGCGATGCTTGTGGTTGCCGTTATTGCGGCACTTGTTTCGTTTCTCATAACTCCGCCCTCAAAAGCTTTGTTTTCCTCGATTGACTGGAAAACGCTTGCAACGCTTTTCATGCTTTTGTCCGTGCTTGACGGCTTCAAAAGCGAAAATCTTTTTCTTCCCGTCATTCGTCTTGCGGGCAGGATAAAGTCACAGGTCGGTATGAGCTTTTTCCTCGTCTTTTCTGTTTTCTTTTCCTCAATGTTTGTAACGAATGATGTTTCGCTTATTATTTTTGTGCCGCTCACGATTATTCTTTTCAGAGCAGGCAATAAGGAAAAATACATTATTCCCGTAGCGGTGCTTGAAAATATCGCCGCTGTGAGAGGCTCGCTCTTAACACCCTTCGGCAGCCCGCAGAATCTTTTCCTTTTTTCAGAAAGCGGACTTTCCGCAGGAAAATTCATGCTTATGATGCTGCCGTTATGGGTCGGAAGCATGATATTGCTTTCGGTTTTTATTATCTTCCTTTACAGAAAAGACCGTAAGGAGCTTGTTTCGGCAGAACCGTCCGGCGAAAAGAAATGGGCTCCGGAGGGAAAACGCAACAGAATAGTTTATCTTGTGCTTTTTGCGGTAATCATTGCGACTATCGTTTCAAGAACCCGCTACTGGCTTTATGTTACCGTGTTCGTTGCGGCAGCTCTGCTGATTTTTGACAGAAAGGTATTCAGACGGGTTGACTATGCTTTGCTGATAACCTTCCTCTGCTTCTTCATTTTTTCATCATCCGTGGCGGCAAATCCGAAAATTTCGGAGTTTCTCTGTTCATCGGTTGCGGGGAATGAATACCGGTGGAGCATACTGCTCAGTCAGGTGATTTCAAATGTTCCCGCGTCGATAGTTCTCTGGCCGTTTACCGTAAATCTCAAAGCTCTTATTTACGGTCTTGATTCAGCGGGTCTGATTACGGTTATCGGTTCCCTTGCTTCAGTTATAAACATGAGAATATATACCCGCGAATATCCCGGCAAGGGGCTTGAATTCATTAAAACATTTGAAATTATTTCTTTGGCGTTTTTTGCAATAATAGTGATACCTCAGCTTCTTATTTGCTGACTTTCTATTGAAACGGATATGAATATGTAGTATTATATTTTCAAAATAAATTCATGCGAAAGGAAAATGTTTATGAAAAAGATCGTTAAAGCTCTGGCAGTTCTGCTTACTCTTTCCCTTCTTCTCTCCTCACTTTCTCTCGGTGCTTTTGCTGCAAAGGAAAAGACCCCCGAGGAGCTTGAAAAAGAAGGTCAGACAAAAACAAAAATCGTTAATTTCCTGCTTGATGACCTCATTATCGGCGGCATAGCAAGGCTTGCGCCCCGTCTTTCCTTTGTAAGGGATGACACAAAGCCTCTGTCTGAGGATAATTTCTATGCAGGCGATACCGAATTTCTTGACAACGCTTCCGAAAATTATGAGTGGAGTCTGGGCTACGGCTCCGAGTCCATAATCCCCGACGATTTCGGCGTTCCCTTCAAGTATGCCAGAGGCAGCTATGTTCCCTGGTTTTACGCAAAGGATTTTTACACCGATGATGACGGCAACAAAGAAACAATGAAGGTCAGAACAATAATCCTTGACGATAACACAGGCAGGGGAAAGGTTCTTATCTGCTCTGTTGACTGCATCGGTATTTCAAATGTTGATGTGCTTAAAATAAGAAACGGCATGGCTGATTTTGCCAAGGCAAACAATGTTAAAGCCATTGAGGTTTCGGCAATACATTCCCACATGGCCATTGACTCTCAGGGCGTTTGGGGTCATCCTCTCACCACTATTATCAACAATATTCTTTCACTTATCGGTATCGTTAAGCCGAAAAGCGGCGTTGAAAAGGATTATCTTGACAAAATCACATCTGCGGCAAGAAAATCCGCAGAAACGGCTCTTGCCGATATGAAGCCCGGCGCTCTTTATTACACCGATATTGAGCTTAAGGATTATATGGGTGCAAGAACGGTTTCCGATGATTGTGACGGCAATATTCATAAGCTTATGTTTGCCCCTGCCGACGGCAGTAAGGGTACCGTTGCGGTTTCATTCGGCGCTCATCCCGAGCTTACAAGCTACGGCCACGAAATGGATTCCCGCCTTTCCTCCGACTTCGTTTACTATATGGAAAAGCTCATAAACAAAGCCGGCAGCAACTTCATTTTCATTCAGGGCAATGTAGGCACAAACAGCGTATGGACCGGTAATTCAAACGACGGACTTGACCTTGATTCTCACGATAAGGCCATTCGCTACGGTTATGAAATGGCTTATATCACTCTCGGCGCAAGCCTTGACAATCCGGCAAGAAAAGAGCTTAATGACACTCTCGGCGATATGCTCGGCGACAAGGAATACAACGGCAAAGAAAACTATACACCCTGGTATGAGGGCTATGAAATCTGTGAAGAAATTCCCGTTGAGGCCGTTCTCAATGTTAAGCACAGCAGAGTTAAGCTTGAAATGGACAACAGTACATCTCTCGCTCTTCTCAAGCTCGGCCTTGCAAGCAACGATATTTCCTACAACAAAGCCGAAAGAAAGTATTACACCACGACCGAAATCGGATATATGGAGCTTGGTACGGCTCTCAAAATATTCCTCAGCCCCGGCGAGCTTTATTCCGAGCTTTATGTCGGCGGTTACGGTCTGAAGGATTCACCTTATAAATCACTGCGTGAAAGCTACGGCGACAATGTTATTCTTTGTGACCTTATGAATGACGCCGCCGGATATGTCTGCCCCGATGAAAGCTACGGCCTTATCACTTACAGACTCAGCGAGGACGGCAAATCACTTTATGAAGATACCTGGTGCCTTGCCGTTTCAATCGGCAGCAAAACAGCATCTACTCTTATGAATGCTTATGCACAGCTTGTGGAGAGCTGCAAATAATGAAGGAAAAAATCAGAGATATTTATGACCGTGCCATGAGGCTTGACTCTGAGCCGGACGAAGGCTTCACGCAATGTGCGGGTGCTCTGCTTTCAACCGATGCCGTAAGCGGCCTTGCAAAATATGTTCAGCATGACAGCATTGACCGCTTACAGCATATAACGGGCGTTGCCTATCTTACATACCGTCTGTGCAAAAGTGCAGGCCTTGAATATGAAACGGCGGCAAAAGCGGCAGTTCTTCACGATTTGTTTTACTATGACTGGCACGAAAAAAACGGCGGCCACCGTCTTCACGGCTACCGTCACCCCGGCTTTGCCGTAAAGAATGCAAAATCTCTTTGCGGCGGCCTTGATGAAAAAACGGAGAATATCATCAAACGCCATATGTGGCCCTTGACTCCGACCCCACCCAAATATAAAGAAGGCTTTATACTGTGTTTTGCGGATAAGTACTGCGCCACCCGAGAGCTTATCCGTTGTCAGAAACAAAAACACGGAAAGTAAAAATTATGAAAACCGTTTTTACAGATATATTCTATTTTTTCTTTTACAGCGCTTTAGGCTGGTTTATTGAATCCTGCTATTGTTCTGTAAAGCCGAGAAAATGGGTCAACAGAGGCTTCCTTACGGGGCCGCTTTGCCCCATATACGGAACGGGAGCGTTGACATTTCTCGTTCTTGTCAGCCCCGTGAAAAACATTCCCATGTCTGCGGAAATTTTCGGCAGGAATGTAAACCTGACTCCGGTGGTCGTGTTTTTCGTTTCCCTTGTACTTGCGGATGTGGTTGAGTTTACCGTCAGCGTCATTATGGAAAAGCTTTTTCATGCCCGTTGGTGGGATTATTCCGACAGATTTCTGAATATTCAGGGCAGAATCTGCCTGAGGCATTCGGTTTACTGGGGCACTGCGGGTGTGCTTTTCCTCTATTTTGTTCATCCGTTTATCGACAGATACATTGGCAGAATACCGATGAATATTATATATGTTCTTCTTGCCGTGATATTTGTCATTTTCCTTATCGATGTTGCAAATGCGGTCAAAAACGCCATGGATGTCCGTGCTCTTATGGATAAAATATCCGCTTTCAGGGATATTATTTCAGGCTCCTTCGGCAATACGGTTGAAGAAATCATAAGCAAAAGCAGCAATGAAATCTATGAAATTACCGAAAAACTCATTGAGCGCAAATCGGAACTCGGCAAGCAGTGGACGGAAACAAAAGAAAAGTTTGAAAAGCTTTCCGGTGACATCCGTTCGGCAGGCAAAGAGGGCAAAAACCGTATGCTGAATGAATTTCCCATGATGAAAAACTTTGCAAAAGAACAGCTTGATTCCATTGAAAAGAAAATAGAGATTATCAAAAACAAATACAATAAAAAATAAAGAAAACAGTCACCGACAAGTGAAATAATCGGTGACTGTTGTTTTTACTTATTGAAAATTTCTTCAGCCGCTTTTTTTGCCGCAGTATAAAGGTCTTCGCGGCAGGTGAGCTTAACCAGGTCAAAGGGCTTGGGAACGGGGCAGGAGAAATACATTTTTTCAACGCCGAGCTTTTTTATTTCTTCGGCGCCTTCTCCCTTACAGCCGCATATCGTAATGATTTTTTTACCGAGATTTTTGCCTCTTGATGCAACTCCGGAGATGACCTTTCCGTTGACGGACTGGCTGTCAAGCCTGCCTTCGCCGGTGATGATAAGGTCGGCTTCGGCGGCTTTTTTGTCAAAATCAGACCTGTCAAGAATGATGTCGATACCTTTTTCAAGCCTTGCGCCGAGAAATACCACGGCACCTGCGCCGAGGCCTCCGGCTGCTCCTGCTCCCTTTAAGTCGGAAACATCTCTGCCGAGGTCATTTTTTATAATTTCCGAAAAGCTTCTTAAGCCTTCGTCAAGCTCTTCAATCATGGCTTTGTCTGCGCCCTTTTGCTCTGCAAAAACAAAAGCGGCTCCGCTTTTGCCGTAAAGGGGATTTTCCACATCGCAGGCACAGATAACGGGAATGTTTATTTTTTCTTCCGGAGGAATGATTTTTTTGATTTTAATCAGGTCTTTGCCTGTGGGTGTAAGCTTTTCGCCGTTTTTGTCAAGGAATTCCCAGCCGAGGGCATCTGCCATTCCCGTGCCGCAGTCATTGGTTGCACTTCCGCCAAGACCGAGCAATATACTTTTTGCTCCTTTTGAAACGGCATCCTTTATCAGCTCGCCGACACCCCTTGTTGTGGTGCGTGACGGGTCTTTTTTATCCCCGGCAAGGGGCAGTCCGGCACAGGCCGCCATTTCTATTACGGCAGTCATATCGGAAAGCATGAGATATCCTGCTTCCATGGGCTTACCGAAAACACCGGAAACCACGGCTTTTATTTTTTTGCCGCCGCAGATGTTTTCCATACAGGAGCAAAGCCCCTCGCCGCCATCGGCAACGGGGAGCTTTGTGATATTTGTTTCTCTGTGCGTGTCGGAAAAGGCCTTGCCGATAATGTCGCAGACTTCTTCGGCGGTTAAAGTGCCCTTGAAAGAATCCGGAGCAATGAGAATATTATACATAAATCAGTTCTCCGCAGAAGCTCTTCTGATGTATCTCTTGAAGAAAGCGATAGCGGGACCCATAGCGGCGATGGGTATTCTCTCGTTGGTGCCGTGAGTGCAGCGAAGCATTGCAACGGAAACCTTATAAGGAGAATAACGGTAGATGTTTTCGCAAATGGGCTCATAATAGCAGGCGTCCGTGCCGCCCATAACAAGGTAGGGGGCAACAACATTTCTGCTGTCTTCACTCATGCAGAGCTCTTCAATGATTTTATAAGGTCTGGATTCTGTTGAGGAGAATTTGGAAGCCTCTTTTGCTTTAAGAACCTTAACTTCAATATCCTTGTTTCTGACAACCTTGCGGATGTGATCTTCAACATCGGCAGTTGTTGTTCCGGGCATCTGTCTGAAGTTTACGGTAACGCTTGCCTTCTGAGGAAGAACATTGGCGGCAGGGCTGCCCTCGGACATTGTAACGGCCGTTGTTGTTCTGACAAGGCATGCGGCGGGAGGAATCTGCTTCATGACCTCTTTGATAACGGGCTTAAGCAGAGGAATATTTGCGGTGATAAGTCTTGCGGGTAAGGTGCAGTTTCTGCCGAGGCCTGAGAAAAGGTCGCTGACAAAAGGCATGATTTCCGCTTTGAACTGGTTGTTTTCAAGGTCCTTGATAACATCGGCAAGGTCACCGAGAGCAGAATGCTTGGGAGGCTGTGAGGAATGGCCGCCCTTGGCGTTTACGCTGATTTCAAAATCGGCATAGCCTTTTTCGGCAATACCTACACCGACAAGCTGCTTGTCATTGAGTATTCCTTTGATGTCAACGGGGATGATTGCGCCGCCTTCATCCATAATGGAATCAAGGTGAATTCCTCTTTCCTTGAGGGTATTCATAATGGACTGAGCACTGCTGTCGTCACCGGCAACAACTTCTTCGTTCTGACCGAAAAGAAGATAAACATCTCTTTCGGGCTGGAAGCCTTCTTCAAGCAGAGTTTCAACTGCTTCGAGAACGCCCATAAGGTGGTTTTTCATATCAAGAGCGCCGCGGCCCCAGATAAATTCGCCGTCATTGAAGCCGTCAAAAGCGGGGTGCTCCCAATCGCCTTCGGTTCCCTCGGAAATGGGAACAACATCCTGATGAGCAAGCATTGCCATGGGGTCAAGCTCGGGCTTTGTGCCCTTCCAGCAATAAACAAGAGCAGCTTCGTCAACGATTTCTCTTGTGAGATTTTTGTGAATGAGGGGGAATGCTTCCTCGAGGAAAGCGTGGAATTTGTCAAACTGTGAAAAATCAACAAGGCTCTTGTCGGGGTTGCTGATTGTGGGAATGGAAATTGCGGTTGAAAGATGCTTTGCCGCTCTTTCTACATCAACCTTTTCTTCCGGAAGCTGAGGATAATCCTTTTTTTCGGGAACGAATTTTGCTGCCTTGACAATGTTTGCGGCGGTGAGGGCAAGGCCTGCGCCTGCTGCGGCATACTTTATTACTTTTTTCTGCATTTGTGTTGTCTCCTTTCAAGACTTATACAAAAGAGATTATATCTCATTATTTTGAAAAATTCAACTGCCAATAAAGGAAATGTTTACACAGTGTCCGTTTTATGGTATAATTCTTTGAAAATATATATGGAGGGCGAAAATGACAGGTATAATCGTTGTTGACAAACCGAAGGATTTTACTTCTTTTGATGTGGTCGCAAAGGTAAGAAGAATATGCGGCGAAAAAAAATGCGGTCACAGCGGCACCCTTGACCCTATGGCAACGGGAGTCATGACTGTGCTTCTCGGCGGAGCAACAAGATTCTGTGAGCTTTTGCCCAGCCATGATAAAGCCTATGAGGCAAAATTCAGACTCGGCACGGTAACCGATACCCTTGACATAACGGGAAAGGTGATTGCCGAAAAAGAGGTCAGTTCCTCTGCCGCCGATGTAAAAGCGGCTGCCGAAAAATTCAAGGGAGAGATAATTCAGGTTCCGCCTATGTATTCGGCGGTTTCCGTGAACGGTCAGCGCCTTTATGACCTTGCCCGTCAGGGAATAGAGGTCGAGAGGGAAGGCAGAAGGGTAAATATTTACCGTCTTGACTTTTTTGAGGAGAATGAAAAGAGCGGAGAATACGGAATTTATGTCGAATGTTCTTCGGGAACTTACATCAGAACTCTGATTTCCGACATCGGTGAAGCTCTCGGCTGCGGAGCTGTGCTTACAGAGCTCAAAAGAGTAAAGGCAAACGGCTTTACACTATCCGATTCCGTTACCCTTTCCGACCTTGAAAAAGCGGTGGGTGACGGCAGGCTTGATGAAATCCTCATTCCCGTTGATATATCAATGAATTCATACCCTGAAATAACCGTTTCTGATGCCCAGTCAAAGCGGTTTTCAAACGGTGGTGAACTGGCACTGGAAAGAGTGCCGAAATGTAAAGCAAAAGGACTTTACAGAGTGTACTCTCCGAGCCGTATTTTCCTCGGCCTCGGCGAAAATAACGGCGAAAATCTTGAGGTAAAACGGGTTTTTGTTGACAGATAAATGCTTGAAAACAATATTTAACTGTGATATATTTATTATGAAACCGGAGGGAGTATTATGAAAACAGTAAGAAAGATTCTTTTTTATTTCTGGCAGTTCACTTATGCACTTATTCAGAATATCATAGGTCTTGTTATGCTTGCGATTTACAAAGCAAGGGGAAGCGAAAGCGAATGGTATCACAACGCTCTTGTTACCTATATTGACAAAAAGAATTTCGGCGGCGTTTCTCTCGGTATGTTTATTTTCATAAACAAGTCAAGAACGGGTGATGTACGCCACGATATGCGAATTCACGAATACGGTCATACCGTTCAGTCTCTGATTCTCGGCCCCGTATGGCTTTTTGTAATTGCTCTGCCGTCCGTAATCTGGTGCGGAGTACCGTTTTTTGTTAATCTCAGAAAGAAAAAAGATATTTCCTATTATTGGCTTTATTGTGAGGGCTGGTCAAACCTCTGCGGACTTTTCGGAACCAAGGAGCGTTTCCTGACGGCGGAATGCCGCGGCAGAGGCCGTTACGGCAAGCCTATTAATCCGAATTACAATGAGCGTAAAGATAAAAAAGGCAGAAAAAGAAATAAATAATCCGGAGAAAAATAATAATGGATAATGAAATGAATGCATTCGACGAGGGCGTAGCTCCCGGCGGTCTGCGAAACAAAGCACAGATAAAGCTTCTTGTTGAATTTCTTGTCGACTCCCTTAAGGAGCCCATAAATGCGGCTATGACAGTTGAAGCTCTTGTTACCCACGATCTGGCAAATTATTTTGAAGCCGTTCAGGCTGTTGACGAGCTTGTGGATAACAGAAGCCTTGCCACCGATGATGAAGGCATCCTTTCCGTGACTCCCATGGGTAAAGACAGTCTGAGAGAGCTTATCGGTGAGCTTCCTTTTTCGGTAAGGGAAATAGCTCTTGCGGATGCCGCAATGATTCAGATGAAGGCAAGACGCGGCGGCGAAAACATTGCAAGAATCGAAAAAACCGAAAACGGATATAATGTAATATGTAAAGTTATTCACAAAGAGAAATCTCTTCTTGAGCTGACTCTCTATGCCGCCGAATATGACCAGGCGGAAAGTATAAGGGATAAATTCATTGAAGACCCCGCAAAGGTATACTCAGCAATAATTTCGGTACTTTATAATTAAAATGGGGGCTGGCGCATTCAGCGCAGGACGAAAAAGTAAAACAAAGAAGATATAAAACGATTCCGGGATATCAGAGTAACATCTGAAATCCCGGAATTTTCTTCTGAAAAAACAGCTTTTGGATTATATGTTTTTACTTTTTCTAACCGTTTTTTCGTCCTTGTCGTATATAATATACTGCCTATGGGCGAAGAAAACGGTTCTGCATCCGAATGCGGCAGCCCCTTCTTGCTTACAGGTATATTCTTCTGAATTCCTTCAGACTTTCGCACGGGTCAGCAAGAGGCGAATATTCAAGCCCGCACAGGCCCTTATAACCCGCCTTGTCAACCGCATCAAAAATTACACGGTAATCGTTCTCACCGTATTGCAGGTCGTGTCTGCCGGGATGCCCGGCACAGTGAAGATGTGCTATGCAGTCAAGATTTGCCGTGATGTTGGGTATTATATTTCCCTCCGAAATCTGCTGATGATAAATGTCATAAACGACCTTGACAAAATCGCTTTCCGTTTCTCTTACAATGTCGAACGCTTCAAGGGAGGATGTAAGATAATAACCTTTATGGTCAACGAGGGTATTCAGCGGCTCGATCATTACGGTTACGCCGTAATTTTCAAGAATCGGTTTTGCTTCTCTGAGGGCGGCAACAATACTTTCGTGCTGAAAAGCTCTTTCTTTGCCCGTGTCATTTCCGACCTGCGTTATGAGCTTCTTAACGCCGAGCTTTGCCGCATCCTCACAGCTTTCGGCAAGGTTGTCAATCCATATTTTTCTGTATTGAGGGTCGGTCATGCAGAAAAAAGAAGTGCACATACTGACAAGCTCAATGTTATAACGCCTGCAGGTTTCGTTGACGGCATTTATATTCAGCGATTTTCTGTCATAGGTTTCAGCCTTGTCAAAACCGAGCTCCGAAATTGTTTTCAGTGCTTCGCAGAAATCCATTCTGCCGAAAAAGCAGGGAACGGGAACATCAAATTTCATAATCATTTTCCTTATATTTTGTATTTTGAAATAATTATACACATTAACCGCTTTTTTTACAACAAAAAATTTACCGGAAATTGTAGCCTTTTATCCGGAAAGGTCGTATAATTAGGTACAAAACCGTGGAACAAACGGCGAACAGGAGGAAAAAATTATGTTTAAGAAGTATGCAGCAATCATTATGGCAGTTCTTATCGCTTGCCTTGCTTTCGCCGCCTGCGGCAAAAAGGCAGAAGAACCCGCACCGCAGGAAAATACATCTGTTACGGAAAGTTCGGAAAATACACAGAATGCCGAAGAAGACAAAAACGCAGAATTCAATGCACTTATGGTAACAATTCTTAATGTAAAAGCGGGCTCCGCAGGCACAAGCCTCAGAGCAGAGGAAGCCGCAAAAGCTCTTGTTGAATATGCTTATGCCAACGGTGCAGGCTCAACAAACGGAGCTTTTGAGCTTCTTACAAATGAGTGGATAGCTGCCGGAAATATCAATCCCGCCGATTTTGCCGACTGTCTTGACGCCGTTACAGCGGCAATTTCCGAGGAGGATATGACCGATGTTGCGGTTCTCAATGTGATAAACGGAATCAGCGCCGCTCTTAATCATGACGATAACGGCGAAAATACTGCTGAAGCGGCAGATGAAGGTGAAAATGAAGAAATTGCTTCTCTTGAAGAACTCAACAGGATATTCGGCTCCGCTCTCTGTCACCCCGGTGTTATGGGCGTTACAGACGAAGCTTATGATGTAATCGAGGTAAACGGCGCAAAGGTTGCCGAATACAGATTCAGCGTAAACGGTGTAAAGTATTCTTTCCGCGCTTCCGATTCACTTGATGATATTACCGGAGTTACCGAGTCCGGTGACACCGATTATCCCGATGAAAATGATGAGCCCGCAATAAAGACAACCGCAAATTATAAGCTTGCCTGGTGGCTTGACGGAAATATTCAGTATGCCCTTGTCGCCTCCGATGCAGGCAGCCTTGACAAAGATACCTTTGAAGGCATCGCCGAAGAAATGGCGGAAACAGCAGCCGCCATTGCAGGCTAACCGGAAGAATTCAATATATAATAATCGGGACTGCCGCATTCAGATGTTCTTTGCTGAATGCGGCAGTCTCAGGTTTGTTTTATCGTATTTTTTCAAGCAGTTCTTTGGCTTCGGTGGGAATTCTGCCCATGGGGTCGGGGCCGACATTAAGCAGATAGTTGATACCGAGAGAGTTGAGGTGCGCTTTGTTTTCGGAGAGCTTTTCGGCAGATTTCCAGTTCTTGTCGTAATAGGAAAATCCCCATGTGTCATTGAGAGTGCAGGCGCTTTCGTAAAGTGAAAAGGGTGAGGGCTTGAAGCCGCCGATGTCACGGTAATCAATGTCTTTATCATCGGCTTTTTCCAGCTTTTCGGGTATTTCGTTATCGCCGAGCGAAACATAATCATATTTGCCGTTTCCGAGTCTTGAGTTTATAAGGCAGTCGGGCTGGAGCTCCTTTACGGTTTTGTAAATCAGCTCGCTCTGCTCGGCGGAAATCGTCATGGGAACATCAAACCACGCAAGGCATAAATCACCGTATGAGGTCATTATTTCTTTTATCTGCGGAATTATTTTTTCTTCAAAGCAGATATCATAATTCTTTTGCCCGGTGAAATCCCAGCTGTTATCCCAGGTCGTTCCGCTGTTGCCCATATCGTTTGAGTTATATCCTCCGCCGTGAGGGTGATGCCAGTCAAGGTCCTGGGAATAATAAATACCGAGCTTCAGGCCGTGCTTTTTGCAGGCGAAAGCAAGCTCTTCGAGAATATCGCGGTGAAAAGGCGTAGCATCATAAACATTGAATTTGTCACATTCCGAGTGATACATGGCAAACCCGTCATGGTGCTTTGCGGTGATGACGATATATTTCATGCCGCATTTTTTTGCCGTTTCGGCGTACTCCTCGGCATCAAATCCGAGCGGGTTGAAGGCGGCTGCAAGCTTTTCGTATTCGGAAACCGGGATACGGAAATAAGACTGTATCCATTCGGCGTAATCACGCACACGGCGGCCCTTATATTCACCGCCCAAAAGAGTATAAAGCCCCCAGTGAAGCATCATTCCGTATTTTGCCTGTTTGAACCATTCCGTGTTTGTCATTGTGCTGCACCTCTTTATTTTTCTGCTTTGTATCATAACACAGCAGCAGTGTTATTTCAAGAAACCGACGGCAAAAAACAGCATAAAACGGATTTATAATTATGTTGCGATTTTTCACATTTATGGTATAATTGATAAAACCGAATTGAAAAGGAGAAAAATATGTTTACCGTAATTCTTGCAAAAGCAGTAAGCGTTCTGCTCAGCGTTGTTATGCTTCTTTCGACGCCTCTTAATCTTATTCTCGGCAAAAAGACGGAAAAAATAGCCCGTGCCGAAGAAAACTGCCGTCTGAGCTTTGCCGCAATTTCAGACATTCATCTTGATGAAAGCTTCAGTTTCATTTCCGACGGTATGCTTGAGCTTGGCCTTATGGATATGGAAAAAGCCGCCGAGCGCCTTGATGCCGTCGCTTTTGACGGAGATATAACCAACCATGGCTATTTTGAGCAGTGGGATATATTTGCAAATTCGGTCGGAAATCATGACATTGCCGACAATCTGCTTATCGTTACCGGAAACCATGACACATGGGGCCCGAACCGTGATGATTTCAACAATCCCGTTGACGGAGTCAAGCCCACATTCTGTAAGTACAACAAGAGTATTGCGGGCCGTGACATAAGCGAAATGTATTATTCGGAAATTATCAACGGCTATTATTTCATAGCTCTCGGCTCAGAGGAAGACCATACCTGCGCTTATATAAGCGACACACAGCTTGAATGGTTTGCCGCTGAAATGGCAAAGGCCGCCGAAACAGGGCTGCCCGTATTTGTTTTTATGCATCAGCCTGTCAATCAGACCCACGGCCTTCCTTATAACTGGAATCTTGATGAGGAAGACCCGTTTGATGAAGGCGGTATCGGAGAACAATCAGACAGAGTTGTTGAAATTCTCAAAAAATACGACAATGTTTTCTATATCAGCGGTCACATTCACGCCGGACTTAAGAATGATGACAGCAAAATCGGCGTTGATTATGCAAGTGTTGAATATATGAAAAATGACAACGGCAACAATATTACTCTGATAAATCTGCCCTGCTTTGCAAATCCCGATGTATTAAGAGGTGCTCACCTTGCCAACGGCTGCGGATTTGTAATTGAAGCCTACGACGACGAAGTGCTTCTCCGTGCAAGAAACTTCGGCGCGGGAACATGGCTCACAAAGTTTGATGTTGCGGTTGAGCTTGTGTAACAGAATCAAAAAACTTTTTTACAGAAGAGAATTCCGGGATTTCAGATGTTTATCTGCTATCCCGGAATTGCTTTTATCTTTTTTCTTTACTTTTTCGTTCTGCGCTGTAATACGGCAGACCGGTGTATTTACTATTTCTAATCATCGGTGTAGGAATAAACTTCACCGCATTCAAAATATTTAACGGATAATTCCGGATGCTTTTCGGTAAGAATATCGGCAAGGTGCATCATTCCCGCACGCTCCGAGCCTATATGGCCGAGCACCAGCACGGCTTTGTTAAAACCGAGCTGACCGTAATCACGGGCAATTTCACCCAACTGCCATTCGCAGATTTCTCCCGTGAGAACAAAGTCACTGTCGGAAAGTGATTCTTCAAGATGACCGGGTGTGCCGAAGCTGCAGGAAATTTTTTGACCCTTTGCCGACGGGTTTCCGGCAATACGGATGTGTTTGATGCCGAGATTTTTCTCTGCCGTTTTTGCAAGCTCAAGGGCGGTAACGGGCTCATTGAGTATGAAATTATTTGTTGCAAAATATTTTCCCTTTTGAAATTCGCCTTTAAGTCCGAGATATTTCAGCTCACCTTCACAGATAAGGTCCGGCTCGCAGGAATGGGCATAATCGTGAAAACGAAATACGGTTATTCCGCTTTCTTTTATCAGCTTTTCTTTCAGCGAAGCTGGAACTGAGTCGTTTTTATCCGAGTCAAAATGATTGTAATATGTCGGCTCGTGTACGATAAGCAGCTCTGCTCCGAAAGCGGAGGCTTTCTTTACGATTTCCGGAGTGGCAAACATTGACACGGCGACTTTGGTTACTTCGGTATCGGGATTTCCGCTTTTTACGGTGTCACAGGTGTGAGCTTCGTCAACCTTGTGCGCAGCCATGGCTTTCAGCTCATCAATAAGTTCGGTACATTTCATTTTTTGTCCTCTGTTATCCCCGATTTTATTCAGTCGGGATATTTTACGGTTCTGCCGGAAAAGACTTCAACGAAGAAAACAGCTATTTTTTCGGCAATTTTTTCAAAGAAACCGCAGAAACGGATTTTGCTCACAAGCTTTGCATTGTCACCGAGACCAAGCCCCGTTTCCGAAATGTTATAGAAATCATACCAGTGAACTACTTTTGTTTCGTACGCGGATGTGTTGTTTTCGTCAATCGTTATCATCCGGTAACCGTATTGCGTAGAGTAAGCATCACCGTTGTAGCGTGTGGAAAGGGAATTTGTAATGTCGATACCCTTGTATTTTACGGCGAAAGCGTTTGAGTGGTCATGACCCGTAAACATTGCAAGCACATCGCCGCGGTTTACCATTGCTTCAAACTGGCCGTGGTTATAATAACCGGGGCAGGGGTATTCACGAAGCATACCGCGGTTTTCGGCGGCAGGGTCAAAGGCGTAATATTTACTTCTGTCATAAATGTGCGGATAGGTGTAGGCACCGTGAATTCTGACTTCTTTGAGTGCATCGTAAATTTCGGGAACGATAATATGCTGAAAAGCGAGAGAATAGATTTTATTTCCGCTTTCCGCTTCAAGAGCTTCCGATTTTCCGACATACCATTCAACCTGTTCCTCGAGAACATTGGCATAGTGTCCTTCTGTGTCATAATCACCGGAATCAAAAATCCAGAGATTGAATTTTACGGAATCGTCGTCAGAGCCGAGCACGGGTACATTATATGTGCCGCAGCCGGGCAGAGCATCGCCGTCATCAACGGAAACAGAGCAGGAAAAGCTGTTGAAATATGCCATAAGGTCTTCGCGTGAGATAATACCGCTTTCGGAATCGTGATTGCCGAAGGAAACGGCTGTGGGAATGTTTCTTTCTTCAAAAACACTCATGAGAGCTTTTGCCTTGCGGAAGGTCTCTTCAACCGTATCTGCCATGGCCAAATCTCCGGTGAGCACGGCTATATCCGGCTTTTCTCTGTCACAGGCGGCAGCTATGAGATAAACGGTATCATCAAGATTTTCAGCGCTGAGATGAGTGTCGGTGACATGCATTATGTTGAGCTTTCCGTCGGAATTGAAGCGAACGGGTTCGGCTGTCGTGCCGTCATCTGAGGCGAATGCGCACACGGGCAGGCAGCTGCACAGCGCAAGGATGCAGATAAATGCAGTCAGTTTTTTTACAATGTTTTTCATAATACAGGCTTCCTCCCAAAAGAATAATTGCATTATACCGCGATTCCGTCAGACGGTCAATTAAAAATCGTGATTAAATTAAACTGTTGCTATTGAAAAAGCCTTGATGATAATATAAAATGTAACCGTATAAGCGAGGAGGATGATTGAAAATGAAAAAGACCTTGTCAGCGGTGCTTGCACTCATCATTGCTTTTTCGGTTGTAACGGCGGCGTTTGCCGACTCGTCGGAAAAATGCGATTGCGGAGTAACTCCGGTAATTTTTGTTCACGGCTTTGCCGGCGAAAATATATATCGCGGTTCCGAAAGCGTATTTCCGCCCTCGGCAAAGGCGGTGATAAAATCCGTTCCCGATATAATCGCAACCCTTTTTGCGTTATCGTTTAAGAATTACAAGGGCTTCGGCAAGCATTTTTCATCGGCTCTGAATATTATGCTCGGGGATATGGCCTGCGATGAGAACGGCAATTCACTTTACGAAGATGTGGGGATCGCTCCCGAAAAAGAGCAAAAAGACAGCCATAAGATTGCAAATTATGTTTTTTCACCGTCAATTGATAAGCCTGATGACAGCGGAAATTTCATTTTCTTTTACGATTGGCGTCTTGACCCCATGGAGCAGGCGAAAAAGCTGAATTCCTTTGCGCATAAAATCATGGAGCTTACCGGGCACGATAAGGTTTCGGTCGTTTGCCACAGTGAAGGAAACACGGTCGGTGCGGCATATCTCGCCCTGTTCGGCGGTAAGGATATTGACAAATTCGTTTTCCTTTCCCCCGCATTTAAGGGCCTTTCACTTATCGGTGATGCATTCAACAAGGAAATATCGGTCAGGGATAAATCCGACGAGCTTCTTGAATTTTTCCGCGGATTTATTGAGAGCGAGGGAACGGGTGAATTTATAATCCCCATTCTCAGAGTTCTTGATAAGGTCGGTATTTTGCCCAGACTTGTTAAAAATCTCGGTACGGCACTTGAAAAAGAATATGATACGATTTTCAATAACAGCCTTAAACCGATTTTCGGCACCTCACCCGGAATCTGGACTTTTGTTCCCGATGAATACTATGACACCGCAAAGGAAAATATGTTCGGCACGGAAACGGAAAAATATGCCGGATTGATTGAAAAAATCGACAATTATCATTACAATGTTCAGAATAAATTTGAAACTGTTCTTGACACGGCAATGACTGACGGAGCGGCAGTTGTAATTTGCTCGGGCTATAATATTTCAAGCATACCCATCACAAGTGAGGATGAGTGGCAGGCCGATATGCTGATTGACACAAAATATATGAGCATCGGTGCAGAATGTGCTCCTTACGGCGAAACTCTCGGTGACGGATATACTCAGAAAAATACGGAATGCGGCCACAATCATCTCTCCGCTGACGGAATAATTGATGCCTCCACCTGCTGTTTACCCGAATACACATGGTTCTTCAAAAATCAGCATCACAACAAGTTTACGCAAGCTTATAATGAATTTCTTACATGGGTGCTTCTTTATGACGGTCAGCCTTCGGTTACAAGCAATCCGGATTATCCGCAGTTTATGATAAACGAAAACGGAAAGCTTGCCGGGGTCAAATAAAAGACTTCTATTGACTTGCATATTCTTATATGGTATGCTGAAAACAGCATAAATTATGATAATATGAAAAAATAACCGAAAGGAATGAAGTTATGAAAAAAGCGTTTACCGGTTTCATTTCGCTGTCCCTTTGCGTTGCTCTTCTGTTTACCCTTTGCTTTGGCTCAGTGGGCGCAGCTTCGGCCGAAGAAGATGTTAAGGGCAAGTATAATTACACGATCACAAGCCCTTATGATGCTGTTGACTGGGATACCTGGAAGCAGTACAAAACTTCAATTCACAATCACACCGATGCAAGTGATGCGGAGCCCTCAATAGCCGACAGCATCAAGCAGCATTATGCAGACGGTTTTCAGATTCTTGCCATAACGGACCACGCCGTTGTGGGCGCTCATTGGGATGAGCCGCCGCAGACGGTGCCTCTTTACAGACTTTTCAAGTATGAAAACACTCACATGAGAACTCCCGTTGTTCTCACCTCCGAAGAGCGTGAGGCGATTATCAGCGGCACTTATGAAAGTGAAGCCCGCAATGCCATAGCCGCAGAGCGCGGAGAAGACCTCGGCGGAATGATGGAAATAACCGGCGGTGCAGAGGCAAACGGAGCGACCCCCATAAATGACTGCCATATAAACACCTTCGGCTGCAAGGATATTCAGGCAAAAATGGGTATCTACGGCGACTATGAAACAGTTGTAAAGCAGTGTGACAAAGAGGGCGGCTTCTGCTTCCTCAATCACCTGGGCGAATATGTAGGCGGATACCCCGATTCACTTGACAGAATTCAGCATCCTTACTACGCAAACAAATTTGCAAATATTTTCCTTGATTATGACAGCTGTGTTGCCATGGAGGTAAACAGCGGTCTTACTGACCCGACACACTGGGATACTCTTCTTTGGGATGAAATAAACTGTCTCACCATTCCCAAGGGCAGATGTGTAAACGGTATTCTTTCCTCCGACGGCCATCACATTGACCAGTATGACCGTGCATTCACAATGCTTATTATGCCAGAAAAGACGGAAGAAGCCTGGCGTAACGCCATGGAAGCCGGCACAAGCTTCCCCATTGCAAGATATTCGGGTATGGATATAAATTCCGAATATGACGGCTCCGGCTTTATGCCGCCCGAGGTTCACCGTATCAATATTGACCGTGAAACAAATACGATTTCCTTTGAAGGCGCAAGATTTGACAATGTTCGCTGGGTTTCAGACGGCAAGCTTATTGCCGAGGGTGCAGATATTACATCTCTTGACCTCAATGCTTATGAAGATGAAATCGGCTGTTATGTCCGCTTTATGATTACCGGCCCCGGCGGAATACTTTATTCTCAGCCGTTTGTAACTCTTGCCGACGGTGTTGAGTACACCTCAACCGTTTACAGAACCTTTGACATGGGTATGGTTTTCCGTGCGATTTCAACCATTCTTCATTATACGATCGGTATCACTCCCCCCATTGAAATAATACGCAGACTTCTTTGGGGCAGATTCTGGTAATAAATAAAGGAAAAGGAGAAAAAATTATGGATTTTGATCTTAATAAGTTTCTGCGCGAAAGCATCGGTGATGTGAATTATTTCTTTTATGATGTTATTGCCTGGCTCAGTAATTTCTTTTCCTGGCTGAAAAGATAACGAAAAAGCGGGGACTGTCGCTGATATAATCCCCATAGAGTAGACACTTGAAATAACAAAAATTTCAAGACTACACTATGGGGGTTAATTTTATGCACAGAAAGAGCCATAAAAACAAGAAATATAGCAAAGAGTTAAAGCAACAAGCGGTTGAAGCATAT
>JAZUJJ010000117.1:0-70495 GCA_045642725.1 Acutalibacteraceae bacterium
CCCATAATATATACTCTGCATTTCGCAGAAGAATGCGATAATAGTTTTTCAATTGTCTGATTGAAAACAGCAAATTTTTGTTGACTTAGAAATTACTGTATATTAGAATAAATTTATTAAGGGAAAAGGGGGATAGCCGTGGGTAAAATAAAGAATTTTCTTGATGCGAAAATTATCCGTGACGATGTTGGTGAAGAAACGGTGTTGACAAGGCGCGAAACCTATTCATACGCACTCGGCCGCGGAGCTCAGGGAATGAGCACCTCAACAATGGCTGCAAGTACGGTAAACTATTTTCTCACCAATCTTTTGGGAATAAACCCGACAACCATTGCGAATGTTAGATTATGGGCGGGACTCTGGGACGCGTTCAACGACCCGATAATGGGCGTTATGGTTGATAAAACCCACACCAAGGACGGCAAGATGCGCCCGTATATTAAATACGCCCCGTATCTCTGTGCTGTTTTTACTGCGTTGACCTTTTTTAATTCTGCTGCCTTTTCTCCTGCGGTAAGGCTGATTTTTGCGATTGTTGCCCTGGTGGGCTGGGATATGACCTACACCGCATTTGATATACCGATGGGTGCGCTTGCTTTTTCCATTACACCGAGCGGGGTTGAAAGAACCAAGCTTTTCGGCATAAGCTCCATTGTAAGAGCAGTTGCCGGTGCTGTTCCCGGAGCGATTATCCCGGTTGCGCTTATGATTCCGTATTTTAAGACTCACACAAGAGGAGCTTATGTTACGGCGGCCGTAATAGCATTTTTTGGGATTATTCTGCTCTCACGCCCCACCTATTACAACACCTGCGAGCGGGCACAGCACAGCGAAAACGAGCCTTCTGTTGCAGAGTGCTTTCGCCTGCTTATCAAAAACAGACCTCTGTTTATGCTCTTTCTTTCAAATATGGCATTTTTGCTTGTTACGGCAAAAACAGCCTCCAATATGTATTTTGCCATTGACCTTATGGGCAACTCAAAGTTTTATGCCATTCTCGGCATCGCCGGCGCTCCCGCCCCGTTTATTGCCGGTGTCGGAGTTCCGTATGTGGTTCAAAAGCTCGGCGCAAAAGCAGATTTCAAAAAACTGTTCATTGGCTGCTGTCTTTTTGCCGCAGCTATGCACGCACTGATTTTCTTCGTTTGCGGCGGTTCTCTGCTGAACCTCAAAAGCAACGAATCCCCTTCCATTGCGGTTCTTGTGCTGTGTATGCTGTTTATTTTTGCTTCAACCATTCCGTTGGAGTTCAAAAACCTGCTCTGCAAAGAGATGGAGGCCGAAACCGTTGATTACATAGAGTGGAAAACGGGTGAAAGAGCCGAAGGAATAATGCTTTCACTCATGTCTTTCACAGGCAAGCTAACAAATTCGGTTTCCTCCACAATAGCCCTTTTTATACTCGGCGCAGCAAATTATGTCACTCACGAGGATGCAGTTGCTACCGCTCAGGGCGCAGGGGCAAAATTTGCCCTGCTCTCACTTCAGTCGCTTGTGCCTATGGCAGGCTATCTGCTTATGCTGCTGCCCATTTTCTTTTATAACATTTCCCGCAAAGACCACGACCGTATGATGGCGGAAATTGCTCAAAGAAGAGCAAAAATCTCAAATTCAGGCGAAAGCGAAGATTAATCGAAAGATTTATCATTTTTATTAAATATTGGAGTGATATTGATGAAAAAAAATCTGAAATCAGTTTTATCCCTGTGTCTGTGCGTTCTTATCATTCTGCCGTGCCTGTGCATAGCCGGGTCAGCGGCAGAAGAAGATGAATTATCCGTTTGCGTGGCATCCGATATTCATTACAGACCGGCCTCTGCGCTTAATCCGATTCAGGAGGAAAACACCGTACCGGGTGACATACTTTATCACCATGCAAACAGCAAAAGTATGCTTACATACGAAGCAGACGGAATACTGGATGAGTTTTTCAAGAGACTTGAAAATTCAGACGCAGAGTTTTTGCTTATTCCCGGCGATTTGAGTGAAGACGGATTTTGGGAAGAGCATATTGCCATTGCCGAAAAACTCCGTAATTTTCAGACCAGAACAGGCAAAACAATTTTTCTTATTCCCGGCAATCACGATATCCGCACCCACGCCTCAAAAAACAGACTTGATTTAGCTGACTTTCTTGAAATCTACTCAGATATAGGCTTTGATAAAGCTCTTGTCCGCCATGAGGGAAGTGCTTCATACACCGCCGAGCTTAATGCGGATTACAGGCTGCTTGCCATTGACGCCTGCGTTTACCGTCAGGATTCTTCAAAAATAAGTGATGAATTATTCGCCTGGATTGAAGCTCAGCTCATTCAGGCAAAAGCAGACGGCAAAAAAGTAGTTGCTATGGCTCACCACAATATACTCAAGCATTTTGCACTTGAAAATGTCGGCGGTACACAGCTTTGCATAGACAGAAACAAGGAGCTTGCCTGCCTGCTTGCGGATTACGGAGTAAAATATATTCTGACCGGTCACGAGCACGCAAACGATATTTCAACCGCAGTTTCAAACGAAGGCAACCGTATTTATGATATTGAAACCTGCAGTCTTATTACATATCCGAACGCATACAGAATAATAAACTTTTCAAATGATGCAGTGGATATTAAATCCGATTTTATTGATAAAATTGATTCTGCTCTTCTTCCTGACGGATTTTCTGACGAACAGATAAAAGCAATTAACGAGGATTTTCCCGCTTACAGCTACGGATATTTCCGTGCGGGATTAAAGAGCTTTACATATTACATTCCCAACTACACTTCAAAGGTTGCGAAAACATTAAAAGTGGAGGAAGGGACAAAAGGTTATCAGGCGATAGACAACATAATGGGTATTCTTGCCGAGGCTCTGCGTATGCCTCTGTACGATAGGAGCAACACCAAAGAAAATGACAGTGTAAGAGAGCTTGCCGCTTCGGCGGGAATTACAATACCCGACAGCGAATATACCGACGTTATTGATGTTGCCGCCGTGCTCTATGCCGCACATTTAAGAGGCGATGAAACAGCAGGCTTTGATTCCGATGAAACCGCATTGCTTATAGCGGGACTTGAAGCTGTTCTTTCCTATGCACTTGCCAATATTCCCGCAGAAATTGCAAACGCACTTCTTTCGGATATTCTTCCGCCGGATAAAGCCATTCAGATTCCCGAACACATTACAACTATGACCGCAAAGCTTATGTATGCGAAATCTGCCGTTAAAGTTATTCTGCACGAGATTCTCAGACCTCTTGCCGCAGGAATAGTTGACGATTACTCCGCACCCGACGATCTGAACGTTACTCTTGAGCCCTACGGTGCATTCGGAACGGTAAACGGAAATACCGCCGCAGTAACACCGTTTAATATATTCAAAAAAGTGTTTACGAAAATTATTCTTGTGATTTTGTACACTGTGAAATCATTTTTCAGCAGCTTCGCTGTTGTAAGGTAAACAGACAATACATTGAAAAGCCCTGCCTCCGAAACAAAGGAAGCAGGGCTTTTGGCGTTATTCAAATCCGTATGCAATAAGTGGATATTGGGCTAAGAATACAAAGAACGCAAGGCAGTTATTTACTGCGTGTATCTATGTAATTTTTAAGCAATGAGCACCAGTCGGTCTGAATAATATCCGCCTTTTTATCAATGAGCCATCCCCACGCTTTATCCATATCATCTGATATTGCGTTGTCGTCATTGTGTCCGGCAGAAAGGATTTCTTTATGATCATAGACTATGGCGTTCATAAAAACAACTCTGCCTTTACTGTGCATTGACTCGATATATTCATCGGATATAATCGGGTCGCTCTCTTTATCAAAGAGAATTTCGGCTCCGACGCAGTTAATCCCCTGATCAACAAGACTGTCTGTTATCTTATCCTCAGCTCTGATAACCGGAAGATACATAAAATCCAAAGCATACTTTTTAATATCTTTAATATATTTATCTTTTATGCTTGTTTTAACGACGACCTGCTTTTCAACTCCGCATTTTCTGATTACGGCGCTTATGCCTTCAATATCAATCCAGAACTTATCAACATTGATGTAACACTTGCCTTTAAGAAAATCAAGAATATCCTCTAATTTTTCCACGCCGAACTGAGTTTCGGTATCGTCAAAATTATAAAATCTGAGTTTACTTACTCCGTTTGAACTAAGAAGCGGAATCCTCTTATGGGTCTTCATATGAGGAACTTCCATACCGGGATGAAAAACAAAGAATTCACCGTCCTTTGCCTTGGAAACATCCAGCTCTATCATTTCTGCTCCCTGGTAAAGTGCCGCCTTAAATGCAGGAAAAGTATTGCAGGGAATATTTCCGCCACTTATTCCTCTGTGAGCACAAATAATGGGCTTTTCCCGGGTGTTTTCAAAAATGGTTTTATTAATATCAATCATACGCTTCCCCTTTTTCTGAATTGAATCTATAAAATATATGTTTATTTTTCTTTTTTACTTCCTTGTGTCATTGCGAGATTGGTATAGCCGTCATCGGATTCAAAATCCTTTCTCCAGAGCTTATACATTTTCTCGTAAACTTCGCTGCCTATTTCGGGAGTGCCGAGTTTATTTGTCGGCAAAAGTGAATCTCCTGCAACTTCAGGGTCGGTACAGGCAGTGTCATTACGCCATTTCTCGCGTTCCTCTTTATTTCGGAGATTGGGAATATCCATTGGAACTCCGCCTTTCAAAATTGAGCGGTAAGCAAACATTCCGGGCAGGAACATATCCATTGCTTCGTAAACATCAATGGTATCCGAATTTTTATCACCGAGAATTTTGCAGACGAAATTATACATTGAATAATAGTCTGAGCCGCCGTGGCCGAATGCAGCGCTGTCTTTGTCATTCTCGGCAGGCTTATAGCTTTCTATATCATGATGAGTGTAATCGCCTGAGAAGTCATCGGCATTCACATAAATTCTGTCAACAAATTCGCCTGTATCTTCACGGGCCGATTCCATTCTGCCGTGTGAGCCGTAAACGGTGTACCAAATGGAATTTTTATAAAGTCCGCCATGAATGCTCTTAATAATACCGCCGTTTTCAAGAGTCACCATTTCAATTCCGAAGGAACCGCCTTTTGAACCGATGCGGAGCTTTCTTTCGTTTTTTGTTCCCTCAAAACCGATAACCGAAACAGGTCTTAAACCCGTAATATGAATCAGCGGGCCCATTGAATGAGTGCAGTAAAATGTTGAATACATATTGTTGCGCCAATGGTCTTCTTCACCGTATGTGATGCTTGGCCATATTGATTCACAGTTGTGAATATACTCACCTTCACCGTACTCAAATTCGCCTATTTTTCCCGCTTTATAAAGGCGACGCATTTCATAAGGCGCAGGCATATAGCAATAGTTTTCACCGTAAGCATAAACCAGGCCTGTTTCTTCAACAGTTTCAATAAGCTCAACGGCTTCTTTCATAGTCTGACACGGAAGAACCTCGGAAAAAACGTGCTTTCCGGCTTTTAAGGCTTTAATTGCAAACGGGGCGTGTTCATTGGCATAATTTGCAAGAACAACGGCATCCATATCGTGCTTTATAAAATCCTCAAAATCCGTATAGTAGGTAATATCCGGGTCGTTAAGCATTTCTTTTTGTCTTTCAAGACCCTCGACCCATTTATCACAGATAGCAACAACCTGCGCATTATCAGCACTTTCGCAGTAATTTATCATGCTTGTTCCGCGGTAAGCACCCATAACACCTATTCTTACTTTTTTCATAACCGTTTCTCCTTAGTTATCTGAGGTAAGTATCAATATACTCAAAGAAAAGTTTCATAACAGCCGACATTGACTTTTTATCTTCACATTCATGGTTTGAATTCGGGAAAGAGATAAATGTATGCTCAACATTAAACTCATTAAGTTTGGCATTAAGGTCAAGAGAATTCCGATATGGAACAATATCATCAATTTCGCCCTGACCCAAAACCGTCGGAACAGTATTTTCATTTACATAATTTATCGGCGAATATTTCTTCATTGCGTTTCGCGCCGTATCAAAATTGTCAAGGTCAATATCAAAACCGATACCGTTGCTTATAATTTTACGGAAATACTCTACGCCGACCGAGGCACCGACACGGTTTTCAACGGAATAGAAAAGCGGATTTTCCAGATCGGTAGGTCCGCAAAGCTCAACCACACAGACTGGTTCAATCGGAGAAATATTTTTTCTTGTATATGCATAGAGCAAAGAAAGATGACCGCCGGCCGAAATGCCTGTTAAAAGCACTTTATTGATATTCACGCCGTATTCGGCACCCTTTGCCTTAATTGCCGCAAGTGCGGATGAAATATCATCAAGAACATCATCAAAGTCTACATTTTCGGAAACATAGCGATAGTTTATACAGGCAGCGGCAACGCCTTTATCTTTACTGACCTGAAAAAGGCTTTCGGTATATTCGTCTTTTCTTCCTTCGACCCATCCCCCGCCGTGAATACAGAGAACAAGGCCGAGATTGCCCTCGGCAGTATCGGGAAACACAAGGTCATATTTCTGCCTTTCATCTTTTCTGTCGGTATAATAATGATTAAGGAATACTCTGCCGCCTGATGTCATCATAAATTAAAGTCCCTTCAAATTTTACAATGTGAATCAATTTGCTTTATATACTCTTACATAATCGACAATAAACTTTGCGGGAAATGTATTTTCGGGGTTATCAAGCACTTCCGGATTTTCCACGCCGTTTACTTTAACCTGACAGGTAAGAAGCATAAAAGCCGGGTCTGTTGTGGCACCGTTTGAGCTTCTGCCGGATTCTTTTCCGTCAATATAGAAAATAAATTCATCTTCGGTCCACAAAACGCCGTAGGTAACATATTCTTTGTATATATCCTTATTTATGCGGTATTTGCCGACAATTTCACTCTTGAAATCTCTTGTATCAGGCTGATATTTATGAACGGTATTTATGGTACTGTTCTGATACTTCTGCCCGTAATAAAAGGATTCCATTACATCTATTTCGGTATATTCCGCATTTACACCCTGTCTGAAAAGCTTCTGACCGGATGTCATCATCCAGAAGGCAGACCACATACCTTTTGCCGACGGAACAATACAGCGACACTCAAAATAACAGCCGGGCTTAAAATCGCTGTAAGCATCGGTGTTTTCTATTCCTCCGGTGTACCATCCGGCACCCTCAGGGCCGTTTTCAAGATATTCGGTTGAAATTATAAGGTTTTCGCCGTCTAATGAAATCATACTTTCATCAAATATCTCTCCGGTACCAAGCTCTGGAACCTGCTGCCATACATCGGTATCAAGACTGTCGCCTTTGAACTCATCGCTGAAAACAAGTGAGTAATCATTAAGATTGATTTCATCGCCGATAATCGGGCCCGGAGTATCGGAAATAATAACTCCGAAAAGCTGAAAAACTGCCATAACAGATGCAAAAAAGGCTTTAAGCTTTCCCGCAAAAAGCATTGAAGCCGCTTTTGAAAGCTGACCGGGAATTGCCGTAAGTGCCGACATCTGACGAACCGCAAGCTTAGCAAGTAATGCTTTGAACAAAGCTATCCCTCCTGTTCTTATTTTGAGAAATCAAACAGATCAATAAATGCGGCGAAAATATATTTGAAGAAGCATACAAACTGAGTAGTTGTGTCGGATGTACTTGAATTAAGCTTATAGAGATATCTTGCCGCATCGTCATCAAAATCAAAAAGGTCGAAATATGAAACCACTTCGGTTTCAAAAGACCAAGGGTCATTTTCGTTGAGAGTGATTATTCTTGCACCGACATTACTGCCGTTGTATGAATTAAATCCGATACCGGGAGAATTGATAAGGCCGACACCGTCAAGCTCAAGCTCATAAGAATTGGTATGATCATGACCGAAGAACATTGCCATAACATCCCCTCTCTCAACAACGGCTTCAAACTGACCGTTTGAATAATTGGGAGGACAAGGTCCTTCACCCAGTACTCCTGCCGTTCCTTCGGGAAGTGTATAAGATTTGCCGTTATGGCCTATACAACCGGGTACGGAATTATCACATTCCTCAAGAGCATCCCAGATATTTGGAACAACAATATGCTGGAACATAAGAGAAGGTATCTTTCTGCCGTACTGCTTCTCAAGCTTTTCGGATGCTTCCTTATACCACTCTATCTGTGCCTTTGTAGTGCAGGCATAGCCGCCGCTTTCTGTTTCGGTGTTGTATGTACCCGAGTCAACCATCCATATATTTGAAACCATATTATCGGCATCTTTTGATGAATAAATCGGAACATAGTATGTGCAGAGATTGGTATCACCGAGATCTTCGCCTGCACAGCCGATAAAGCACTTGTATTTTTTATATACGGAAAGCTGATATTCCTTTGTTGCAAGGGTGTTTTCATCATCGTGATTGCCGAAGGTCATAGCAACGGGAATACCGTATTCCTCAAAAATCGACATAAATTCGTCAATAGCCCATGTCGCCCAGAATTTTGTGAGAGTGGTTGACGAAATATTGTCGCCCGTCAGAACAATAAGGTCAACGGGATTTGCATCAAGCTCGGCTCTTATGAGTTTCTTTGTTATCAGGTGCATGGGTGCAAAATCCTGCATATCACTTATCTGCATGATTCTGAATGTTCCGTCATCGTTAAACTGAAGATGAGTGTCAGCCTCTTCACTTGTGTCTGCAAACGATGATACGGAAAGAACGCCGAACAGCATCATTACCGAAAGAAAAACCGAAAAAACTTTTTTCATTGATTATCGTCTCCTTAATTTTATGTTTGTTTTTGGGAAAATAAAATCATTCAAATTCATAATAAAACATTTTACAGATTTAAGAATATCAAAGCAATAACGCCGATACCTACCCCGAAAATCTGCCGTTTTATATATTTTTCTTTGAAGAGTATCGTAGCGGACAAAAATGAAACAACTATTTTCATTCCGGAGCAAACCGGGGAAACAACGGAAAGAGGCAGCAGATTGTTTACGGCAATGGTCAACAAATTGTTAACTCCGTTTGCAACGCCCGCTGTTCCGGCATACGGTATTCCGAAGCGAATGATTTCTTTTAGCTGTTTTCTGTCCTTGACTATACCGCCTGTCAGCAAAGCAACAGCGGAAACAGCAAGGCCGATAATCATAAATTCGTTATTACATTCATTATTAAACTTAAGCTGCTGTATCTTCTGAATAATTGCAAGCACTCCGTTGCCGAGCATAACAACAACAATGGCAGCTATCCATTTAACGGAAATTTTCTTTTCCTTTTCGTCTTTCTTTTCTCTGACAAAAAAGAGAGAAATCATCAGTAATGCAAACCCGATACATTTGAATACCGTAACCGATTCGTGAAGAAATATTATTCCGTATAAAATCGGAAAAACCAATGAATACGAAATAATCAGCATAGACAGAGTAAACGGACCGCACGCAAGGGCGACAAATGTCAGAAAATATGAAATGCAATATATAAAGCCGAAAGCTATGGCATAAGGAAACATTTCAGTCGGAAAGTTTAATCCGTTTTTATCCGAAACAAAAAAGAAAGCCAAAGCAAAAAGAGAAAGTATGCCGGTGAAAAACATACCGCCTGCGGAATGTTTTGCATTATATTTTTTTATCAGTATGCTTTCGCTGATATTGGCAATGGATTTCAGAACTATTAAAAGATACCCCATAGATGTATATACTCCCTAAACATTTATATTCAAAGGATTTCACAGCTTTGCAAGAGCTTCACTGTCAGCAGTAAGGTCAATCTTTTTATAATTGTTTTCAGCATCAAAAAGATAAACCTTTTCTTTGCCGGAAACATTAAAAATCTCTCTTTTATCACCGAGGAAGCTGATTGCGGCGCCGTTTTCAATGGCAATGCTCGAGAGTGTTCTTGTTTTTGCCAGGTCTTCAAACGGCATCCACTCCGGGCTGTCAAAATGAGGGCACATACAGTAAGGAATCAAACCGAGGGGTTTAATAAACTCAAAGCTGTCATCGAGTCCGTCATTATCATAGCTTTCTTCAAACCAGAACATGGCACCTGCACACTTTCCGGAAAGAACAGTTTCTTTTTCTTCAAACACCTCACGGAAATATTTGTCAATCTCTTTCTTTTTGCAGATATGAACAGGAAAAGTTGAATTACCTCCGGGCATAAAAATAATATCTGCCCATCTTATTTTTCTTGCCATATCAGCCTGTGAATCACCGAAATACTGCAAAACATCAATTTCGCATCCGAGTGCAAACTGCTTATCCATATATTTTTCACTAATCGAGCCGAAGCCGGAGGGCAAAAGCAGATAATTCGGATGTTCCTTTCCCGTAAGTGAAAAAAGATAACGGGCAAGCTTCCATTCGTGGGCGGGTTCAATATCAAAGCCACCGCCGACAGCAACAACATTTCCCATAGTAATCCCCTGTTTACAAATATAATGAATGTTTTTATAAATTATACTGCTATTATCGAGAATGTCAAATAAAAAAAGAATATAACAAATGAGAACCGAAAAAATCCCGGTTCTCATTTTTGATAAAATTAATATTTTCTCATTCTTTTCCAAATATCAAGAATCATTTTATATCGCTCGGGCGGCATGCCCTTGAAAGGAACATTGCTTGTGCAGAAAATATATCCGCCGTTTTCGCCGCCGTATTTAAGACAATATTCGGCACTGTTTTTAACATCCTCGTCGGTACCCGTCTGAAGCGCTGTACAGTGAACATTACCGCAAAGGGCAACCTTATCGCCGTAAAGCCGTTTCACCTCGCGTATATCGACCCCGGCCATGGGGTCAATGGAATGAAGCGCATGAGGCTTGCAGGCAACAAGAGAATCAATTATCGGCATAATATTTCCGTCAGTATGTTTTATCATAAGCATACCGTCTTTTCTGCCTGCATCAATAATTTCGGCAAGATAAGGAGTAATGAACTCGTCAAACATTGCGGGTGAAAGGAACGGCCCCGAATTATAACAATAATCAGCACACAAAAGGGCAACATCAATCCCCGCCTCGTGTCGGCGCTTATTGTTTTCTATTGCTGTAAGGCACATTCTTTTTGCCTCTGCCTTAAGTTCATCGGGCTCATCGGCAATACGGTAAACAAAGCCATACATATCCGTGCCGGAAGGAATTGAAAAAGTACCGTCACCATGACCGCCGAATAATCTTGAAGCACCGAAATGTTCACGAAGGCGTTTACGGAAAATTTTTGTAACGGGATAATCCGAATCATCCCACCGCGGTGTATAGACCGGGATAATACAATAGTCAAGGCCGGGCAGACAATCAAGCTCTTCATTTCCTGAAACAGCGGCTCCGCCGATATCATAAGCTGTTTTATCGCCGAAAACTCTTGCATAGATATCCGCAAGATCACAGGAATACTTTTCGATTTCCTTCTGAGAAAGATTACCGATATTTTTCGGCTCAAGCCGCTTATCGGAAAGAGAAAGACCGAACATTTCCTCTGAAAGCTGAAATTCAAGTTCAAATGTGGGTATTTCATCCGGCTTACCGAGATTCAAAGCACAAATCGCTCTTTCGGCAGGAGTCATATTATCACACTTTCTTTTACAAGCTGAAAATCTTTACGGCTTCTTCGGCACAGCTTGCGGCATCGGCAGTATAAATATCCGCACCGATTTCTTTTGCATATTCTTCGCTTACGGGGGCTCCGCCAATCATAACGGTGACCTTATCTCTTAATCCGGCCTGCGAAAGAGCTTTGATTATTTCAGCCTGATTGGGCATTGTTGTAGTAAGAAGTGCGGAAAGAAGAACTATACGGGCACCCGTGCTTTTTACTGCTTCAACAACAGCGGCACCGTCAACATCGGTACCGAGGTCAATACACTCAATTCCGCTGCCTTCAAGCATTATTTTGACAAGATTCTTACCGATATCGTGCAAATCACCTTTAACAGTGCAGATTATAGCCTTTCCGACAGGCTTGACACCCTCATCAATAAGATAAGGCTTAAGCATTTCGGTTCCCTTTTGCATTGCTCTTGCCGCAATAAGAACCTCGGGCACATACATTTCGTTCTTTTTGAATTTTTCGCCGACCGCATTCATACCGACGCAAAGGCCGCCAAAAAGAATTTCTTTTGCAGAAACGCCGCCGTCAAGAGCTTCCGTTATCTTTTCCTGAACATTTTTCGTTCTTCCGGACTGAACAAAGGCAGATATTTCTTCTAAAACAGACATGGTATTCCTCCCGTAAAATTCAGAAAATATTTGGTTGATTTTATTCTAATTCCAAAATCGGCAAAATGCAACAATTAATATGGAAATTATAAAAAATCCCTGCCGAAGCAGGGACTTAAAGTCATCAATCATCAACACCGACAAAAGTAAACACACATCCGGTGCAATTTTCATCAGCCGCACCGTTCCAAAGGAGCTTACCGTCCTGAGGAGTAAAGAAGCCTTCGCCGTTTTCATACTCGATCTTTTCGGTTTCATTACCGTTTTCGTCATAGGTTTCAACCTTTTTTACGCAATCATTATAGCTGAGAAGGCCGTCGGTTTCACCGAGAAATGCGGTCATTTCCCATTCTACGGTTTCGGAAGCGGAGTTTGACCAGCTTATTTCGATTTCAACGCCGTCTTTACCTTTTGACTCAACGCTTGCGGTGGCTCTTTTGCTTGTTTCATCGGCATATTCGCCTTCAAGGGATTTATAATATTCAATATATTCGTTTTCGGTCATACCGACGGCAGCAGCATCCTTAAGCTCGCTTGCAATACCCATAAATGTATCCTTGCTCATCTGACCGTTATCCTTAACGGAAAGAACATACTGACCGTCAAGAGTAAACCAACGGGCAGCTTTATATTCGTCGGTTTCCGCATACTCAAAATCGGATTCGGGTTCAGCGGGGAAAAGTGTACCTTCGCCGGAATAAATGCCGGAAATATCTTCGCCGGCAACACAGGCAAAACGCCAGCAATATTCATTACCGTTCACATTGAAAGCATACTGACCGAGTGTATAATCACCGCAGTTGATTTTTGAAAAAGCTTCATCGGTAACGCCCATTACGCCGGGCTGTTCGAATTTGCTGTCAAGCTCTTTGTTGAGTGCCTCAAGTGATTCAACGGGAGTAACGGGATTTGCCATTGAAGCAAAATCAGAGGTTTCTGAAGCATCTGTAACGGCAGATGTATCAGGTTCGTCGGTTTCGGGCTTTGTGCCGCACCCGGCAAGAGCAAAAACAAAAGCAGAAACAAGAATTAAAGCAACAAATTTTTTCATTTTGTCCTCCGTAAAAAATAAAGATTTTTTTGAAATCGGTCTAAATCAGACCCGATTTTTTCAGTAAATGTATTATACCTCAAAAAATATGCCGTTTCAATATTAAATAGGAATTAAAGAATAAATATTGAAAATCACTTGAAAAATCCGTGAAATTTATATATTATTGAGAGAAAGAACAACAAATCGTTTAAGGAGTTAATTTTATGAATAAAAACATTAAAACAAATCTCAATGACACTTTTGAGCTTGCAAACGGAGTTAAGATCCCCTGTATCGGTTACGGCACATGGCAAACTCCTAACGGCGGTGTAACGGAAGCCTGTGTAAAAAAGGCAATTGAAAGCGGCTACACTCACATTGATACAGCCTGGATTTACGGTAACGAAGAAGAGGTCGGAAACGGAATTATTTCTTCGGGAGCAAAAAGAGAAAATATTTTTCTGACTTCAAAGCACTGGGTAACCGAGCGCGGATACGAAAAGACGGTTGCCGCCGTTGAAGCTTCACTCAAAAATCTTAAAACAGATTATCTTGACCTTTATCTGATTCACTGGCCCTGCGTTGAAAAATGTTCAAAAGACTGGAAAGAAATCAACGCAGAGACATGGCGCGGTTTTGAAAAAATGTATAAAGACGGAAAAATCCGTGCCATCGGTGTAAGCAATTTTCAAAAGAAACATCTTGATGCACTTTTTGAGTGCGCCGAAATAAAACCGATGGTAAACCAAATCGAATTCCATCCCGGTTACACACAGTTTGATAATGTTCTTTACAGCCAGAGCCTCGGCATGACCGTTGAGGCATGGAGCCCTCTCGGCAGCGGAGCTGTACTTCAGGATGAAAGCCTTGCCGCAATAGCAGAAAAATATAATAAATCAGTTGCTCAGCTTTGCGTGCGTTTTGCCCTTCAATGCGGTATTCTTCCTCTTCCGAAATCAACAAATGCCGAAAGAATGAAGAAAAACGCAGAGGTATTTGATTTTGTAATTGATGACGAAGACATGAAAGCTCTTATTGATTTCCCGACCCTCGGCTTCAGCACATTCCTGCCCGAAAATGCTCCTGCCGATGCTCTTGCGGAAGAATAATAACGGAGGTAAACGCAATGGCAAATGCAGTTGATTTTCCCGCTTATCCCGCTTCTTTAAGCTCATTGAACGATGCTATGTCGTTTGCATCGACCAGAACCACTTTTGAAATCCACAAAGCCCTGCTTTACAAGAATTCGTCTGAGCCGAAAGAAATATATGTTGTTGCAATGAGAGGAACAGACAGGTCTTTTGACAAAACCGATGTTCTCGGTCTTCATGTTGTTCTCAAAAGCGGTTTTTCAAAAAGCAATATATATTTTGAAGAAGTAAAGAAGGCAATTATAGACACCGTTCCCGAAGGTGCTTCAATAGCTTTTATCGGCCACAGCCTCGGCGGAATGATTGCTCAGCAGCTCGGCGCCGACAAGGAAATTAACAAAAAATACACACCGCTTACGGTTGTAGGCATAGGCTCACCTTTTGTTAAAACAGAAGGCAGAGTATGCCCGCTTCACCGTTTTGCAGACAAAGCAGACCTTGTTCCGTGGCTCGGCAGAGCTTTCAAAGCAAATTTCAAAACAGCCAAACCCGTTTTCAAAAGCAACGGTTATTTCGGAAAACCCATTCTCGCTCATACCGATTCATACAGATTATCGGATTCATGGCGCGTTTATGACTGCTTCGGTGAATTAAACGGCGGCCACACAATTGTATTTACAGATTAAAAAATACGGAAATTAAGGAGAACAGCTATGTCATATAAAATCATCACCATAAGCCGTGAATTCGGTTCCGGCGGAAGAACCATAGGAAAAGCACTTGCGGAAAAGCTCGGTATTCCCTGCTATGACAGTGAAATAATCGACAAGGTTGCCGAAAAGAGCGGATTCGCAAAGGAATATATCGCCGACAAAGGTGAATATATCAGCACTTCACATCTTTCTGGACTTTTCCGCAGCAATTATTATTACAAATCAAGCAACGAAGATATAATCCGTGACATTCAGACAAAAATCATACTTGATATTGCCGATAAAGAATCCTGCGTAATTGTCGGCAGATGTGCCGATTATATTCTTCACGACCGTGATGATGTGCTTAAGGTTTTCATCTGCTCCGACAAGGAATCAAGGGCAAAAAGGATTGTTGATGTTTACGGTGAAAAAGAAGATTCACCCGAAAAGCGCATTAAAGATAAGGACAAGAAGAGAGAAGCATATTATAAATTCTATACCGACATGAGCTGGGGCGAAGCAAAGAACTATGACATCAGCCTTAACTCCGGTACGGTAGGCATCGACAACTGTGTTGACATTCTTTACAACATTTTCAGAAACAGCAAATAATAAGACAAAACATCAGCTGCGGTCTGACCGTGCTGATGTTTTATAATACGGAGTAAAACATGGATGAAATAAAACCCGGAAAATACAAGCATTTCAAAGGAAACGAATATGAGGTTCTTTTCACGGCAAAGAACAGCGAAACACTTGAAACCATGGTGGTTTACCGTGCTTTGTACGGAGAAAAAGAAATATGGGTCAGGCCCGCTTCAATGTGGAATGAAGAAATCGAAAAAGAAGGAAAAACATTCAGAAGATTTGAATATATCGGCTGAAATATAAGCAGAATTTTATTGACTTTTTTCATAATCCAAAATATAATTAAAACATCATAAAACAGAAAGGATATATCGTATGAAAAAGACATTAAAAATCATTGTCGCGCTTATCCTTACCTTATCCCTTGTTATTGCCCCGGCAACAACGGCATTTGCTGCCGACAACGGCTCGGATTACAACACAAAATTCAAATTTGCTCATGCCATTGATAAAATCTTTGACACCGTTCTTGATGTTGCAATCGGCGGAGCAATGAAGGCTCTTTTCAGCGCCGATACCTTCGGCTTCCTGAGCAAAAACAGAAGCTTCCCGACAGAGGAAGAATATTTCTCACAAAAGCATGATTATTTCTATGAAGGCACAAACGGAAGCCTTGACGGCGAAAGCTGGAAGCTCGGTTATTCTCAGGCAAGCGTAATTCCCCTTTCATGGCGTGAAAACGCGGAAGGCAAGCAGGATGATAACGGAATGTGCCTTAACAAAACCTATTGGTTCGGCGGATATTTCACATCAACCGTTGATAAGATTTATGATGACGAAACTCTCAATCTCTGCGTTCTGAGCGCAGGAACCGACAAAAACGCAAACGATATTGAAGATATTGTTGTTTTTGCTTCACTTGACAATATCGGTATGTCAAACGGAAATGTAAGAAAAATCAGACAGGCCATTTCGGATGAACTTGTAAAAGCAGGTATTGCCGCTGACGATATAATCGCAATCGAATTCAACTGCACTCATGCTCACTCCGTAATTGAAGCTCTCGGCATGAGCCTTGACTCGGTTTTCCTTACCGCACTTAAAAACCATTTCTTATTCACAAAAGATACCGCAGTCAAAAAAGAGCTTTTCAATAATATATGCGACAAAGCCGCAGAATGTGCTCTCAATGCTTACAAAGGCATGAAAGACGGAAGCCTTTATTTCTACGAAACAGAAAACCTTGACGATTTCATGGCAAAGAATGCGGTTGATGCCGAAACCGGTACTGATTTTGCAGTTGCCCGTGACAAGCTTGAATACGGCGCAGATTGTCAGAAGAATTTCGCCTGCTGGTATTTCAAGGCTGACGACGGAGAAAAAACCGTTCTTGCAAATATCGGTATGCATCCCACCTTTGCCGGCAGAAACAGTAAGAGAGTCTGTGCGGATTATCCCTATTATTTCAACCTTGCAATGCAGTCAATGGGCTACAATGCAGTTTTCGTTCAGGGCTCACAGGCAGCAATCGGAACCAACTGCCATTACACTCCCGAGGGAGAAAAATGGGCTCAGGACAATACCCTTTCAAAAGACGAATGGGTTGCAAGATACGGTCAGAAATATGCTGACAAGAAATACTCCGAAGAACAGGATTATTTCAGAATGAGAGCTTTCGGCTATTCACTTGCTCAGGCTGTTACCGCTTCAATATCCGAGGAAAATGAAGTTGCTCCAAAGCTTGACATAAAGATGTCCGAAGCCGTTATTCCCTTTGATTACAGCATAATGTATGTTGCCGGCAATTCAGCAGTATTCGGCTATAACACAATCAGATGCAAGGGCTCCGAAACCGGTTACGGTCTTGTTACGGAAATCGGTTATGTACAGCTCGGTGACGATGTTGTAATGCTTATGCTCCCCGGCGAAGTTTCACCCGCAATCACCTTCGGTAAAGCCGACAGCTATGAAGGAACAGACTCCTGGTCCGGTGAAAACTCCTGGTCCGGTGATACCTGGGATTATGATACACTTGAAAACATGGCAAAGGCAAAATTCGGTAATGATAAAACCATAATCGCCATCGGAATTGCAAACGACGAAGTCGGTTATGTAATGCCCGACAGTGACACGGCAGATAATTTCCTTACCAAGACAATTTTTGCCGATTACGGTTATCAGTTCGGCAGAGCCGACAACGAAGAACTTATGATGGCCTCAAAGCATTCCGGCTCAGCACTTGCGGGAGCTTACGAAAAATTCCTTGCTGAATAACAAATTTACAGATGCAGACTCTTTTAACGGAGTCTGCATCTTTGCTATGTTAATAAATAAAATTTATAATATGTTTATTGATAATTCAAATTTTTTATGGTAAAATTAAGCAAAAAATCAGGGAGATAAAAAATGAGATTTGAGATGAAAAAAGCGCCTGCAAATCCGGAGCAGGTTTTCACCTACGGCGATATAAGACTGAGTGTCATTTCAGAGCGGATACTTCGTGTTGAAAAAGACTCTTTCGGTCTGTTTTGCGACAAAGCAACACAGATGGTTGTTTGCCGTGATTTTGCAAAAATCAAGGTCAATGCGGAAAAGAAAAACAATTTTGTTGTTCTGTCATCAGAAAAAGGTGCTTTCAGAGTAAATCTCAGCACACTTGAAGCCGAAGCAAAGCAGGGAAGCAAATGGGTAATGCCGTCAAACGAAACAAATCTCGGCGGAACGGCAAGAACTCTTGACGGAACCTTCGGAGTTCTCGGCAGCTGGAAAACCAAAAGAGAAAAGCGTGACCGTTTCTGCTTCGGTCACATCAGAAAGGGTATATTTGCTTCAACCGGTGTTGCGGAAATTGATGACAGCAACTCATTCCTTTTCAATGAAGACGGCAGTATATCCGTAAGGGAAAACAAAGTTACCGACAAATATATCTTTGCATTCGGTGACGATTATCTCGGCGGACTTAAGGAGTTCTATTCCCTTTGCGGTGCTACTCCCCTGCTTCCGAAATATGCTCTGGGAAACTGGTGGAGCAGATATTATGCATACAGTGACAAGGAATATATGAAGCTCATGGATGACTTTGAGAGCAAAAAAATTCCTTTTACCGTAGCAACCATAGATATGGACTGGCACATAGTAAAAAGAGTTCCCAAGGATATAAGACCGACAATCATTCAAGGTGCAGGCTGGACCGGATACACATTTGAAGAGCTTCTTTTCCCCGATTATAAAGCTTTCCTCAAAAATCTCACGGACAGGAACCTTGCAGTAACAATGAATCTTCATCCTCATGACGGAGTACGCTATTTTGAAAAACAGTATGAAGATATGTGCAAAGCCAACGGTCAGGACCCTAAGACAAAAAAGCCCGTGCGTTTCAATCTGACCAATCCCGTTTTCCGTGACTCATATTTTGACATTCTTCATCATCCATACGAAAATGACGGTGTAAATTTCTGGTGGATAGACTGGCAGCAGGGAACAAAATCAAAAGAAATGCTCGGACTTGACCCGTTATGGCTGCTTAACCATTACCACTATCTTGACAACACAAGAAACGGCCGCGAAGGTATGATACTTTCAAGATACGCCGGCATCGGCTCGCACAGATACCCCGTCGGTTTTTCGGGTGACACCTTCGTTTGCTGGATGAGCCTTAAGCTTCAGCCCTGGTTCACCGCAAATGCTTCAAACGCAGGCTATACCTGGTGGAGCCACGACATAGGCGGTCATGTAATGAATAACGGTGACAATGAAATCTATCTCAGATGGGTTCAGTACGGTGTATTTTCACCCATAAACAGACTTCATTCAAACACGACCTCCATTTCAAAGGAGCCGTGGAATTTCCCCGATGTTGAAGACATAGCATCAGATTTCCTTCGCTTAAGACACAGACTTATTCCGTATCTTTACACTGCAAACTATCAGACTGCGAAGAACGGCATTCCTCTTATCTGTCCGATGTACTACTATGATAAGAGTGAAAATGCAAAAAGCGGTCAATACAGAAACGAGTACTATTTCGGCGAACAGCTCATTGTTGCACCGGTTACCGAAAGCATGAAAGCCGGAAAGCCGAATGTAGGATTTTATATTCCCGACGGAGAATACACAAACATCTTTACGGGAGAAAAATATACAAAAGGTGAATATGAAATCTGCTGTCCCTATGAAAGCTATCCCGTTTTCGCAAAAGCAGGCGCAATAATACCGCTGCTTCCCGAAAAAGACGGAAACTCAATGGATTTCACGGAGCTTGAGGTCTGGGTTTATAAAGGCGAAAACGATTATACGCTTTATGACGATGACGGTCAGAGTGTAAGATTCATTCTCAAGGATGATAAAATAAATATTATTCCGTCACCCGAATCTAAAGTCAGAAAGATAACAGTTAAATTCAAGGATTGCAAAAAGAATGATGTAATTTTTGAATTCTGAAAATAAAATTTATTATCGGAGGAAAAGATAATGAAAAAGATTATTTCCGTATTTTTTGCAGCGCTCATAATGCTTTCCGCTCTCGCAGTACCTTCATTTGCAGTGAAAGATTATGAAATTATTTCACCCTATGAAAATGTTATCTGGGAAGGTGAAAACGCCTGGAAAGCATATAAAGGAAATCTTCATACCCATTCAACAGTCAGCGATGCCGATATGGACTTCAACGAAATGATTATAAATCATTACAATCTCGGTTATGATTTCCTTGCCATGACCGACCATGGCGTAACAGGCAAAGCATGGAACGAAGAGCCGACACATCTTCCCCTTTATCTCTATCAATATATTGCCGGAAACAAAACGACAAAGCTTACCGATGAAGAATTTAACGGTATCACTTCGGGTACTTATCCCGTAAACGGACAGGCAAGAGGAAAAGGAATGACCTGCGTAACGGGCGGCAACGAGCTCAACGCTCTTACAATTACCAAATGCCATGTTAACGGTATGTTCCTCCCCCCGCACGCCGGTGACAATTATCTCGGCTTTGAAAACGACCATGAGGGTGCAGTTAAACTTGCTGAAGAAGCAGGCGGCATTTCCTTCATCAATCATCCCGGTGACTGGCTTCACTCAAACAGAGATATAAATATTGTTTCCGACCCCGACAATGTTCATTATTTCGCCGACATAATTCTTAAATACAAGACCTGCTACGGCATGGAGGTTTTCAACGAAAGAAACGGCGTTACTCCTTATGACAGAATTCTTTGGGACAACATTCTCATGGAATGCCTGCCCTACGGCAAAACTGTAATCGGATATTCAAACAACGACGCTCATGTATATAACCACATTGATTCATCCTTCTCTGTTTTTATGATGGAAGACAACACCACCGAAAACATCAAGGAAACCATGCAGAACGGTGCATTCTTCTGTGTAACAAGAATACTCAGAGGTAATGATAAAATCGGCCCCGAGGAAGACTTTAACTATGTAAATTCCGAGGAACCTTATCCCGAATTCACACAGGTTACGGTTGACGGTCATACCGTTACCGTTAAAGCAAAGAACTGCAGCAACATCAAATGGATCGCAAACGGAAATGTAATCGCAAGCAAGGATATCGAACAGTCTGCCGAAGAAACGACTTATGTTCTTGACCTTGACACCATAGACGGCGTTGATGATTTCAAATACATCAGATGCGAGCTTTACGGCAACGGCGGCTTAACTGTTTCTCAGGCTCTTGTCATTGATGACGGCACGGCGCCTCTTGAATACACTCCCGACACAACATCCTTCAAAGCAAAAGCAAACGACATTTTACACAGAATAAAATCATTGAGAATATTTGTTCTCATTGAGCTTATAATCGATAAAATCACACACTGATAATACGGAGGTGAAACCATGGCCTCTGAAATGCTGAACGCAATTCTTGAAGCCGAGAAATCGGCTCAGGAATCGGAAAACAAAGCAAAATCAGATGCTGAGGTATATATCCAGCAAATGAAAGCAAATGCCCTGGCCGAAGCCAAAGCAATCATAGCCGAAGCCGAAGCCAAAGCAAACATGATTATTGAAAAGGCCGAAAAGCTTGCAAAAGATGCAGAGGAAAGCAGCATCAAAGCAGGAAATGAAGAATGCTTAAAGCTGAAAGAAAATGCAGGCAGCAGGCAAAGTGAAGCCATACGAGCTGTAATAAACTCCCTTTGATAATCAAAAATCTCAGTAAAAGGAGGTGTTCGTTTGGCAAAACTTAAAATGAAAAAAATCGAGGTTCTTGCACCTCTTGAAGAAATCGGCGAATTAACGGAATTTCTTCAGCGCCGGGGCGTTATTCAGCTGACGCAGACAGAAGAATGTGACGGTCTTGATTCATTCCCCGAAAATCAGAGCACGGCAAATTACGAAAAATATGAAAACCTTGCAAATGAAGCTTTGGGAATACTTGATAAATTCTGTCCCGAAAAATCCGGATTGCTTGATTCCTTCATAAAACAGCCTGAAGATATAACCGTCAGTGAATATAAAGAAAAATCAACACACTGCGATGAATATCTGAAAATATGCAATGATATTGTTTCGGCAAACAAAAAAATAAACGAAGCAGAAGCCGACTATTCAAGAACTCTGGCACTTATGTCAAGCCTTGAGCCCTGGTTATCACTTGACATATCAATGAAACTTGAAGGCACAAAATACACATCGGCATTCATCGGAGTTCTTCCCGCCGAATATGATGAAGGTTCGCTTAAATCGGCTCTCGCTCCCATACTGGGCGACGAAGACAGATATGAATTTGAAATTCTTTCTGCTCAGAAGGGCCGCTCCAATCTTTTCCTTATCTGCCATAACGAATGCAAAGACGAAATTCTTTCTGCTCTGAGAGAGCTCGGGTTCTCTTATCCGTCGGACCCGACAAAGCATCCCCCGGCAGTAAGATATGAAAGATTCAGAAAACAGACGGAAAAAGACCTTGAAGAAAAAGAAAAAGCCGCAGAGCAGATTAAATCATATTCAGAGCAAAGAAATAATATTAAATTTGCCGCTGATTATTTTGCGGACAGAAAAGAAAGATATTCGGCCCTGAACAATGTATCATTCAGCCGATATACCTTCTGCATAACAGGATACATTCCGGAAAAGGAAGCTCAGGAAACAAAAGAACTGCTTGAAACAAAATTCAATGCGGCATGTTCGGTTTCGGAACCGGATGAAAACGAAGATGTACCCGTTTTACTCGAAAACAATTCTTTTGTTGCCGCTGTGGAACCCGTAACGGAAATGTACTCAATGCCATCCAAAACGGATATAGACCCCAACCCGGTTATGGCTGCATTCTATTACCTGCTGTTCGGCATAATGCTTTCTGATGCAGGCTACGGTCTGCTGATGGTAATCGGAACGGCAATCGCAAAAATCAAATTCAAACCCACGGGTAAATTCAAAAAAACAGTGGATATGTATTTCTACTGCGGAATTGCAACTGTATTCTGGGGCGCACTTTTCGGAAGCTGGTTCGGAGATATAATCAATGTAATCTTTGAGCAGTTTCTCAATAAGCCCGTCAACTTCATACCGTGGAACCCGGGAAGTGCGGCGATATGGTTTGAGCCGGTAAATGACCCGATGAAATTGATGCTATACTCTTTCCTTTTCGGCATTATTCATCTTTTCTTCGGTCTTGGTGCAAGCTTTGTCAAAATGTGGAAGCAGGGCAACAAAATCGGCGCAATATGCGACGTTATCCCCGTTTACCTGTTGATTACCGGTGTTGCTCCCATAGGCGCAGGGATACTGATTGACACTATTCCCGCCTGGATTTCAACAACCGCTAAATACCTTGCCATTGCCGGAGCAGTTCTCATAGTCCTTACGGCAGGACGCAATTCAAAGAACATCGTAGGCAAACTCGGTCTCGGTCTTTACGGGCTGTATAATGCCGCTTCCGGATGGCTGAGTGATATATTATCCTATTCAAGACTTCTTGCCCTCGGACTTTGTACCGGTGTTATTGCAACGGTTGTAAATACTCTCGGAACAATACCCGAAAACAAAACGGTAAAGCTTTGTCTGCTTATTCCCGTATTTATTTTCGGGCACACGGTCAACATGGCAATAAATCTTATAGGTACCTATGTTCACACAAACAGACTTCAATATGTTGAATTCTTTGCAAAATTTTATGAGGGCGGCGGACGCTCTTTCACACCGTTAAAATCAAATTCAAAATATTACAAATTCAAGGAGGACTAATTTTATGAATATCGGAATGATGATAGCAATTCTCGGAGGAGTTATAGCAGCAAGTTTGGGCGGAGTAGGCTCCGCAATGGGTGTCGGCCGGGTAGGTCAGGCAGCCGCAGGCGTAGTTACGGAAGACCCTTCAAAATTCGGTAAAGTACTTATTCTTGAAATCCTTCCCGGCACACAGGGCCTTTACGGCTTCCTTGTTGCTTTCCTTCTTCTCGTTCAGCTCGGAATTATGTCCGGCGAACCTCTTCAGCTCACCACAGCACAGGGCTGGATGTATTTTGTAGCTTGTATGCCCATGGCAATCGGCGGCCTTGTTTCCGCTCTTCATCAGGCAAATACCGCTGTTGCAGGTGTTGCAATAGTAGCAAAGAAGCCCGAAGAAAGCGGTAAAGCAATCATTTTTGCAGCCATGGTTGAAACCTATGCCGTTCTTGCACTTCTTATCTCCATTCTTTCCATATTCAGCATTACAGGAATAATCGCAGGATAAAGGAGTTTTTCCTATGTCAGGAATTGAAAACATAATTTCAAAAATTAAATCCGATTCCGAAATAGCGGTAAATGAAACAACCGCAAGAGCTGAAAAACAAGCCTCAGAAATCAGAGAAAAGCTTGTTGCCGAAGCAAAAGCGGAAGCGGAAAAAATAATCTCCGGTGCAGAGGAAAAAGCAGAGAACATAACAAAGCTTTCCGAAAGCAGATGTGAAAAGCTTAAAAAGCAATGTATTCTGACGGCAAAGGTTAATTTGATCAACCAAACCGTTTCGGATGCACTCACGGAAATTGAAAACACAGCCGATGAAAGCTATTTTGATTTTCTGCTTAAAATTCTTGCTTCAAACATACAGTCAGGCGAATGCACCATGTATCTCAATGAAAAAGATGCAAAAAGAGTCACACCCGACTTTGAAGAAAAAGCAAAGAAAATCGCCGCCGATAAAAATGCCGTTCTCAGCATATCCGCCGATTCATCGGATATCAAAAACGGATTTTATCTCAAATACGGTGATATAGACATAAACTGCACCCTTGATGCTCTTGCACAAAGCAAGAAAGAAGAACTGTTTGAAACAGTAAACAATATTTTGTTTCAGGCGGTGAAGGAAAATTGAATAAAACAGATTATGCTTACGCCGTTGCAAGAATCAGAGCAAATGAACTGAAGCTGCTTACGGGTACTGACTATAATCAGCTTATTTCCGCCCCGTCAAAGGATTCCGTTCTGAAATTTATTACGGATAAAGGATGGAAGCCCGACGAAAACGGCGATATAGAAAACGAACTCGAAAGTGCCTGGCAGCTTGTAACGGAATGTGTTCCCGATGTTTCATTGCTTGACTCGCTTATAGTACAGAATGACTTTTCTAATCTCAAAGCTTGTCTTAAAGCATATTTTTCAGACCTTGAGCCGAAAAAATACATACAGAAGCCTTGCATTACCGAGCCTGCCGTGATTGCAGAAGCAGTAAAGCACAAGGATTTTTCGCTGCTTCCCGATTATCTCAAATCATGTGCGGAAGATGCATACAACGCATATATAACCTATCAGAGCGGTCAGAAATGCGAAACAGAGATAGATAAAGCCTCTCTTTCATACCGTCTTAAAAATGCCGATAAGGCATCAAGCGTTCTTTTGAAGGAAATTATCAGACTTCAATGCTTTGAAGCATCGGTAAAAACAGCTTTACGCTGTTCGTTCACGGGAAAAAGCAAGGAATTTTCACTTGAAGCATTACCCGACTGCCCCGGTATCGACAAGGAACTGCTGACGGAAAATTCAGAAAGTGCTTTATCAATCAGCGAATACATTTCAAAAACCGAATATGCACAGTTCAGTGAAAGCATTGCCGAGGGCTTTTCGGCATTTGAAAAATACTGTGATGAAAAACTTTTCTCAATGCTTCAAAAATCAAAAACGGAAATTCTTTCTCCCGACCCCGTTATCGCTTATTGGATAAGAAAGACTTTTGAGGTAAAAAACATCAGAATTATTCTTTCCGCAAAAGCAAACAGCATCGGTGAGGATGAAGTAAGAAATAAATTAAGGGGGGCCGAATATGTATAATATCGCCGCTATGGGCGACAAAGACAGCATTTACGGCTTTGCCTCCCTCGGTCTTCATATTTACCCGTTTGAAGACGGAAATGACCCCATTGAAGCTGCAAAAACATTAAGACGGCTTGCGGAAAACGGATATGCTGCCGTATTTATAACAGAAAAGCTTGCTTCTCAGATTGAAAACGAAATAAACAGATATTCGGACCTTCCCCTGCCCGCTATTGTTCTCATTCCGGGTGCCCGCGGAAACACAGGTCTCGGCATGAAAAATGTGAGCCGCTCGGTCGAAAAGGCTGTCGGCTCGGATATACTTTCGGATTGAAAGGTACAGATTATATGAGTAATGGAATTATAACAAAAATCTCCGGCCCTCTTGTTATTGCATCGGGCATGAGAGATGCAAATATGTTCGATGTCGTTCGCGTAAGTAATTCAAGACTTATCGGCGAAATCATCGAAATGCATGGTGACAGAGCTTCAATTCAGGTTTACGAGGAAACATCCGGCCTCGGTACCGGAGAGCCCGTAGAATCCGCAAATGAGCCTTTGAGCGTTGAGCTCGGGCCCGGACTCATAACCGGAATTTTCGACGGTATCCAGCGTCCTCTTGAAAAAATACGCAGTATTGCAGGCAACAGTCTGACAAGAGGTATTGAAGTTCCCGCCCTTGACAGAGATAAAATCTGGCACTTTACCCCCTGCAAAAAAGCAGGTGACAAGGTTATTGCCGGTGATATTCTCGGTACGGTTCAGGAAACCGATATTGTTCTTCATAAAATCATGGTTCCCTTCGGATGTGACGGAACAGTAAAAGAAATTGCCGAGGGTGATTATAAAATCACCGATAAGGTCGGCATTATTGAAACAGAAAAGGGCGATAAAGAATTTACCCTTATGCAGAAATGGCCCGTGCGTAAAGGCAGACCGTATTCGGAAAAGCTTTCGCCGGACACTCCCCTTGTGACGGGTCAGCGTGTTATTGATGCTCTTTTCCCCATAGCAAAAGGCGGTGTTGCCGCTATACCCGGTCCCTTCGGCAGCGGTAAAACGGTTACTCAGCATCAGCTTGCAAAATGGGCAGAGGCAGACATAGTTGTTTACATCGGCTGCGGTGAACGCGGAAACGAAATGACCGATGTTCTCAACGAATTCCCCGAGCTTATTGACCCCCACACTGGCAAATCCCTTATGGAACGCACCGTGCTTATCGCAAACACATCCGATATGCCCGTTGCCGCCCGTGAAGCATCAATTTATACCGGAATCACCATTGCGGAATATTTCCGTGATATGGGTTATTCTGTTGCACTTATGGCTGACTCTACATCACGCTGGGCAGAAGCTCTGCGTGAAATGAGCGGCAGACTTGAAGAAATGCCCGGTGAAGAAGGTTACCCCGCTTATCTCGGCAGCCGTCTTGCACAGTTCTATGAAAGAGCAGGCAAGGTCATTTCACTCGGCTCCGACAAAAGAGAAGGCGCACTTTCCGTTATCGGTGCAGTATCACCACCCGGCGGCGATATTTCAGAGCCCGTTTCTCAGGCAACACTGAGAATAGTCAAGGTATTCTGGGGACTTGATTCGGCGCTTGCATATAAAAGACATTTCCCCGCAATCAACTGGCTTACGAGTTATTCGCTTTATGCAGACTCTCTCGGCGAGTGGTTCAACAAAAATGTTGACCCGTCATGGACAAAGCTTCGTGCAAAGCTTATGGCATTGCTTTCCGAAGAAGCGGCTCTTGACGAAATCGTTAAGCTTGTCGGTATGGATGCCCTTTCAGCTCCCGACAGACTTAAGATGGAAGCTGCACGCTCAATCCGTGAAGACTTCCTTCATCAGCTTGCATTCCATGAGGTTGACACCTATTCATCACTTAAAAAGCAATTCCTTATGATGACTCTCGTCAATGAATACTATGAAAAGGCACTCGCTGCTCTTGACGAAAATGCAGATATTGAAAAGCTTGTTTCAATACCCGCAAGAGAATCCATTGGCCGTTTCAAATATGTTGAAGAAAAGAATATTGAAGAGGAATACAAAAAAGTATCCTTCCTCATTTCCGCACAGATTAAAGAAGCAGTTGAAGCAAAGGAGGAATTCTGATGCCAAAAGAATACAGAACGATTCAGGAGGTTTCCGGTCCTCTTATGCTTGTTCGTGAGGTCGAAGGCGTTACTTATAACGAGCTTGGCGAAATAGAACTTGCAAACGGAGAAACACGCCGCTGCCGTGTTCTTGAGCTTGACGGAACAAATGCTCTTGTTCAGCTTTTTGAATCATCGACAGGCATCAACCTTGCGGAAAGCAAGGTTCGCTTCCTCGGCAGACAGATGGAGCTGAGTCTTTCACCGGATATGCTCGGAAGAGTTTTCGACGGCCTCGGCAGACCCATTGACGGCGGCCCCGAAATCATTCCCGAAAAAAGAGCTGATGTAAACGGTGTTCCCATGAACCCCGCCGCAAGAAGCTATCCGCAGGAATTCATTCAGACCGGAGTTTCCGCCATTGACGGCCTTAACACTCTTGTCCGCGGTCAGAAGCTTCCCATCTTCTCTGCATCCGGCCTTCCCCACGCTCAGCTTGCATCTCAGATTGCAAAGCAGGCAAAGGTTCTCGGTGACAATGAGCAGTTTGCCGTTGTCTTTGCCGCTATGGGTATAACCTTTGAGGAATCGGATTACTTTGTAAAATCCTTCCGTGAAACAGGAGCCATTGACAGAACGGTTATGTTTTCAAACCTTGCCAACGACCCTGCCATTGAAAGAATCGCAACGCCGAAAATGGCCCTTACGGCAGCTGAATACCTTGCCTTTGACAAGGGAATGCACGTGCTTGTAATTCTTACCGATATTACCAACTACGCCGACGCTCTGCGTGAGGTTTCAGCCGCAAGAAAAGAGGTTCCCGGCAGAAGAGGTTACCCCGGATATATGTACACCGACCTTGCATCTATTTACGAGCGTGCAGGCAGACAGCGCGGCAAGGAAGGCAGTATCACAATGATACCCATTCTTACAATGCCCGAAGATGATAAAACTCATCCCATACCCGACCTTACGGGTTACATTACCGAGGGTCAGATTATTCTCAGCCGTGACCTTTACAGAAAGAGCATCAATCCCCCGATAGATGTTCTCCCCTCTCTGTCAAGACTTAAGGATAAGGGCATCGGTGAAGGCAAAACAAGAAAAGACCATTCCAACACCATGAATCAGCTTTTCTCTGCTTACGCAAGAGGAAAAGATGCAAAGGAGCTTATGGTCATTCTCGGTGAAGCCGCTTTGACAGATATAGATAAGCTTTATGCAAAATTTGCAGATGCTTTTGAAAAAGAATACATCGCTCAGGGATTTGACACAAACAGATCCATTGAAGAAACACTTGACCTTGGCTGGAAACTGCTTAAACTGCTTCCGAGAAGCGAGCTCAAGAGAATCAGCGATGAACTTCTTGAAAAATACTATGACGCCTGATTTCAGCGAAAGGAGCTGAAATATGCCTATACTTAATGTAAACCCCACCCGTATGGAGCTTACGAACCTTAAAAGAAAGCTTGTCACTGCAAAAAGAGGTCATAAGCTTCTTAAAGATAAAAGAGATGAGCTGATGAGACTGTTTCTCGATAAGGTTCGTGAGAATAAAAAGCTCCGTGCCGAGGTGGAGGCACAACTGAAAAAAGCAAACATTGCCATGGAGGCAGCAAGATGCTCCATGAGCGACAAAGCACTTGACATTGCATTGCTTCTGCCGACACAGGAAATGAAGCTTGATGTAAGCGAAAAGAATGTAATGAGCGTTCTTATTCCCGAATTTGATGTCAAGCTTAAAACTGCAAACGAAAATGACATTTATTCCTACGGATTTGCGGAAACCCCCGGCGAGCTTGACGAAGCAATCAAAGCTTTTTCCGATGTAATGCCGAAGTTATTGGAGCTTGCAGAGGTCGAAAAAGCCTGTCAGCTCATGGCTTCGGAAATCGAAAAAACACGCCGCAGAGTAAATGCGCTCGAGCATGTAATGATACCTCAGTATGAAGAAACAATAAAATACATCACAATGAAACTTGATGAAAATGAACGCAGCACAACCACAAGACTTATGAAGGTCAAGGATATGATGCTCGCTCAGGCACATCATTATAATCAATAAGAAATGAAGAAAATCAAAAAAACTCTATCAATAATTCTTGCAATGATAATTGCATTTTCGGGTATGTTTATATTAAACGCATCTGCCGTTGATACCATTGACCCGAAATATAATCCCGACATTCCGTACATTCACGTAAACGGTCTTATGGCAAGCGATATTTATTCAGATGCCTCGGACCCCGAATCACCGACCGTATGGCCTCCGCAGGGCGGAGACATTGCAAAAGCCGTCTTTAAGCTTTTACCTTCTGTTGCCGTTCTCGGTTTGACCCACAACTATGACAAATTTGCCGACAAGCTCATACCCGCACTCAACAGTGTTCTTGAGCCTTGTTTTCTTGACAATTCAGGAGAAAACAGCAATTCAACCGGAGCCTATTGTGAATACCCTCCCAAAGACGAAATCAAAAGCAATTCCATGCTTTGGTTTGATTACGACTGGCGAGTTGACCCGATAGAAACCGCCGGCAAGCTCGACAAATTCATAGACTATGTTCTTGAATGTTCAGGCTGTGAACAGGTTGTACTTGAATGCCATTCATTCGGCGGAGTATTAACATATACATACGCGGCATTATACGGAACGGAAAAAGTCAGAAGCTTCCTTTTCAACGCCCCCGCTACATTCGGAGAAACTTTTACGGGTGACCTTTGTAAGGGTGAGCTTGTTCTTGATGCAGAAGCACTTACGGAATATCTTAAGGGTGCATTTGACCACAACAACAGCGAAAAATTTCTTAACGGTCTGTTCCGTGTTCTTTACAAAACAGGTATAACGGGCTGGCTCTGCGGCAAAATCAATACCGTTGTCAGCAAAACGCATGACAGACTTTATGCCGAAACGATATACCCCATGTTCGGTAACTGGCCGAGCATCTGGTCAATGGTAATTGAGGAAGATTTTGACCAGGCGGTTGACTATGTATTTAATGATTTTTATGCAAATGACGGCATTGACCACTCCGGTATGCTGAAAAAGGTTACCGGATTCGATACATTGATACGCAAAAACAGAGTCGAAATTCTCAATAATATAAACGAAACATCAAACCTTTATATTGTTGCAAGATACGGTTACAGCTCATTATTCTGCACACCCTCATGGAAAATAATGAATGATATGATTGTAGATGTATCAAAAGCTTCCTTCGGTGCCGCAACAGCAACTTACAGAGAAACTCTCAGCGAGGATTATCTTAAAGAAAAAGACCCGAAATACATTTCTCCCGAAAAGAATATAGACGCATCTACCTGCATGTTCCCCGAACAGACATGGTTCATCAGCGACTATATGCACATGAAATCAAAGCCGCAGGATATGTTTGAAACGCTGCTGTATTATGACGGACAGGCAACGGTTGACACCTTCGAAAAATACCCGAGATTCCTTACATGCACAAACATCGACGGAATCATTGAGCCGGCTGATCAATAAAGTAAATATATAAAATCAAGCCGTACTCAATTTGAATTGAGTACGGCTTAATTTTATTGTTTTTCAAGCTTATATCCGTCAGCCGACACCATAAACTGAGGATAATCCGGATTACTTTTTACGGTTACAATACCGTCATATCCGAGAAGCCAGAATAAAAATTCAGAGCTGTCGGTGCCCGACGAACAGCCAACATGATTCAGGTTTCTTACAGCCCATGTTGATTCGGGGAAAAGTACACCGGAAAGGTCAACTTTTCTGTCCGGAGAAAGCCTTTCGGGGTTGGCAGGAACATAATCTTCACCGAGAGTTGAATTCAGCGGTGAAACAACAGCTTTACCGAGCATTCTGTCAGCTTCAAGAGTACCGTCACCGTTACATTCTCCTCCGGTATAAACGGGAATACAGCATCTGTCATAACCTGCTAAAAAACATATTGACACACCGCTTGCCTGCGCGTTTCTTAGCATATCATCGCGTTCGGCAGCCATTTTCTGATAAGTTTCTGTCAAAGCGATAAAATCAGCGTATTCTTCCTCTTTACCGCCGAACATATAATTTATTGCTTCATCATAATATTCGGGAAGCACAAGAGCCCATACTGTCGGCATTGTGCCGAAGGTGTCTGTTAAAAACTTATCATAAACCTCATCTTTTGCCTTTTTAACAAATCCGTTTGCAAGCCGTGATATGCCGTTAAAAGCACCGAGCTTAAATAAAGTTCTGAATATAAACTGAACAGCCTTATTGTCAGGTGCCAGGGACTGGGAAACGAATTTATAAAGATTATTCGGCGTTATCTCAACAAGCCCTCTCAGAATATCAGAGGTAACATGTGTACCGGTAACGGTTGACGAAAGAAAAACAACTCTGTTGAGATTATCGGAACCGTATTTATACATATAACTTACGGCTTCAATACCGCCCATACTGCAGCAAACAAGATTGACCTTGTCTTTTCCGGTTTCTTTTTTGGCCTGCTCAACCATTGAGTTGATTTTATCGGCATTGATAAACGGGTCAATACGCCAGTCGTAATTAAAGTAAAAAACATTTTCGGCTCCGTATTTCTGACAGGCACTTTGAAGAATACCCATTTCGTTAAAATCACCCCATTCCTTATACTCCGGGTAATTTGCAAGCGAAAGCGGATATTCATTTACCGAAACATTATATTTTGAACTGCCGTCTTTATTGCAGGCCATCAATCCCATTATGTCATTGAGATATACACAAAGTTCATCAATAAAAGCATTCATACTGAAATGTGTTATACCCTTAAAAACAGATGAGCCGAGCGCCTTAATGAGAGGCAGAGCTTCAACTCCTTTGAAGCACCTCTGTTCATCTTCCGACCCGAGATTATAATAAATACCGTTAAAATCCATACCTCTTATAAGTATAAGCGGATAGCCGTCATAAGCGGAAGTGTCCTGTTCCTCGCCGGCGGCAAAAACAGTAACGGCTGCGTTAAAAACAGTTATCAGAGCAAGAGTAAGTGAAAGGACCTTAATAAATGACTTTTTCATATCATTTTCTCTTTTCATAAAAAACTTTCCAGGAAACAATTTCAATGTTTTTTTCGTGAGCCCTCTGAAGAATATCTCCGCTTTTCAGAAGCTCATATTCATAAACTCTTTTTGTCCACGGGCTGACGGCTTCGTCAATCGGCAAGGCGGGGTGAAGGAACATTTCCGTTACACCGTCAATACAATTATCAACAGCATTCAGATAATACTCTCTTAAAGCCTCATAGCTTTGAATTCGGTCAATACTCCACGGATTTGAAACAAGGTCATCAAGCATTTTAACGCCTTTCCCCTCACCTGTTTTGACAATCCTGTTGAGAATACTCAACGCAGCCGTCGGTAATTTTTTTCCGATTTGTCTTTCGGCAAATCCCGGTGATTTCGGAAACCTGAAAGGAAGACTGTGTTCGGAACAAAAATCAAAAGCATCAAGATAAAACCGTCTTCCGTTTATTCCGTACAGCGTTCCGCAATGATTATCTGCATGGTCAACCGAAACGCCTCTTGAAGAAAGATAATCATACTGTGCTTCCAACTCTGCACGGACATCTTTCCGTTTTGCACCGAAGGTCAGCTTTTTCCCGTCGGAAGGCAAACCGCATTTGCCGCCGAGAGATTTACTTTCGGTAAGACTTTTCCACGGTGAAACAGCATCATCGGAATTTACGGTCAGATGAACACCGACAGAATATGAATCGCCGTCAAGGCTGCTGCATTCCGCTGCTTCAGGTGCCACGGCCATAACAGATGTTGATGTTATCAGACCTTTTGAAAGCAAATCCGTAATTGCTTTATTTTGCTGGCTGTTATAGCCGAAATCATCGGCATTAATTATCAGATACTTTTTCATTATTTTCATCAAAATGAAGGAAAAATGTTATTACCGAAGCAACTATCATTGCGGCGGCAGGAAATACGCAAAGAAGCACTCTTGAAGCAAGGGCGGGATTTGTGCCGGGATCATCACCGTTTACAAAACCGAACTTTGTTGAAACAAAATAGAATGCAAGTGAAGTATAAAGACCGTTAAGACGGTTCATTACTCCGGTAAGGCTTGAAATAATACCTTCACGCTTTATTCCGTGGCGGCGGAAATCATCATCAACAATCTTTGCGCCGATACAATCCATTGTTGCAAGGCAGGCGGCAACGCCGAAACCTACTATGCAGGCAATTACAACTGCACCCGCAAATGAATTAACAAAATAAAGAGGGATAAAAGAAACAGCCATAATAATGAAGCCCGAACGCCAGACCTTCATAATATCCCATTTTTTTACAATATTGGACCAGATAATGATGCCGATAACGGCAACGACCAAAACCGTACCGAGCATTATCGTGGTGGTTGAGCCGCCTTTTTTAAGCGTATATTTGACATAGAAAGGAATTGCCTGAGAAATCAGAGAGAATGCGGCTGAATAAAAGGCACCGCAGAAACCGTAAATCCAGAATTTCGGGTTTGTGATAAGAGCAAAAATACTGCTGAAAAGCTTGGGCTTTACTACCTCATCTTCAACGATTTCAGGCTCACGACAGCCCCAGAAGCAATACATCATTACAGCAAGTGCAACAACGCCGTAAACTATTGCGGTTGTGCGGTAGCCGATTTTTTCGGTAATCATCGGTGTAAGGGCAATGCTGATTGCCATGGCAAAAAGCTGACAAATCTGACGAAAGCTGTTTGTCTTTGCTCTTTCTTCATCCTTCTTGAAAAGCTCAGGGAAAAGTGCACCGTAATTTGCATTTACAAGTGAATCGAGAGTTCCGGTGAGAATATACATCAGAAGCATGTATATGAACAGCTTACCCGTATCATTCTGTATAAACTCGGGCGTACAGTAAAACAGGATAAAAAACAAAACAAGAAGCGGAGTTCCGATAAGAAGCCAAGGCCTGCGTCTGCCCCATTTTGTTCTCGTTCTGTCCGAAAGTAAGCCGTAAACCGGGTTGTCGATTGCATCAACGAATGTGTATATGAAAAGAACAAGTGAATACTTTTTCATATCAAGGCCGAGCATATCAACATAAAAAATTGCGGCAAAAGATTTGAACATATTAATGGGAATGGAAGTGCCGAACATTGCAAAGCCGTACCGTGCGGGTTTAACTTTTGTAAGTCTGTTTTCTGACATTTATTTTCATCCCTTCTCTATTTGAAATATATCGGATTTGAAACGGCAAGTATTCTTTTGCCGTGATTGCCGAGAATTTTTATATATGCAAATTTTACATTGTTTATTTTAATTTTTCCGGGTGAAATCTCTTTTTCATCCGAATCAGTAACAAGAATGATTTTTTCGCTTTTTATATCCTTTACCGAAACATCAAGAAATTCATTTTCGATAAACTGAGCGGTATCCCCCATTCTGAATTTACCGTAATGCATATCAATTACGGGAGCATTTTTCCCGTAAGCGACAAAAGAATGTCCGTTCTTTATACCGTCAAGTATAGCCTCCGCCGACGGTGATGCACAATAAACGGCCGTAACGGGGTTTCCGATTCTTGCAAAGCCTTTCGGCGAATGATAATCACTGCCGCCGACAATCGGAATTTTTCTGCCCTTTTTCAAAAGCCCGGTCCAGAATGCAATTCCGTCAATATTGGTCGGGCGCATAGGACCGTTCCATATTTCCATCATATCAAAAGCATCTTCATCTTCCCACAGATAGGGACATATTCTGCATTTTGGATGATTGACCGAAACAACGGCACCCTTTTCCTTAACTTCGGCAATCAAGGTCTGCATTTCAAGGCTGCTGTTGGCAACAAACGAATTACCGAAAGGATTTTTTACGCCGTAAAAATTCATGTGACCTTTATAATGAGTCCACTCAACGGCAGGTATGAAAGTAAAACCGTTCATTTGCGGCAAATCATAATTCAGTGAATAATTGTTATGATTTGCAAGTGCAGCAAAATCCAGCCCTTTTTCAATCGCTTTTTTGCCTATTTCAAAGGCATCATATTTTCCGTCGGAGGCGTCGGAATGAATATGCAGATCACCGTAAAGCAATTTTTCACCGGCATATTCAAAATCAATATTATATGTAACCTCAACGCCCTGCGGCAACACATGGTAAGCACCGACAATAATCTGCCATTTACCTGACTCGATTTTTTTACGAAGATAACCGTTTGAAGAAGAATATTGGCCTACGGATATTGAGCTGTGCGCACTTCCGGACCAGCCGAGAAAAGCTCCGTTTGAATCGGCAAGACCTATATCAATACAGTTAGTCGGCTTCAAATCCGAAAGCAAACCTTTAGTCGGTCGAAAATAATCATAAGAAACAGTAAGCTTGATTACATTTTCCGGAACATCAAAAGGAAGATAATAATATGTTCCTTCTTTTTCTTTCGGGATTTTATGTTTAAGCTCCAAAGCATCACCTTCTTATCTGCATTCTATCATTGCTGAAATTTAATGTCAATTAATTTCGTCCGACAAACAGAAACAATAAATTATCCATGGAGGAAAAACGACTAAATCAAAAATAAGGTGGGTAAATCGAGGCAAAAAGAAAAACCTGCTCACCGAAGTGAGCAGGAAAAATAGGTTTTTACGGTTTCAAAAGCATTAATGAAATAATCAATCTATAACCCTATAATGATTTCAGAAAATAAAATCATCGGTAAAAGCGATTCCCATTAATTCAGTTTTTCTTATCCATGCTGAAATCAAAGAGTATTTTGAAGAAATAACCTATTCTCTTGAATACACAGATAAGCTTATCAAAGAAGTTTTCGTGCTTTTCCTTGCCGCAATACGGACAGGAGGTGATTTCGCCGTTCCTGAGTTTTTCAATTTCCGCATTCGCTTCTTCAAGCTGTTCGGAAAGAGCTTTAATACGGTCATTCTTTTCGGTGATTTCCGCTTTTGCTTTGCTGACCTCGTTTTCAAGAGCTGAAATGTTATTCTCAAGAGAAGCTATTTCGCCAGCCTTGGCGGTGATTTCACTATTCTTGATTTCAACAGCCGCATTAAGGTCGGAAATGCTCTTTTCAAGAGCTTCGATTTCCTCGTCCTTCGCATCTGCGGATTTTCTGAGATTTGCAAGTTCGGTTTCCTTATCTTCAAGCTGAGATTCAAGACCTGCTTTTTCTTCTCTTGCCGTTTCAAGAGAGGCATTAGCCTTATTAAGAGCCGCTTTTGCGTCAGCAAGCTCATTGTTTGCATTGTCGAGTACGGAGGTGAGAGTGTTTACCTGCGCTTTTGCAAACTCAAGATTTGAATTTGCCGAAGCAAGATTATCTTCCGCCATCTTGAGAGCGGCGGTTTTATCTTTCAGAGCATCCTGAGCTGTTTTAAGCTCATCAGATGCCTTACCGAGATTTTCCTCCGCTGTTTTAAGTGCGGCAGATTTATCTTCAAGCGCTTTATTGGCTTCAACAAGTGCAGACTGAGCTTCGGCAAGTGCCTTTGCAGTTTCGTCCTCACCCTTTTCGTATCCGCAGACAGAACATGTATAAGTTATTTCACCGTCAACGCCTTCGTTTTTGACAAAGGAATGCAGCTCCATTCCTTTGACGAGCTCGGTATGCTCGCAGGTCGGCGCATACCAATGTGAATATTCATTCTTGCTGTATTCCGTGTCAAAGGTATGCTCGTGTGTCAAAGCGGTATAAACAGCATTTACCGTAATTCCGCCTGCATGGAAGGTATAACCGCTCCATCTCGCCGTATAACCGTCTTTTTCGGGAATGGAAGGTTCCTCAATATAATCCGTTTCAACTGTATACGGTAATTCATCTATCACCTTATCGTCTGCAACGAATTTAGCCATATAAACTTCGGGCACATACTTTGCATTTACCGTAATTCCGCCGATCTTGAGTTCATAATCCTCCCACTCTCCGGAATAACCGACCTTTTCGGGAACGTCAGGTTCTTTGATTATATCTCCGAGAGAATACGGAACAGATGCAACAGTCTTACCGTTTACCGTAAAATCGGCAAAATAAACATTCTTTGAAAATACAGCGACATATTCAATATCATCATCCGGCATAAATTCCGCTACATCCGGTGTCCATCCCTCAAAATTATATCCGGTTTTTTCGGGTTCATCCGGTTGTACGATTTTTTCACCGTATTTAATTTCTTTGATTTCTTTGGTCCCGTCAACATTCCATGTTACCGTGTGAGTTTTCGGAACACATATACAGCTCACGGTCACATCTTCCTGCGGCATAAAGAAAGTGTTGTTTGTGATTTCAACGCTTTCGGGAGAAATAACCCATTTACCGATCTCCATTCCTTCATCCGGAACAATGCGTAATGTTATTTTTTCACCGCTTACTGAAAGTGATTTTGAAGGAGTTACCGTGCAGTTTTCACAATCCTTAACGGTTATTGAGCCGATGCGGCTGAACACGGCCTTAACGGTTATTCCGCCTTCAGGCATTATGAAGCTGTTATCGGTTATTTCAACCTCAGGTGTTGAAATATACTTCTTAAATGCATATCCTTCATCTGCAACGGGATCAAGAGTTACTCGCACTCCTGCTGATGCAGAGGAAACGCTCGTAATAACCGTTCCGTTTTCGCATTCACCGATTTTGACAAGAGGCTTTGTTTCTGTTTGAGCTGCTTTGGGAAGATAAACATAAAGTGCTTTTTCGCCGTTATGGTCTGTATAAGGGAACTGAACTCCGTCTATAACAACGGCGCTTGTTCCGTTAACATCGATTTTATTGAGATAAACCGACTTTCCTTGTGCATTGACCGGCTCTGCATCAAAGGTAGACTTGACCGAAGCCATGGGGCCTATAACAAGTCCGGAAAAACTTACACATGAGCCGATTCCGCCACAGTCCTCATTCTTTGTTGATGCCGTAACCACACCGCCGTTTATTCTGACATTCTTCGCAGCGCAGTTCATACCTGCACCAATTCCCGCTGCCATATATTCCGATGATGCGATAACGGTACCGCCGTTTACAGTAATATCCCTTGCAGCATAGACCGTTTCGCTGTTTGCGCTGCTGTTGCCGCAGCCTATTCCCGCACCGTAATCAGATTCGGCAGTAATGTTTCCGCCGTTAACGGTAATTCCCGAGCAGGAATAAGCCACCGTTCCGCCATCCGGCAGTGTCTCAACTGTGACTAAGGCCGCTGTTCCCGAGCCGCCGGAGCCTATGCCTGCACCGCCGTATGTAGCAGTTGCCTTGATATTGCCGCCGTCTATTCTGATAGACCGGACAATATTGTTGAAGTCGGAACCTATTGCAGCTGCATAAGGTCCGCCCTCTGCTTCAAGCGAGCCGTTTCCGTCAATCGTGAGCGTTCCGGAACCTCCGTTTTTGGAAAGTGCCGCTTTATAAATTGCGGCTGTGAGCTTGTTTGCTGTTCCGTCGGCAAGTGTAACTTTTACCTCGCCGTCACCGGGCTCAATTTCAAAGGGTGAGCCGCCGTTTTCACTTCTGAGAGTGCTGATATTAACACCGGCAAGAGTGACATCGGCGTTAATTTCGCCTGCAACAACTATTCTGCTGTCTGTAGGAACAGATGAATCAATATTGCTGATTTCAACAGGAACAGAATCAATGATTCTTAAAACGCTGTTTTCATATTTAACGGCATTCGTGTCTGATGTTTTAACGGAGAAAGGACCGTATTCATTTATGTAACTGAAACCGGACCCGTTGAACACAAGCTCTTTTTCTTCCTCGCCGACCTTGATAGTATGATCTTTACCGGTAAGATAAACATAAGCTGAATCCTTACCGGGAGCAGATTTAAAAGGAAGAATATTTCCGTCAACACTTATTTCGTCATTGTTTTTATTTTCGATTTCGGCAAGATATACTTTTTCATTTTTATCGTTAACAGTAACTCCGCCGACACCGTCATTTGAACATACACAGGCATTGGTGCCTATTATGACCTCGTTATCTTCTTTACCCGTTCTTACGCCGATACCCTTTGATTTTTCACTTTCAGCGGTTATGCAGCCGCTTCTGAATTCGGCACCTGCTTCGGGAACGATGATTGCAGGGTCATTTACCGCAGTTGCGGTAAGAGAACCGCCGCCGTCGATAACAAGCTTTCCGCAGGCATCAATTGCCGCTGTGCCCCAACCGCCTGCAATGCGGTTTTCCGTGCCGTCAAGAAGAGTGAGGCGAACAGTTGTGTCAGCCGCAGCGGAAACAGCAGAAACATTTGCCGACGGTGCTATGTCAACACCTGCAAGACCGATGGTTGCAACGCCGCTGTTTACGGAAATACTCTGTGCGGCAGGAGTATTAATGCATTCAATAACATAAACACCGGAGCCATCTATAACAAGCTTGTTGCCTTCATATTTTGTTTCTTCATAGCGAATTCCGCCCTCGGGAATGTCACGGCTCCAAACCTTAAAGCTTCCGTAATTTTCGGGATAAAGTACTCTTACATAACCGCAGTCCGTGCAGTAAATTCTGTAATTTCCGTCGGTAAGCTTATTGAATGTGCAGGTATGTCCGCAAGGTGCAGTTATTTCACTTGGAACCTTTAATCCGCAAATCTTACACACTTTTTCGCCGGAAGCACCGCTTTCCATACATGTTGCTGCCTTTGCATCGGTTATTTCAAAATCGTGCTCATGGTCGGCTTCCCAAACAGCATAAAGCTCCATGCCGGGAACAACCGAAAGATTGAATTCAGGCTCAAAAGCATCAGCGCTTGTGCTCCAGCCTCTGAATACCGATCCTACGGGCGCATTAAACGGATTAACAACATTTTCAGCAGAATCACCGAGAACCGCCGCTGTGGTCTTGATTTCATTTGAGCCGTCATTTTTATGAAGAGTAATGCTTGTGTTGCCGAACCAGCCGCCATGCCACTTATTTTTGAGTGAGCCGACTTCAAAATCAGCCGGAGTGACAAGCAGGCATCGTTCTGCAGGAGTGCCTATGCCGAGGAAGGCATTCGATTCGATTTTTTCGGGAATACCGTTAAATATAATACTGTTAAATAAAATGTCCTTTCCAAAATAATTATCGGGAATTTCTTTTGTATCTGCAGGGAATGTGTATGTATTGGGCTCAGCCGAAATAAGCATACCGTAATCCGCAGTAATATCGACAACTACATTGTAGTTTTCGTCCATGCTCGGATCAACACCCATATCGGTAAGCTCGTCATAACTCAAACTCGTCCATTTATACTCAATGGGAGTCTTTGAAAAAATGGCCATTTCATCCATGTTTGAGCTTTTTCTCTCACCGTAAAATGCACGGGCGGCCAGAATTGCGTTTTCATTAAATGTTCCGTTTGTTGAATCAAACGCACTGCCTGCTGCCTGATCATGGATATGATAAAAGTCTTTTTTCAATGCGCTCGGAACACCGCTGCTTACAACATAAGTCTGTCCGTCTGTAACATTTTCGGATGGGTGCTCTGTCGGCAGATAACATTTCATTTCTATTCCGTTATTCAGGTCAAAGCTCCCTGTCCGGAATGATGTAATGATTTTTTCTGCAACTGCTTGTGAATCAATTGCAACATTATTTAAGGCAAGATATTCGGCAAAGGTACCGTCAAATCCGCTGCTCTGATACATAGTATATATCAGTTTGACATCTTTGGTTGAAACGGTTTTTTCTGTCAGCATATTCTGCGACAGATTCTTCTGTGTCTGTGCAGCAGACTTATCGGACGAATATGCTTCTTCGCTTTCAAACAGTGTCCACGGAGTGCTCTCATAGTGTTCTTTATATTTGTAAATATTGCCATCGCCGTGGTCTGCCCATCTTCCGAAAATAAAAGACAGCTCAGATGAAATACTTGTGTTTCTGTATTCAATAGGTTTACCTAACTGGTAGCAGTAATTCGGATTGCCCGTAATGAAAGATGCATAATCACTTAAAATGCTTATTTCCGAGGATGTCCACTGCTTCTGTATATCCTCACTGTCATCTTCTCCGTGAGCCTTGGACAACGATATAACAGTCTGCGTAAATGTTGCAAAGTTCACATCCATAAGCATAAGGTATGCAACAACCGTTTCTGCCTTATCTTTGATTTCACCCTCAAAGCCATGTGTAAGCGAAAGCATTTTAAACTGTGCAAAAGCAGGCGATGTGAGAGATTCTTCACCATGAACCCATTTTGCAAAATTGTCATAGGCGGATTTAACATTAGATGCAAAGCGTCTTTCGTTTGCCGCATTGTACGCACAGGCAAAGGCAAGCGAATCCGCAAGGTCAGCCGCAAATTGCTTTGCCGTTTCGTGCTTCTCATCCTCTGAAAGATAGCTCCATTCCGTATCAAAGCCGTCATAGGCTGAAAGCTTTTTATCCTGTGCAGCTTCATAAACACCCTTTTCAAGAGCTTCAATCAGTTTATCGGTACAGTTGTCAGCCGTAAGTGCTGATAATTCATCAAAATTTGCACTTATATATTCAGAGGGAATTGTAACCGAATATTCAACAGGGACAGAATCAACCGAAGTTTTCGGCTCACGAGGTAGGGCTTCACCTATATCGCCGAGATTCTTGCCCGAATAAAGCTGGGTATAACCGCCTTTGCCGTCAGCACCGTAAAGAGCACGCAAATCCATTGGGCACCGGTCTGCTCCCTGCCACTGCTCAATATAATTCACAAGCAGCCAGCGGACATCATCGTTATATTCATTCTGTAAAGCATTCATCGGAACAACAGCCTGTGAATAAAACTGTGCCCATACTTCATTCTTATAATGGTTATATTCCTGCTCCTGGAATTTCATATCAAGTTCGCTGAACTCGCTTATAAGAGTTTCCTGGATTTTATCAACATTTCTGTCTATCTCATTAACAGTCGCCTTGATACTGTTGATGCCTTCGAGAATATTATCCATCTTGTCGGTTTCGCTTTCCAGCACACCGAGAGTTTTCAGCAGCGTAATTGAACCGTTGACAACTGTGAGTACCGAACCAATATTTGAAACTATACCACCGAAAAAACTGTTCGCAAGTGCAGTCCAGCTGTTTGCTTCCAGGCGTGCACGCTCCTGATCCTCGTCATATTTGTTGACAAAACGCTGAAGTGCATGCTGCACTGCCTTTATCGGTTCTTCAACATCATCAGGATCTATTCCGTTGCTGAAAAAGCTTATGTTAAGTTCATCTTCCGTTTCCATTGCAAATGCAGGAACAGCCATGGCAAAAACCATGCAAACGCTCAGAAGAAGTGCAATAAAGCTTTTTCCGAATCTGATTTTTGATATCATTGTTTTTCCTCATTTCTTTTCAATCTATTTACAAAGCATAAAATCAACAATTAAAATTATTCAGTATTATATTTTGAATTATAATATATATTTCGGAATTTTTCAATAACTAAACATTATTTAAGTCAAAAGTCAAAATCTGCATTTTTCACATACACATTTGATATTGTAAATTCTTCCGTAATAAAAAAACAATCCGAACACTTCGCCTATCTTAATAAGCGTGTTCGGATTATAATTAAATGGTCGGAGTGGCGGGATTTGAACCCACGGCCTCTTGGTCCCGAACCAAGCGCGCTACCAACTGCGCTACACCCCGAATTATTCTGTTTTATTGACTTTTGCTTGATTGATTTTTCTTCTTAAGGGCCGCTGCGCTTCCGGTTGCAACATAGTCGCACTGCTCAATACTTCGCATTGCTCCTTGTCGCGCCCAACCGCTTGGTGCTCGCTTTTTCGTCCACCGGACGCGCTCGCAACCGCGTTCCAACTGCGCTACACCCCGAAATATTAAGTTAAAAATTGAGGGGCGTAGCGCTGCGCATATTACGAGCGAAGCGAGTAACAAGGTTCTGATGCTGAAAGCATCAGGTTCTTACACCCCGAAATATTTGTACCTTGAGATTATATTACATAAACAAGAAAAAATCAAGGATTATTTTCGGTTTAAGTGCCATAAAATCAAGTTTAATCTTTACCGTGTCGATTTTTTCGGATTTTATATTATTAATTTATCTCCTTGATAACTTTTCAATTAAAATTTCGGGATTTAAGGAAAAAGTACAAGATATAATTCACTTGATATTGACAGCAACAGTTCTTATGCTATAATCAAATCAAATAAATGAGGAGGAATAACAATGAAAAAATTCATATCGGTTTTCACGGCAGCAGTAATGATTTTTCAGGTTTTACTAATTCAGGGCTTCGCTTTTGACTCCATGAGTCTTACTCAGGAGCAATGGCAGGAAAGATATGACTCTCTGATCAGTGAAAATACGCTCCCCTTACTTTGTGTCGGCTCAGACCAGACCGAGCTTAACCTCACATGGCACGCCGCAAAAGACTCGGCATTCCCTGAAGTAAAGCTTTCGGAAAGCGAAGATATGAGCGATGCCGTAACCTTCACGGGCAAAGCCGTTGAATCAGAAAACGACGAACAGCTTGTTTGCAGAGTAACAATGACCGGCATAAAAGAAAATACCACTTACTATTATCAGTATCACGGTGAAAAAGGCTGGAGTGAGCCCGCAAAATACGAATCAAAGGCTTTTGACAGCTATAAGATGATGGTTATAGGTGATATTCAGATTGGCGGTCAGACAACCGATAACCCTGACGAACAGTCAAGAATAGGCTACGTCTGGCAGAGTGTACTTGACGAAGCTCTGACCAAAAATCCGGACATTTCTTTCCTTCTTTCTCCCGGTGACAACACCTCAACCGGAAAAAGTGCAGACGAATGGCAAACCCTTATGATGCCCACTTATGTTCCGTCACTTCCGATGGCTCTTGCAATCGGAAACCATGACAAAAAAGGTTTTACATACAATTACTATACCTATATGCCCAATGAATATTACGGAAATTATTTTGAGGGTCTTGACAGAGATTTCTGGTTCAGATATGGTGATGTTCTTTTCCTCATGTTTGATGCAACTTCGGGAAGTGCCGCCGACCACAGAGCCATGGCGGAAGAAGCCGTAAACGCTAACCCCGACGCTAAATGGAGAATTGCAACAATGCACCAGGCTCTTTACGGAGCGGGATATTCAATGCTTGACCCCGAAACACTTATACTTCTCAACGGCGTTTTCCAGCCGATATTTGATATGTATAACATTGATTTTGTTCTTACGGGTCACAGCCACTTACAGGGGCGCTCAAAATTCATCAAAAACGGACTTATTACCGGTGCGGCAAAGAGCGGACAGACCTATAAAAACCCCATCGGCAGAATTTATCTCAACTCAAACGCCTGCTGTGACCACGGCGGAGCCGGCAGCAATCTTTTCTCTGCTTACAACTTTGATGAGGGTGATGTAACCACTTACACAACCATTGAATTCAGCGGAGATAAAATGGATGTCAAGACCTTCCGCGGTGACAACAGCGAGCTGCTTGACAGCATTTCAATCATTAAGACAAAAGAGCAGAAGGATAATCCCTTCCTTATCGCTCTTAAGAGAATACCTTACTCATTCGTTGAGCTTCTCGGACTGCTTTATATGAGAATTGACGCAGTAGTAGTTCAGATAAGAGGTGGACATTTCTGAGAAATAAAATCAGCATCTGTTTCAATAAACAGGTGCTGATTTTTCTCACAATCCTATCAATAATAACAAAATATATTTTAGGAAATAAAAAACGCTTACTTAACGCTATACAAATTGAAGTACTACTGAAATAAATGTTTTTATTAAAGAGCTTTAAACAACATTCAAATTACTAATATTATTAAGCTCAAAAAAATAGGTAAAAGGCAAGCAACACCCATTTCAAGATTAATTGTTTTTTTTACATATTGATTTTCAATTTGCAAGGCTTGTATTCTACTATAGATAATTTCATAACATCTATCATACTCATACGCAACAAATTGTTCAAAAGCGTATTCCTCTGGGATAGCCGGTTCATAATCTGTTATCATTTCAGATTCGTCATAAAATAAAAATCGAAGTTCCTTATTTTTTTTACATATTAACCACAAAACAGACGAAATAGCAATGATAAACGCCATACAGATAACTAAAAGCTCCATCCACTGACCATAGCTATAATCATCATACCAAAAAGAATAAAATTTACAAGTTAATATAACAACAATAACGGAATTTAAAATCCAAATTAAGCTTAAATTGTTACGATGCTCATATTTATCGTTGTACTCCATGCATAATCTTTTCAGATCGAAATATTTTTCAAGTATTTCCACTCTATAATGTTTATCGTTAATATTATCAACATAAATATCATTTGAGGTAGTAAAATTAGGAAGTTTAAAGTTTTTTTCAAATTTACAAATTGGACATCTCAACTTGATTACTACAAAAAATCCTACACCACAGTAAACAAAAGCCAAAGCAGGTTCAATTGGTAAATTCAAAGCTTTTAAAATAAAAATAATCGGTATTGCAGATATAGTATAGACTATTAAGCAGAGAAAAAACACTTTTTAATTCCTCCTTAATTTGAATAAACACAAATCGGGACAGTTCTCTCAAAAATCACTTATCAGTGTTATTTTCAAAATATTCTCTCTGTGTCAAATTAATATTTCATCATACCTTAATTCGAATATCATAAAGAAAATTGGAATTTTGTAAAACAAAATGTAATGTCAATCAATCATAAATGCGTTTATTCTTCCGTTATATTCTCTCAGGAAGTTTTCGGCATCGCCTGTCAATTTCATTCTTCCGAACGAGTCGGCATAGGAGAAATTGATAAGAACATTACCTATATATGTATCAATTATCTGGGCTTTCATTATTAGCTGGTTTTCGGTACCCCAGCCGAAGGAAGCGGCACATTTATAAGTTCTGTCACCGCCATCCATTCCGCCGTATATATCGGAATAACCCTTTTGCGGGAACTGCTGAAAAACATTTTCGTGTCTGCCGAAAACAAGAAGCTTTTCGCCGAATTTATTTTTGTAGCGGAATTCACATTCTTTTTCCTTAAATGTAAGTGAATACCATTCAATACCCGGTTTATTTTCTTCACACCTGAAAATTTTGCCGCTGATTTCCTTTTCGATTACGGAGCTTGCTGCACCGCCGATAGTAATGAGCTTTAAGGATGAAATATAATCGGTAAGCTGAGAATAAGCTTTTTCATTTTCGTCAAGCTTATCTTCCGCTTCCTCAATAATATTTGAAAACAGATGTGAAATCAGGATTTCCTTTGTAACATCGGAGCGGAAATTGCCGGAAGTACAGGTAAAAGTGATATCCGTTTCCGCATCATAAACGGTATATTGACCGTGCATACCGTTAAAGCCGACGCCTCTGCCGTAGATGAACCAGAACTGATTTGAATAGCCATAGTTGCTGCCGGCTCTGAAACCCGAAACAAAAGTATCGGAAACCTCGGTAAACGCCTCTTCAAGGATGTGGCGGGGAATAATCTGCTTTCCGTTCCATTCACCTCTTCTGCCGATAAATCTGCCGTATTTCAGCATATCCTCGGGTGTGCAGATAAGAGCGGAATCAGCCCAGGAATGTCCGCCGGGGCATTTAAGAACATAGGCATCTTTTGAAAAGCCGATTTCATCAAGACATTTTTCACGAAGATAATCAAGGAAAAGCTTTCCGGTAAGTCTTTCAACCAATGCACCGAGCACAAAGGAGCCCATGGAGTCATAGCGGTACTGTGTTCCGGGATAAACAGCGGGACGCTGTGAAAAATAAAGCTTTACTCTGTCATCCGTTCCGCTTGTAAACCAATCAACATCATAATCCTCAAAGCAGGTACGCATCATAAGCATATGGCGGATGGTCTGCTTCTGAAGATAAGGATGAATTGTATCGGGAAGCTTATCGGAAAAATAATTTATTATGGGGTCATCAAGTTTTATCATACCGTCTTCCGCAAGCAGATGAACAGCAAGGCCGACATAGCTTTTTGTCTGTGAGTACATTCTGTGAGCAACCGTTTTATCAAAAGGAGCCCAATAGGCTTCACAAAAAAGCTTGTCACCCCTTGCAATCAGAACGGAATGGCACGAAAGTTCATATCTGTTGAGAACTTTAAGATATTTAAGAACTTTTTCGGAGGAAATACCGACGCTTTCGGGAGAAACCTTTGTAAACATAAACAAATCCCCTTTCTTAATCTATAACAAATTCTGAAAGTTTATTTTCAAAAACAGCTTTTGCATTTCTGACAAAATCATTACAGTTGAGATTGCGGCATCGAGTAATGGTATCGGGTGCCTTAAAGCCGACCTCATAAAGCCACGGGCCTTTATAATTGATTTTTTCAAGAGCTTCAACAACTGCCTGCCAGTCAATCCCGCCCTCGCCCGGAAGCCAGTGGCGTTCGTTGATAAAATCATAATCGGAAATATGAGTGGTAATGATTCTGTCACCGACAGCTTCTATATAATGCGGCAAATCTTCAGTTAAAAGATGATTTGTATCAAGGCATGAGCGCAGTGAGTCATCGGCATCAAGCAGATAAAGAATCTCCTTTGAATCGTGGCCGATGCAGGTACGGGGAAGATCCTCAACGCAGATTACCGCGCCTTCTCTTTTTCCGATCTGTGCAAGCTTATAAAGACTTTCCTTTGAAGTATCGAGCCTTAATTGACGGGTTTCGTCGGGAATAGGCTCGGCGCTGGGATGAACGATAAACCTGTGAATCCCCGCCTCCGAAGCTTTTTTAATTATATTTTCAAGATAATCCAGTGTGCTGCCGCAAATCTCGGGATTTGAAATATCAACGCCGGCAAAAGGCATAAACGGCAGATGAAAAGACCAGAGCTCGATACCGTATTTATCCGCATATTTTCTTGCGGACATATAATCAAAGGTATCGCAGCCGAATTTCGGCAAAGAAATTTCCATTGCCTCAATGCCAGCCTCTTTATATGCAGCAAAAAGCTCATCACCAAAGCCCTTTCCCGCACTTGACAAACCGAGTTTATACATAGCATTTCCTCTTTTCAAAAGAATCAAATTGCAAAATAACGCCGTCTCATAAAGAAACGGCGTTATTTGTTTGTGGTGGAGATGAGGGGGATCGAACCCCTTACCTCTTGAATGCCATTCAAGCGCTCTCCCAAGTGAGCTACACCCCCGTGGAACGCAAGTATAATATCACAAGTTGAACAAAAAATCAAGAATTTTTCTCAAATTTTTCAAAAAAGTCTTCAGTCATAATTTTTATTTACATTTTATACATTGATTATTTCGGAAAATAGGTTATAATAATGCCAAATTTCAACAAAGGAAAAAGAATATGGATGACATTTATATATCAGCTCCGATTGAAATTCCTTTTGAGGAGCCTGTGCTGCCTCCCCTTCCCGAGCCGGAAGCACCGCAGCCGCAAAAGAAGAAAAAGAAACGCAGACCGATAAGAAAGCTGCTTAAATTTCTGCTTATTGTTTTACTCGTTTTGCTTATCGGAATTTCGGCACTTGCATCTGTATCGGGCTACAAAAGAGAAAATCTCAAAAGCAACAAATATGCATCACGCTTTGAGCTGAAAAGCAGCCCTTTGGTGACAAACATTTTGCTTATGGGCGTTGACGGCTCCGCAGAAGGAACGGTACGCTCCGACTCGATGATTCTTGTTTCGCTTGATTATCTTCACGGTAAAATCAAGCTGACATCTTTTCTTCGTGACTGCTGGGTTGAAATACCTTCAAAGGAGAGCTATGCAAAACTCAACGCTGCCTTTGCCTACGGCGGGTCACAGCTTGCCTGCGACACAATCGAATATAATTTCGGCGTAAATATTGACCATTATTTAATGGTTGATTTTGAAATGTTCAAGGAAATCGTCAACAAGCTCGGCGGAATTGATGTTGAGGTTACGGCAAACGAAGCTTCTTTCATCAACAAAACCACAAGGCAGACCGTCAACAGCGGTAAATGCGTCAACCTTAACGGTGAGGAAGCTCTTGTTTACTGCCGTATCAGAAAGCTTGACAGCGATTATATGAGGACTTACCGTCAGCGCAAGGTTATCTCAGCTATAATAGAAAAAGCAAAGAATACAGACCCTGTTTCACTTTTCCACACTGCAAAAGAGGTTTTACCGCTTATTCAGACAGACCTTAACCCCGTGGAGGTTTCATTTACCGCCCTTAAAGGCGGCATTGCCGCTCTTACCTTTGACATTGAGCAAAAACAGATGCCCGACGACAGCCTTATGACAACAGGATATGTCGGCAGTCAATGGGTTGAAAAACCGGATATGGAAAGCTGCCGCGAAGCTTTGTATGAATTTATATACAAAAGTGAAAAAGCGGATGAAGAATGAATAATACAGCCTCGGTTCAGAACTGAGGCTGTATTAATTATCTTATTCAGATTTTTTCTTAAATCTCAAAGAAGAAATCACCGTTCCGATAACGACGAGTACAATACCGACAGCGGAAACAAGGTTAACCTTTTCTTTAAGAAAAATTGCAGAAAAAATAATCGTAACAACGGGTATTCCGTAAATATAGACCGACGAATTAACGGGACCTATGGCACGGGTGGCATAATTCCAGGTAAGGAAGCAGGTGCAGGAGGCAACGATTCCGAGGAAAAGCAGGCTCAGAAGATTTGTTTTATCAACAAAGCGGGTAAGATCGGTATTAAGGCCGAAAAACGGCAGACTTGCCGCCATGATAACCGAGCCCCAGAAATATGTATGCCGTGTGATATACACAGTTGAATAACCTTTGTTTGAAGCCTTTTTCACAAGAGTTGTGTAAACGCCCCAAGCAACCGCACAAAGCAGTGCAAGCCCGTCACCGAGAGGGTTAAGGCCGAAATTTGTCGCTCCGTTAAAGCTGATGACCGCTACACCGGATATTGCAATAATAAAGCCGATAAAGAAATTAAAACGCGGCTTTTCTTCACGAAGAAAAAGGATTGCGAATAGAGCAATAAAAAACGGATTTGTTGACACAATCGTGCTTGTGTTGGAAGCGTAGGTATATTTCATCGAAATGATTTCGAGAGTACCGTAAAGAAAAAGCCCGGTTATTCCGCAGCCGATAAAATAAAGCTCATCCTTTTTGGTATGCTTTTCCGGCAGTGCCTCATTCCTTCTGAAAAGGCGTAAAACAATCAGCACCAAAAAAGCGATAAAGAACCGTGTAAAAAGTATTTCGGCGGCATTGAAATCCGCCATCAGATTTTTTGTAACGATAAATGTCGTACCCCATATAAGCATATCATAAAGGGCACAGAGGTTGCCGGTAACAAGAGATTTTTTATTCATCAAATACCCCTAAAATTAAATTTCTCTAATTATACATCCTGAAAAAACAAATATCAACATTATATTTTTATTGACAGCGAACAAATAATTAAGTAATATTAATCAAAAAGACAAGAGGTGCGATAAATGTTCAGAGGGAAAAAGATAATTGCGCTTATTACTGCATTGTTAATGTTAATTTCAATCGCCGTACCTGCTTTTGCCGAAAACGAAGAAGAAGCGGAAGAAAGAACGCAGGCGGCAGTATTTTATGTTGATGCCGAAAACGGCAATGATGAAAATGACGGAATGAGTGAAGAAACAGCCTGGAAAACAGTTTCCAAAGCTGCGGCAAACATATATATTCCGGGTGACAGACTGCTTTTCAGAAGAGGTCAGACCTTTGGCGGAACTTTTATAACCATCGGCAGCGGAAGTGAAGAAAGCCCGGTTGTTGTTTCCGCATACGGCGAAGGCAGTGACCCGGTATTAAACGGTAAATCTACAATGACATTCATTATTGTGAATGTAAGCAACTGGATAATCGAAAATATTGAGTTTACTGCTCCGACAGGCGCCGGGATTCTTATTGCGGCAATGAGCGATGAAAGCACGGAAAATATCACTGTCAGAAATTGCAGCATTCATGACATATATCTCGGTGAAAAAGGCACGGGGGCAAGCGGAATCAGCCTGTCCAACGATAACAGTGCTTCAAGACTTAAAAATATAACCGTTACGGACTGTAAGATTTATAATGTTTCCTGGGGTATTCACTGCTCCGGAATTACCGCTGAGGACGACAGGGATTATTTTGTCAGCCCCGATGAATCCTATAACAAAAACTATAATTTTGAAAATCTGTATATCAAGGATTGCCAATGCGGCGGAATCGTTCTTGCAGCGGTAAAAGATGCCGTTGTGAGAAACTGCCGTGTTATTGACTGTGCAACGGCAAAAATTCAGGCTTATGCTCCCCTCTGGACAAGACATGTTGACAACGCTCTTATCGAATACTGTGAAATTGCAGGCTCAACCAATTTCAGAGACGGAATGACAATAGATTTTGACGGTTGGTCCGTAAACAGCACATACAGATATATTTACTCTCACGACAACACAAGATTTATGAAAAGCTGTGTTTACGACTCAACCACAAAAAACAGCGGAAACAAGGTTTTCGGCTGTGTTTCCGTCAACGATAACCGCAGAGCAAATCATTCGGCAACATCCCTGATAAGCTCTTCATTACCGTCTTATTCGAGAATGGCAAACTTTGAATTTGATGACAGCATAATCGTCAACGCTTCCCCCGTTTTCTGGAGCGGAACCCCCTCACCCGTTATTAAAAACATTTCATTTATCAGCAACGGATTTATCGGGTTTATTCAGAAAATAATCAACCTTTTCACTCCCGTCGAAAACTTCTTTTACAACAATATTTCCGAAGAAGAGATAAACAATAAAATAGCGGAAATCACGGCAAATCTGCCGGACTTTGAGTAAAATAATAAATGGGGCTGTAAAAACAGTCCCATTTATTTTATTTATACTGATAAGCTCTTATATAGTCAACCATAAAATGAACTTCGCTGCCGTCAGCGGGAAGACTTATTTTTCCCGTACCGTGGCGGTCGGCATATGCAATACCGTCTTTGCCTGCGATTTCACAGGAAAGGATGAAATATTCCGGGTTATCGGAAACGCCTCCTGTGGAAATCCGTCCTGTTTCAACACCGTTGATATAGAAGATATACTCATCTTCATTCCATTCAAGACCGTAAGTGTTATATTTTTCATAAGGGTCATCGGCAAAATAATAACCCACAGAGTCGCCCTTACTGTCGGCACCGTAGCCGTCATAATGGATGCCGCCGATAACGGAATCGCCCGCTTTCCACCAATGGTCTTTATATCTCATGGATTCAAAAACATCTACCTCGGTGCCATCATCCCCGCTTCCGTCAACATTATATACCCCTTCATTCATCATCCAGAAGGAGCTCCAAAGTCCGGTTGAAGCAGGCAGAATACAGCGAACCTCAAAATAACCGCGGCACTGCTCATATTTATTCCTTGTTTCCACAACCCCTGTGTAATAACCTCCGGGCAGGCCGTCAAGACCCTCTCTGATATATTTTGCGGCAATATCAAGATTGCCGTCATGAACAGAAACCAGCTTATCCGACCAATATCCGCCGTTTCGCTGAGTAATCCAGCTCGGAAAAATCCATTTATCGGCATCAACGGTGTCACCGTCAAATTCATCGGACCACACAAGTTCAAAATCATCAAGATTTATGTGCTTGCCGTCCGGCTTTTTCGGGAAATCATTTATTGCAAAGGAAAAAACGGAAGCAAAAAAGAAAACGATACTGCCGATAAACGAAATAAATCTTGTCATTCAAATCACTCTTTTATCAAATCATTTTTTGCATTATACATGGCATTGAAAAGAGAAAGCTCATTGTCACTCGGAATGTCGCAGGAATAATGCCAGACCATAACTCCGCCGAGGCCCTTTGCAATGGCCCACTGAGTTTTCTCATAAACCATATCATAGGTGTTGAAGGAGAATGTAAGCCCGGTTTCTTCATCAAGGCAGAAGCCTTTTTCGTCAAGAATTTTATAATAACCGTTGTAGCCGTACCAATACGCTTCTTTTGTAACGGGGCGGGCATAAAACGGAACGCCGAGATCCATCTGCTCTTTTTTATAGCCGTTGATTATCATCTGACGAACACATTGCTTTGCGGCTTTGAGCGAAGCATGAGTTCCGTCATTATCCCACATATCGTAAGCCATGACCTCAACAAGGTCGGTGACGGCTATTGATTTTCTTGATTGCTGAGTATGCCATGCGGATATCGCACAGCCGATTTTGAACTCATCACCGAGATATTTGTCAAGTGAAATGAGAAATTCATCAAACACAGACCAGTCCGCTTTGGTTACCGGATATTCATAATCAAAGAAAATACCGTCAAAGCCGTATTTCACAAGGGCATCCTTGATATTTTTTTCAAGATTTCCGCTTCTGAAAGCAAGATTGTGATATTTGCTCTGATCCATCATCTGCTCATTCCAGTCATCTGACTGAATACGATAACCGGGGCCGATAATATTCAGATATAAATTTGCATCCGAATTTTTCATTGCTTCTTTTATATTTGAGAGTATCTGCTCAAAATTTTCGTTAAAAACAAGCTCACCCTCGGTATTGAAATTTGTTACACCGATAAGTATAACATCCGTAACATCTTCAAAATGAGAGGCGTCAATCCTTGAGGAATCAACAAAATTATTGCCGACGGCATAAGCGGTAATGCGAAAATCCTTTGCTCTGTCGGAAACAGTTCTGAAAGGAACGGATGTCAATGTGGTTATGAGAGAAAGAAGAATAAAGCCGAGCCGTGAAAAGAAATGCATAGTTTAACCTCCGTTAACTTGTTTTTTCAATTTTACCATAACGGAAGATTCCGTTCAACAAAAAAGTCGCAGAACCGAATAAAAAATCCGGTTCTGCGGCAAAAATTTATTAATCAGACTATTTTTCCTTTAAGCTCTCCGTCGGCATAGTCGATAAACACGGTTGAGCCGGGTTCCGGGTCATCGGAAATAATGAGCCTTGCGGTAATCGTTTCAACGGATGCCTGCAAAAATCTCTTAAGAGGTCTTGCACCGTAAACGGGGTCATAGCCTTCATCGGCAATATATTTCTTCGCCCGTTCCGAAATATCAAGTCCGAGCTGTCTTTCATCAAGCCTTGCTCTGAGAGAAGCAATAAGCAATTCGATTATTCCGTCAATATTTTCTCTTGTAAGAGGTTTATAAAACACGGTTTCATCAATTCTGTTGAGAAATTCGGGTCTGAAGGAAGAACGGAGAATCTGCTCAACGGATTTTCTTGCATTTTCGGTTATTTCGCCGTTGCTGATACCCTCAAGAATAATGTCCGAACCGAGGTTAGAAGTAAGAATAATGATTGTATTCTTGAAATCAACCGTTCTGCCGCGGCTGTCCGTAAGTCTGCCGTCATCAAGAACCTGAAGCAAAACATTAAACACATCGGGGTGTGCCTTTTCTACCTCATCAAAAAGAATAACGGAATAAGGCTTTCTTCTGACGGCCTCTGTGAGCTGACCGCCCTCATCATAGCCAACATATCCCGGAGGCGCACCGATAAGCCTTGACACGGAATATTTTTCCATGTATTCGCTCATATCAATCCGGACTATATTATGCTCATCATCAAACAGTGCCTGAGCAAGAGCCTTTGCAAGCTCCGTTTTACCGACACCCGTGGGGCCGAGGAAAAGGAATGAACCGATAGGCTTTGACGGGTCTTTAATTCCGGCTCTTGAACGGATTACTGCCTCACAGACCTTTTTTACGGCTTCATCCTGACCGATAACACGCTGATGAAGAATTTCATCAAGGTGAAGAAGCTTTTCTCTTTCACCTTCCATAAGCTTTGAAACGGGAACACCGCTCCAGCGGGAAACTATCTTTGCGATTTCCTCCTCCGTTACCTTATCACGAAGCAGAGTATCACCTGTTTTAAGCTCACCTTTTCTTTCCTCTTCTTCAAGCTGCTTCTGCAAATCGGGAAGCTTGCCGTATTTAAGCTGAGCAAGCTTATCAAGGTCATAATCATTCTCCGCTTTTTCAATAAGGGAATTGACCTTTTCTATCTCGCTTCTGATTTCTCTGACTTTACCGATTGAATTCTTTTCGTTTTCCCATTTTGCTTTAAGTGCCGTAAAGGATTCCCGAAGCTCCGAGAGCTCTTTTCTTATCTGTTCAAGATGCTCAACGGAAAGCTTGTCGGTTTCTTTTTTCAGTGCCGCTTCTTCAATTTCAAGCTGCATAATCTTATGAGAAATTTCATCAAGCTCCGAGGGCATTGAATCAATTTCGGTTTTGATTGTTGCACAGGCTTCATCCACAAGGTCTATGGCTTTATCGGGAAGAAATCTGTCGGAAATATATCTGTCGGAAAGAGCAGCGGCGGCAATGAGGGCACTGTCCTGTATCTTTACGCCGTGATATACCTCATATCTTTCTTTTATACCTCTGAGAATTGAAATTGTATCTTCCACATCGGGCTCGTCAACAAGAACAGGCTGAAAGCGCCTTTCAAGTGCCGCATCCTTTTCGATATACTGTCTGTATTCATTAAGCGTTGTCGCACCGATACAGTGAAGCTCACCGCGGGCAAGAAGAGGCTTGAGGATATTGCCCGCATCCATTGCGCCGTCTGTTTTTCCGGCACCGACGATAAGATGAAGTTCATCAATAAAAAGAATTATCTTTCCGTCACTCTGTTTTACTTCACTGAGAACGGCTTTAAGCCTTTCTTCAAATTCGCCTCTGTATTTTGCACCGGCAACGAGAGCACCCATATCAAGTGAAAAAACAGTTCTGTCCTTAAGTCTGTCGGGAACATCGCCCTTGACTATTCTTGCGGCAAGACCTTCAACAATTGCGGTTTTACCGACACCGGGTTCACCGATAAGGCAGGGATTGTTCTTTGTTTTCCTTGAAAGAATACGAATAACGTTTCTGATTTCTTCATCTCTGCCGATAACCGGGTCAAGCTTCTGATTTCTGGCGGCAAGAGTTAAATCCGTTCCGTATTTTTTCAAGGCATCATAAGTATCCTCCGGGTCATCGGTATTGACATTTCTTGACCCTCGCACAGCTTTAAGAGAAGTAAGTAAAGTATTTTCCGTAATGTTATATCTGCCGAAAAGACCTCTCAATTCCGGAGTCGGAGTTTTAATCAAGCCGAGCAGAAGATGCTCAACGGAAACAAATTCGTCACCCATCTGTCTGCAAATTTTCTCTGCTTCATCAATAGCGGATGAAAGCATATTTGAAAGATACAACTCACCGCCGCTGACACGGGGAAGCTTTTCGATAAGCTGTTTTATTTCACGGCACACGGAAGAAACGGAAACGCCCATATTTTCAAAGAGTGAAGGAGCAATCCCGTTTTCCTGCGTAAGCAGAGAACAGAGCAGATGAAGCTGATCAAGCTGCTGATTTGAATAATCCTTTGCGAGAGTCTGAGCAGACTGAATTGCCTCAATACTTTTCTTTGTGAATTTATCAAGATTCATTCATATTCACCCTTTCGGTTAGTTTTGTTTACATTTGAATAATATCAGTTGACTGTTAATAAAAAATCTACTATTTGTGAACAGAATGTAAATTGTTAGCACTCTTTACGACAGAGTGCTAACTCATAATTTTCGGATAAACTATTGAAAGACGAAAAATGTGGTGATATAATCAGAAAGAAATCAAATCCTTTACGGATATGAGGGAGATAATAATATGAAAAAAATCAAAATCGGTATTGCCGGCACAAGAGGACTTTCAACACTTATGGGTCTTCAGAGTATTGAGGATGTTGAAATTGCCGCAATGTGTGACCTTGACGAACAGCACCTTAATGATGCGGCTGCAAAAATCGGCGGTGACATCAAAAAATTCAGAGTGTTTGACGATATGATTGAAAGCGATATTGACGCTGTTATAATCGCAACACCGATGCAGTGCCATGTACCGCAGGCCATTGCCGCCATGGAAGCCGGAAAACATGTTATGTGTGAAGTCACGGCAGGCGTTTCAATGGACGAGCTTTTCTGGCTTTGCGAAACCGTTGAAAAATATAACAAAATCTATATGTACGCCGAGAATTATATTTATGCTCCGAAGGTTCAGCTTGTTAAGAACATGGTTGCCAAGGGCATATTCGGCGAGCCTTATTATGCCGAGGGTATGTATCTTCACAATATAGGCAATCTTTTCGTTTATCCCGACGGCAAGACCTCCTGGCGCTCATTCTGGCAGTGCGGCAAGAGAGGAAACTTCTACCCCACTCACAGCATAGGCCCAGTTATGCAGTGGTTCCCCGGTGACAGAATCACTGAGATTTCCACATTTTCTCCCGGCGTATGGAACGACCTCGGTCTGAAGCAGGACAGCGGTACCACCACAATGTGCCGCACAGCAAACGGCAAGCTGCTCAACATCCGTGTTGACTGTATGTCTCCCCGCCCCCACAACATGGATTTCTATCAGCTTCAGGGCACCAAGGGCTTTTTCCAGTCAAAAACCTACGGAGACGATTACGACAGAGTATCATTCATCGGTGAGGATTCACCGCTTCACAATATGAAATATCAGCGTCTTGACGAATTCAGAATGTATCTTCCCGAGCGTTATCTCAACGCCACCGAGGAGCAGAAGCATTCGGGACACGACGGCGGAGACTTCTTTATCGTTGAAGACTTTATCAATGCCATTCGTACGGAAACACAGCCCGAGCTTGATGTTTACAAAGCCTGTGAATGGACAGCAGTAGGACTTCTTTCTTCACTCTCCGTTGTCAACAAGGGCAGAACTCTTGAGGTTCCTCATTTCAGACCGGCAATGCCTCTTGAAGAAAAAATCGTAAAATTATAAAAAAAACAATCAGATGTATCTGCCGAACGGTAAATACATCTGATTCTGTTTATACGGTTTTTAACAAGGCCTTTTCAAACTCCGGCAGCCACCAATTACCGTAACCTGCAAGAGTGGGATGGATTTTATCTGCCATATAAAGTTTTCTTTCTTTTTCGGAAATATCGTTAATTTCCTTGTTATTCCATAAATCAATAACGGAAAAACCGTATTTTTCGGAAATTCCAAGCAGCAGAGAAACCATCTGTGAATACTTCTCACAGTCATAAACCGGATTTGTATAAAAAATAACGGGGCAGTCAAACTTTTCTTTTGCGTAAACAACAATATATTCAATTGCACCCGCAATTGTTTTCGTGTCAAAATCATCCATACGGTATGATGATGAAATTTCGCCCATCACATCCGTTCTTCTGACATCGTTTGTTGAAAGCTGGCAGACAAAAATATCGGGTGTCTGCTGAACATCGGCATTTTTCAACCTTGCGATATACGAAGTGTCATCGTTATCGGCAAGCGTCGTGCCGGGAACAGCCTCCTTCTGCATTATTATTCCGTGCTTTTTTTGAAGGAAATCCGCAAAAGAAAAACCGTCTGCGGCAGAACCGTATGTAACGGAGCTGCCGAGAAAAAATACTTTTTTATTTTTCAGCGGACTGTTATCAACAGCATTGATTTTATCGGGTGAATAAATTTCAGCATTTCCGTTTATTGAAAACAAATTAAACATACCGCACCTCCATATAAAAGGATATTAACATCAATTAACTTTTTTTACAAGAAATAATCCGTTTATTTATTAAGAAATTCGAAATTTTTTAATAATTATGTTGAAATGCGTAAAAAAAGGTGCTATAATCCCTCGGAAAGGAAAAAGGAGGTTAATAATTATGAACAAAATCAAAAAGATAGTTGCTCTCCTTCTCGCAATCGTAATCATGGTTTCTGTTCCCGTCTGCACATTCGCAGCAGAAGAAGCAGAAAAAGAAAGCATACTGGGTGCCGACAATGTTGCCACCATGTATCTTGTTTTCACATCAGCCAATCCCAAGGTTCCTCACCTCTGGATTTACATTGAAAATGAGACAAATGAAACACTCAACATAGGGCCTTACAAGCTTAAACCCAACGGTGCTGTTTCCATGGGCGCATGGAAAGACCGCGGCGACGGCGCAGGCATCTACATCAACCTTGAAAGACATTGGGTTAAGGATGCAACCTACGGCAGAGCTTTCTATATCAAGACAAACGTAAGCAGAAGCGAGCTTAAGAGAATCGGCAATGCCCTTGACAGACACAACTACTGGAACTGGGGTCTTAACTGTGCATGGTTCGCAACCAGCATCTGGAACATCTGCTCCGTCAAGATCGTTCCCTTCCTTATCTCCCCCAGACTTTGCCTTGTTGTAATGCTTGCATACGGTGCAAAGAGACCTGACTTCAAGTTCAAGAAGGAACCCAACGAAAGCAACTGCTATAAGTACATCACCGGCGGCACACTCAAGAAGTGCTCCTACGGTGCAACTGTAACAAGCACAGGTGTATAAATAATCTTATCGAGGCTGTCAGAAGCAAATTCTGACAGCCTTTTATTTTATCTTGAAAACTCTATATCATTGTGCTATATTGTTTTTATTAAATACGAAAGGATGAATCCGATGAAAAAAATGCGAAAAATCCTTGCTGTTGTGCTTTGCTTTACGATTCTTACCTGCAGCTTTTCCGTTGTTTCCAAAGCAAGCCTGACATCATCACTCACAGAAACCTTTGAAAGCAGAAAAAACTTCGGTAATGCCATTGATAAAATAATTCAGGGCTTGCTCAGAGGCTTCAACTCAATTTATCCCCGCCCCATGACATGGAAATCCATTGATAAATACACAGGCGAAAATGTATATGACGAAGATGACGGCAGAGCTGACTATCTTACAGAGGCTGCCGACGGAGCAAGCTGGAATGTCGGTTATGCCAGCGGCTCGATAATTCCCGATGATTTTGAAGAAAATAAATACTATATGGGCCGTCAGCTCAATGTTGTAGCAAGCGCGGCTATCGCAAAAGCAGACGGAATACTTGATGACCAGAGAGTCAGAGTCATCTGCATAAATGATAAGGACGACGGTCAGGGTGCTGTTGTAATGGCTGTTATTGACGGTCTCGGCGTTACATCCGGAACAATACGCGCAATCAGAGCTGCTCTTTCCGATTACACCGAATCCGGCAAAATCGCAAGCATCAATATTTCAGCTACTCATACCCACAGTGCTCTTGATACTCAGGGCGTTTCCACATCAATGCTCTATGTTCTGTTTGCAAACACCTTTACGAACATTTTCGGTCTGAACAGAGCAAAAACCTCAAACGACCCGTTCATAGAGAAAATAAAATCCGTTACCGTTTCAAAAATTAAGGAAGCTTATGACGGCATGGAAAGCGGCAAGCTTTACTATGACACGGTTGACGGCTCTGAGCTTATTTATGATAAGCGCGGATATATCACATCAGAAAACATTCCGCCCATCGGTGTTCTTCATTTCACCCCCGATAACAGTGAAAACAAGGACACATACTTTGTGAATATGACCTGTCATCCCACAAATGTAAGTGCAAAAGCGGGTCTTGTATCTGCCGACTATGTTTACTATATGGATTATGCCTTCGGAAAAGCCGACTGTAATTTCATTATGACGCAGGGCGCTGTCGGTGAAATTTCCGGTTTGGGCGGCAATTACATAAAAGAAGGCAAATATAATTCAGCAATCGAAGAGCTTGGTTATATTGAAAAATTCGGCGTAGATATGGTCAATAAGACCAGCGTGCTTGAAGCTGATGCCTTTGCGGAAAAAATGACCGAAATCATATTTGATAACATAGAAGACGGCGAAGAAGAGCTTCAGCCCATAATCAACAACAAATATACCTACACTCAGTTCAAAACAACTAACTATGCACTTCACCTTGCCTGCCGCTGCAGACTTGTTGACAACCCGGTTTACACCACAGGTCTTGGTCTTGATGACGTTGTTCTTCCCTCGGAAATCGGATATATTGAATTCGGCTCACGAGTTGCATTCGGACTTTATCCCGCAGAGCTTTATCCCGAAGTTTTCCACGGTGCCGGAATTATAACCGAGGACCTTGAAAACTATTCCTGGGACGGAAGCAAGTGGGAAATCCCCGCTGCGAAAGATATGGTCAGAGACGGAATCGATCTTTACGCTGTCTGCTTTGCCAACGACTACATCGGTTATGTCGTTACCGACAACTATTACAGCGGTTGGGGTCACTGGGCACTTAAGGGCTCAGACAAGGCATATTTTGAATATGACCCAGATGCTTCGATTTTTGATTACGCATTCAGAGGAACAGCCGACGAGCTTCTTTCGGCAGGCAAGAACATCGGTTCACAGATAATGAACGGTTTCAACGGACTTGTTGACAACCTCGGCAAATAAGAACGGAGAACTGAAAATGATTACAGATAAAATTACAAACTTAAAGAATTATTCGGGTATTCGTCCCGAGTTTGACGCCATTGCGGAATTCATAGCAAAAAATGACCTCAAAACAATAGAATGCGGAAGCTATGAGGTTTGTGACGGAGTTAAAGTAAGCATTTCCGAATATGCCCCCGCGGCAGGCGGAGATTATGAATGCCACAGAGAATACCATGACCTTCAGTACGCCATAACAGGCGGCGAAACAATAAAGGTCGTTCCCACGGAAAACGGAAAAAACTTTACGGAATATAAGCCTGACATTCAGTTCTTTGCAGATTTCTGCGGCAATGAAACAAGCGTTGCACTTGATGAAGGTATATTTGCTTTTCTCACCCCCGATGACGCTCATAAGCCCTGCATCAAAGCCGATTGCGATACAATCAGAAAAGCAGTATTCAAAATCAAAAAATAATCAATCGGCACAAAGAACAATACTTGATTAAAGACAAATCCGGGATTTCAGATTTTGATTTCTGTTATCCCGGATTTCATTTTTGGAGCTGAAGTTTATATTCGCCTTCAGTCAAGCATTATTTGAACTTTCTGTTTCTCTTTTTGAAATCCTCGTTGATTCCCGAGCACCAGTCGGATTCAATTGAATTGTTATTTCTCAAGCTGCTGACCGTAGCACAAACGCTGTCATAAACAACTGCCGTTCCTTTTTTATCGCAGAGATAATTTACGGCTCTGTCTTCTGAAATCCCGAAATTACCCGCAGTTTCAACAGAATCAATATTCGCACCGATGAAGATGAACTCCCAGTCATATTTTTCCTTCTGCCTTTCAACCATCCTTTTAACCTCGGCAGAGGAATAAATACGGCTTGCGTTTTCCATTCCGTCGGTCATAATCACAAACATTGTGTGCTCGGGGACATCCTCGGGGCGTGCATATTTATGAATATTTCCGATATGATGAATTGCCTGACCAATGGCATCAATCAGAGCGGTACAGCCCGATGGGATGTAATCTTTTTCCGTCATAAGCTCAATCGTGCCTATATCGGCTCTGTCATGTATAACCGTGCTTTTGTCGCTGAAAAGAACCGTGGAAACATAACATTTTCCCTCTTCCTTCTGCTGTTTTCTGATAAGGGAATTAAAACCGCCTATCGTATCACTTTCAAGACCTGACATTGAGCCGCTTTTGTCAATGATGAACACAAGCTCTGTAATTCCGTTTGCATTTTTCTTTTCCATTTCTTTTACCTCCGTAATTGTGTGAAAATAATAATGTGGATGTTCGGTTTTTTATACCTGACATCCACATTATACATTTTCAATTTTCTTTTTGGTCGCGCGCCGGGCGACAAATCACTGAATACCGAGAAGCTTTTGGTCATGAGAAAAAAGCACCTGATTTATGGTATAAATATCAAATATTTTTCTTTCAATATAATATTTGACAATAACATCAAACATAAATGAGTCGGAAAGAGCATAACCCGCTTTCATTAAAAGCTCTTCGGTCTGATGTAACGAAAGCTCAAGAGAAACGGCAAAAGCCACAGCGGTTGCCTTGCTCGGCTTATAATGAACATCACTTCTTATTTTTGAAAAAAGCTTACGGTCAATATTGGCTTTTTTATAGCACTCGGCGTCTGTCATACCCTTTTCGTCAATAAGTCTTAAAAGCATCTGTGAAAAGGATTCATCAAGCACAAACTTCGGTTCGGCAGAAACGGCAGTGGGAGCTTTATTTGCACAAACGCTGAAATCCGGCATATATGCGGCAGTTTCACATTCACATTCATCACGGCGGGGGCGATTAAACAAGCCGTATGTTCTGCCGAATTTATTTTTTAAGGATTCTGTATAATTACTGTCAATAAAAGCTTCAACATCACCGAATTTTTCACGGCTGAGTTCAAAAACATATTTGTCAAAAACAACAATCGTAACAAGCATATCGCTTGTTTCAAGGAATTTCTTTATTTCGTCAACGGCAATTTCAAAAGCCTCAGCCTTCGGATAGCCGTAGGCACCTGCGGAAATAATCGGAAAAGCCAGTGATTCAAATTTATTCTCATCGGCTATTCTCAGGCATTCACTGTAACAGGAGCGAAGAAGCTTTTCTTCACCCTGTCTGCCGCCTTTCCAGATAGGCCCGACTGTATGAATTATATATTTTGACGGCAGATTGTAACCCTTAGTGAGCTTTGCCTCTCCGACACCGCAGCCGCCGAGAGTTTTACACTCGGCAAGCAAGCCGCGCCCGGCAGCTTTATGAATCGCTCCGTCAACTCCGCCTCCGCCGAGAAGTGAGGTATTAGCGGCATTTACAATGGCATCACATTTAACTTTTGTAATATCTTCACGAATTATATTGAAAGGCATGGTATTCCTCCTTTTTTTCATTTTGATGATAACACAAAAAAATTAAAAAATCAAACCAATAAATATAACAAAAAATTCAAAAAACAAAAATTGACAATCCGGATATTAGTGATATAATAAACTATATTTTATAAATAAAGGAAGGAGTAATTGCATTTGAGTAAAAAACGGAAAACCGTCAGTGCCGTTATCTTTATTATTCTGATTGTTTCCGAAATAATCGGAATAATACTCACATCAGGTCCGGGCGGCGAAAAAGAATCAATCAAAGAAGTTATGAAAGATGCAGTGCTTCATGAAAGCGGAAAGATTGACCTTTTCGGTCTCATTCAGGTAAACCCAGGTCTTATCTCCGCCTTCTGTGTTTCCGGACTATTGATACTTTTTGCGCTTATCTGCAGAATCTTCGTAATCCCCAAATTCAAAATGAAGCCCGGCAAAATTCAATATCTTCTTGAAAGAGGTGTAGGTCTGTTTACGGGACTTGCCAAAGAAAACAGCCCTCACAAAAGCTATTTTATCGGAGGATATATTTTCACCGCCGGTGCATATATATTCTTCAGCACGATTTTCGAGCTTTTCGGTATTCAGGCCGTGACTGTTGCCGGGCGTTCGATTTCCCTTTCAGCTCCACTTTCCGACATCAACGGAGCCATTGCCATGGGTGTTTTCTCTTACGGAGTAATACTTATCGGCGGACTTATAAACAACGGTTTTAAGGGAATGTTCAATGCGCTTAAAGATTTCTCATTGCCGATTTCAATGAGCTTCCGTCTTTTCGGCGCTCTGCTTTCAGGTGCCCTTGTTACCGAGCTTGTTTACTATTACGCTCTGACAAGCTATGTTATTCCCGTTATTGTCGGTGTAATGTTTACACTGCTGCACGCACTGATTCAGGCTTATGTTCTTACAATGCTTGTTTCCATATTCTACGGTGAGTCAACCGAAAAAAAAGAAAAGAGGAAAAAATCATGAAAAAATACATCAAAATTTTAGCTGCAATTATTGTTACACTTCTTGTGCTGAGTGCAGCCATCCTTCCCGCTTTTGCAGACAACGAGCCTGCCGATAACGCAGTTTTACTGACCGCAGCCGAAGAAGAAGCTCCGGCAGAAGAAAGTGCCGACAATACCACAAACACAAAAGCAATCACTGCAGGAGCATTGATTGCCGTTGTAGCTGCCATTGGTGCAATCGCCATGGCAATTGCAATCAAAAGTGCCTCCGAAGGTATTTCCCGTCAGCCCGAAGCTGCCGGTAACATCAGAACAAATGTAATGCTCGGTCTTGTTTTCATTGAAACAGCTATAATTTACGCCCTTATCGTTGCCATTCTTATTATCTTCGTCCTTTAATGAGGAGGAAAAATCATGCCGTTAAACATTGATATTCAACAGATTCTCCTTCATATGCTTAACTTCACCGTGCTTTTTGCCGCTTTCTATTTTCTTCTTTACAAGCCCGTAAAGAAATTTATGGATTCACGCGACGAATATTACGGTGACATTGAAGAGAAATCGGAAAAAGCCTTAAAAGAGGCAGAGACAACAAAAGCCGAATATGAATCAAAGCTTACCGCGAGTGAAGCCGAAATCGCAAAGCTTCGAACAAATACGCTCAAAGAAGCATCAGCCGAAGCCGAAAAAATGCGTTCCGAGGCTCAGAAGGAAGCTTCCGACATAATATCGGCAGCAAGAGCCTCTGCCGCAAAAGAAAAAGAAGCCATTGTCCGCTCCGCAAGCCGTGAAATAGCAGAGCTTGCTCAGGAGGCCGCAAATAAAATGGTCTTTGAAGACAGCTCCCTTGCTTATGATAACTTCCTTGATACGGCTGCCGACGACGATTCGGGAGTGAATGAATAATATGCTTCAGAATAAGAAATTCGCTCTTCTGATTTCGGACAAAGAGCCCAATGAAGAGCAAAAAGAAAAAATAATTGCCTTCCTTGAAAAGAAATACGGTGTATCAAATCTTAAATTCAGACTTGATGAATCCGTAAAAGGAGGCTTTAAGCTTTCCGTCAGCGGTGATGTTTACGACTGGACAAACGAAGGTCGTTTAAGACAGCTTCATTCTGCTCTCAGCGCTTTATCGGAGCAGGCCGATGTAATGCCGCTTCTCAGAGAAACCGTCAGCAAATGGCAGCCAAAGGCGATTGCCGAAGAAATCGGAACGGTTATTTCCGTCGGTGACGGAATTGCCGCCGTAAGCGGTCTGCCCGGTGCTCAGTACGGAGAAATCCTTGAGTTTGAAGGCGGAATAAAAGGCCTTGTTCAGGACCTTAAAGAAAATGAAATCGGCTGTATTCTTTTTGATTCCGAAGGTACTGTCAGTCAGGGCAGCACCGTTAAAAGAACAGGAAGCGAAGCAGGAATACCCGTTGGTGAAAAATTCATCGGCCGCGTAATAAACGCATTGGGCGAACCCGTTGACGGTCTTGGTAAAATTGAAGCCGAAAGCTATAATCCCATTGAAAAGCACGCACCCGGAATAATTGACAGACAGCCCGTAAACACCCCTCTTGAAACGGGAATACTTGCCATTGACTCCATGTTCCCCATAGGCAGAGGTCAGCGTGAGCTAATAATCGGCGACAGACAAACCGGTAAAACAGCCATTGCAGTTGACACAATTCTCAATCAAAAGGGAAAAAATGTAATCTGCATTTATGTTTCTGTCGGTCAGAAGGCAAGCACAGTTGCAAATCTTACAAGCACTCTTAAAAAATACGGAGCAATGGATTATACCATAGTCGTCAATTCCACTGCGGCAGATCCCGCTCCCCTGCAGTATCTTGCACCTTATGCAGGCTGTGCCATAGGTGAATATTTTATGGCAAAGGGCAAAGATGTGCTTATTGTTTATGATGACCTTTCAAAGCACGCAGTTGCGTACAGAGAATTAAGCCTGCTTCTCGGCAGAACGCCGGGCCGCGAAGCCTACCCCGGAGATATATTCTATCTGCATTCAAGACTTCTTGAACGCTCGGCTCACCTGAGTGACGAGCTCGGCGGAGGAAGTCTGACAGCGTTACCCATAGTCGAAACCCAGCTTGGTGACGTTTCGGCTTATATACCGACCAATGTAATCTCAATTACAGACGGTCAGATTTTCCTTGAAAGCGACCTGTTTTTCAGCGGTCAGCGCCCTGCGGTAAATGTAGGCCTTTCCGTTTCCCGTGTCGGCGGTGATGCTCAGGCAAAGATTGTCAAAAAGTCAAGCGGAACATTAAGACTTGACCTTGCACAGTACAGAGAAATGGCTGTTTTCACTCAGTTTGCAGGTGACCTTGACGCTTCAACGGCAGCTCTGCTCGAATACGGCAAAGGACTTATGCAGATGCTTCGGCAAAAGCAGCATGCCCCGATATCAAGGCACAGACAGGTTATAATTCTTAACACCGCACTTAACCGCCTTCTTTGCGGTAAAGACGAAAATGAAATTCCCGTTTATCTTAATGCAGTTTGTGAAAAAGCAGAAGCCGAACTTTCGGATATCTGTAAAAAAATAGACACAACAGGTATATTGACAGAAGCGGAAACGGCTCAGATCGTTGCCCTTGCCGCTTGTGCGGAGAAATAACATGGCAAACATCAAAGAGATAAAAAGTCACATAAAAAGCATAAGTGACACTCAGAAGATAACAAGTGCCATGTACCTTGTTTCATCTTCTAAGCTAAAAAGCGCAAAAGCCGTGCTTGAAAAGCTTGTGCCTTATTCCGACATAATTGAAGAAGAATACGGTATTATTTCTGCCGCCGCAAAAGGAATTTCACATCCTCTCGTCACCCCCGTCGGCGGTAAAAAAGCATTTCTCATTATCGGCTCCGATAAAGGACTTGCGGGTGAATTTATCAAGAACATCGTTAAATTTACCCTTATGACCCGAGAAAAGGAACCCGGCGCACTGTTTTATGTTATCGGCGGGAAAATCAAAAGCAAGCTTTCGGCAATGAAGTTTGATTATTGTGATGATTTTGACTTTACGATTTCTTCACCTAAGCCGGAAACCGCAATCGGGCTTGTGAAATATTTTTCCGGAGAATTTACAAAAGGAAACATTTCTTCTCTGTCGGTCATCTATACGGGGCAGGTAAACAGCCTTGTCAGCGAAGTAAGATGCAAACAGCTTTTACCCTTTGTCATTGATGAAAATGCCGATGTAACGGACACGGAATTTTTTCCCGACATCAAAACAATATTTGATACCTTCGTACCCTTATATCTGAATAACACCATGTTTCGTCTTATTTCCGAGAGCTTCTGCTGTGAACAGAACGCAAGAATGCTTGCAATGGATGCCGCCAACAACAGTGCAAAGGAAATACTTGACGAGCTGAAAGTACAATATAATCACACAAGGCAAAACGCCATTACTCAGGAAATTACCGAAATTTCCGGTGAAAGGAAACAACAATGATTGGAAAAACAGTACGGGTCAACGGCTCGGTCGTTGATGTATATTTTCCTTCCGGTCAGTTACCGAAGATAAACGAAGCACTCACAGCCACTGTCAACGGCGAAAAGAAAGTCATGGAGGTCGCTCAGCACATCGGCGACGGAAAAGTAAGATGCATCATGCTTTCCGAAAGCCAGGGTATGAGCCGTAATCTCATGGTGGTTTCAACCGGTGAGCCCATAAAAGTTCCCGTCGGTCAGAAAACACTCGGCAGGCTTTTCAATGTCCTCGGTGAACCCATTGACGCAGGTCCGAAAATTGAAGATCTCAGCGATGAGCCCCCGGAAAAACATTCAATTCACAGAAAGGCTCCCGATTTTGCGGAGCAGAACCCCACAATTGAAATACTTGAAACGGGAATCAAAGCCATTGATTTGCTTGAGCCCTACGAAAAAGGCGGAAAAATCGGCCTTTTCGGCGGCGCAGGCGTAGGCAAAACCGTTCTTATACAGGAGCTTATCCACAACATAGCAACCGAGCACGGCGGATATTCCATATTCACCGGAGTCGGAGAGCGTTCAAGAGAAGGAAATGACCTCTGGCGTGAAATGAAAGAAAGCGGAGTTCTCGAAAAAACCGCCCTTGTTTTCGGTCAGATGAACGAAGCCCCCGGCGTAAGAATGAGAGTTGCCCTTTCCGGTCTTACCATGGCCGAATATTTCAGAGACACGGAAAACAGAGACGTTCTTCTCTTTATCGATAACATTTTCAGATTTGTTCAGGCAGGCAGTGAGGTTTCCACACTTCTCGGCAGAATGCCGTCAGCCGTAGGCTATCAGCCCACACTTGCAGAGGAAATGGGCGCTCTTGAGGAAAGAATCACATCCACTAAAAACGGCTCAATAACCTCTGTTCAGGCAATTTATGTTCCTGCCGATGACCTTACCGACCCTGCACCCGCCACAACATTTTCACACCTTGACGCAACCACCGTATTAAGCCGTAAAATTGCAGAGGAAGGCATCTACCCCGCTATTGACCCTCTTGAATCGTCATCAAGAATTCTTGAAGCGGATATAGTCGGAGAAGAGCATTACAGAGTTGCAAGAAAGGTTCAGGAAATAATTCAGAAATACACCGAATTAAAAGATATTATTGCCATTCTCGGACTTGATGAGCTCAGCGATGAAGACAGACTTACCGTCACAAGAGCAAGAAAAGTAAGAAGATTTCTTTCTCAGCCCATGTTTGTTGCCGAGAAGTTTACCGGACTGAAAGGCAAATATGTTCCTTTGAAAGACACTATATCAGGTTTCGCCGCCATTATTGACGGTAAATGCGATGACATACCGGAAGCGGCATTTACAAACGTCGGAACAATCGAAGAGGTTTTTGAAAAAGCAGAGCAGTTAAAGAGAAGTGAAAACAAATGACAAAATTTGAGCTTAAAATAATTTCTCCTGTTGAAACGCTTTATGACGGGGAATGTGAATCACTCACAGTTCCCACAAGCGACGGGTTTTACGGAATTATGGCAAACCACTCCCCTGCGGTCATTTCTTTAAGTGAAGGGAACATAAAAATAAAGAACGGAGAAACGGAAAACAGAGTTTCCGTTTCAGCCGCCCTGCTGTGCTGTAAAAACAACAAAGTAACAATTGCAATTCAATAAATTATCGGGG
>JAZUJJ010000118.1:0-3024 GCA_045642725.1 Acutalibacteraceae bacterium
TCAGCTTGTCAGATTTAACGGATACGAATTAGATTTTTCTGAGATTGATTCTGATGAGCTGATGATAGCAACAATTCATTCTGCAAACGGAGTAAATGATTATTTGAAGGATTTATTTAAAAATAACATCAGGAAAAAGTGAAACGGACTGCCGCGGCAGTCCGTTTCTGCGTGTCGAAAAACCTTTCGGCACGCAGATGAGACTGTTGAGAAAGTTACAGAGACAAGGAACCGCCGTCTGTAGGCGTATGCGATACGTTATGACGGCGGTGACGCAGTAAGAAAAAGCGAGCAGTGTTTTCACTGCTCGTTATCATTTTAATTTGCCGAAGCTCACGCTTCGGTCGGCAGGAGCAGTTTTAATGTAACTGACAACTGTCGTTGTCAGAATGTGTCGCAGACAATAAAAGCAGTTCACTGAACTGCTTTTCTTTGCGATCCCTGCCCTGCGGTGTTAATTCTTATATTAATTTGATTTTTCGGTCTGGGGCTTTCGGCGCAGGCTTGTAAGGATACTTTTGTTTTTGACGGATAATTTCCCCGAATACTGCATCAAACCCGCATCCGAATACGTCAGTATGCGTGATGCGGGTTTTCTTTGTCTTCAGAAAAATTCTCTCGTCAAAAACTGCTTCGCACCTTAAAATGATGAATTTTGCCCGATTTGTGTTCTTTCTGCGACGAAACCATACTGACGTATGGTGGTGAGGAGCAAAAGGGCGCAAAGCGGGTAAAAGGCGCATTTTAAGGAAAAGCAGCCTTGCAAGCCTGTGCCGTTGTGTGGTACGCATTTTTGGTTTATGAAACAATTTGTATTGTCCTTTACAGAGTATACTACTCTTTAAACAATGATGCAGTTCTCCGTTAACTCGGAGAGATATTTCATTACAAAGTTTGACACCTGGCTGTGGCTTTCAACTGTTGAAAGGGTAATAGTTGAAAGTGACAGCACCTTTATTTTCGAATTCTATTACGGAGCGGAAATCAAAGTGTGATAAATAAACGAAACGGCCTGCCGGGGTGAACTCGGCAAGTTTTGTGCTGTTATGAAACAATATTCAGTTGTGAGCAATAAACCTGTTGCTTCGGTTGACAGGGATTGTTATAAATGTTAGAATTTTTAAAAATCGAAAAGGTTGATAAACTGACGGTTATTCATATTGATTAGTGGAGGTTTATTATGAAAGGTTCGTTCCGCAAATTCAAAAAAGCATTTGCGCTTATTCTGTGTTTAATCATGGTTACAAGCAGCATCTGCATCGTCGGTTCGGCTGCAGTTTCGGTAACTGTTTCCTCTGCCGACGAGCTGATAAAAGCTGTTGAGAATGCAGAAAACGGAAGCTTCATTTATCTTAAGGGCGGCACGTACCGTTTTGATGCTCCGTTATCCTTTGACGGAATAAAAAAAGACATAACAATTTCTTCTGCTCCGGGTGAAACGGCAGTAATTACAAACGCATGCCCCGTGTCGGAATGGACGGTATGCACGGTAAACGGCGTTAAGGCTTTTTCCGCTTCGGCAAAAGGCAAAAGAATATCCGCTCTCTTTTCCGAAAACGGAAAGCTCGATGTAACCAGACTGCCTGAATCGGGGTATTATTACATTGACAAGCCCGATTTATCAGACACAAAAGGCGCAGATAATGACCTTGCGTCAAACGGATTTTATGCTGATGACCTGAAAAAAACTCCGTCGAATCTTTGTGATGTAACGGTTGAAATACTGCACCAGTGGGTCAGCGAGGTCGAAAAGCCCGTAGCATTCGACGAAAGTACAGGACTTTTCAGACTTGCAAGATATTCGGGAAGACCGATTGAAGCCGGTGACAGATATTTTCTTCAGAACGTTCTTGAGGGACTTGATAAGCCCGGAGAATGGTGCTTCGATTCAAAAGCCGATAAGCTTTATTATGTTCCCTTTGAGGGAGAAACAGCTGACAGCCTTGTGCTTTACGCATCATGCGAAGCTCTCCTTATGAACATTGAAAATTCATCGGGAATAACATTTGAAAATATTAAATTTGCGGATACAGGCTGGGAATATTCAAATGATAAATATCTGAACATGAACATCCACACCCGTCTGAGAGACTATGAGACTTCGTCTGTTCAGGCCGCGGTTGATGTATGCGGCGCCATTGACGTTGTTTATTCTGATAATATCAATTTTAAAAACTGTGATTTTGAAAACATCGGAGCGACAGCGATACGCTATTTCACAGGTGCGAAGAACTGCGTTGTTGATTCCTGTTATTTCGGTAATATCGGAGCCAATGCGATTTTTATCGGCGGCAGATTCTTTATAGGAGAAAAAATTGATGAAATCCGTGATAATATTGCGGAAAACATCACTGTCAGAAACTGTGAAATTGAAAAATACGGCAGACAGTTTTTCGGTGCCTGCGGAATAACTGTTGCTTACTGCGATACAGCGGAAATATCAAACAACGAAATCCATGACGGATACTATACGGGTATATCCGCGGGATTCATGTGGCTGTTCGGCGAGAATCCGACTCAGAATATTAAAATCACGGATAATCTCATTTATAACATCGGTCTTGAAACTCTTTCAGACCTCGGCGGAATTTATATGCTTGGTGTTCAGCAGAATACCGTTGTAAGCGGCAACATTATTCATGACTGCTCGTGCTATGACGGCAAGGACGGCTATGCGGGAGACGGCATTTATCTTGATTCGGGCTGCGAGTTCATGACTATTGAAAACAACCTTGCTTTTAATTGCAGCACCTCCTGTTTCAACACAACGCTCAGCAAGAATAACATCATCAGAAATAATATTTTTGCGCTTTCGGGTCAGAGCGTCGCCTGCCTCGGAGCAGAGGAATTCCTGCCATATACCAATCTTAACAACACATACATAAACAATATTTTTCTGACCGACAACAAGGTGCTTTCTGTTGAGCAAATTAATCACACGGGTCATTTCGGGGGAAGCGGCAATATTCTCTGGGATATGACATACGGCGATGAGCTTTATTTCACCATAGGCAGCTATACGGA
>JAZUJJ010000119.1:0-40054 GCA_045642725.1 Acutalibacteraceae bacterium
AATCTGTCTGCCAAAACTGCTTGCACCTTAAAAAGATGAGATTTGCGTGCAGTCAGGTGTTTCTTCGACGCAGGAATACTTCCGTATTTCAAGGAGAAAAACGCCTGAATGTGCGTGAAGCTCACTTTTTAAGGCATATCGGGTTCGATTCCCTTTTGCCTAACATAATAACATAATAAAAATAAAAAATCCATACAAATACAATTATATATTGAAATAACCGTTATATTATTGTAATATTGAAGCACAAACGAAAAAACGGAGGGTTATAAATGGAAAACACCCACGGCATTACCTTCAGAGATAAAATCGGTTATGCTCTCGGAGACACGGCGGGCATACTTACCTTTGGTCTTGTAACACCTTTTCAGCTTATGTTTTACACCGATGTGCTTCACATTGACGGTTCAAAGGCTGCGGTGCTTCTGCTCATAGCTAAAATATGGGATGCAATAAATGACCCTATGTGGGGCGCATTTATTGATTCACGCAAGCCGTCAAAGCGCGGGCGCTTCCGCCCCTATATTCTCGGTGCTTCGTTCCCGCTTGCCATTTCCGCCTTTCTTATGTTCTTTAAGATTCCCGGTCTTACGGCAGGGCAGTACCTCGCTTACGCTTATGTAACCTATATTCTTTACGGAATGATGTACACCGGCGCAAATATTCCTTTCGGCTCCCTTGCCTCGGTTATTACGGATGATGAAATTGAGCGTTCATCCCTTTCAATGTGGCGTTCGATAGGTGCGGGTCTCGGCGGCTTGCCTGCTCAGATGATACTGCCCCTGCTCGTTTATTCATATAATGAAAAAACGGGAGAAAAGGACCTGCTTGACCCGAAAAAGCTGGCTGTTGCCGTAGCGGTTATCTCCGTTCTTTCCGTTATTGTATTTTTTATTCACTATAAGCTGACCAAAGAAAGAGTTACGGTTTCACCGAAACAGAGCGATACAAAATACAATATTTTCAAAACTCTGAAATCTCTTCTGACCAACAAGGAATTTATAATAATCAGCTTCGTTTCCCTTTTCCTTATCGGTTTTCAGCAGTACACCCAGACGAATTACAACTATCTTTTCAAGGATTTTTACGGCAAACCCGGCTTGTTTGCTCTTGTTACCGTCTGCACTTATGTTCCCATGGCAATGTTCATCCCGTTTATGGGAAAGCTAATCAGAAAATTCGGCAAAAAAGAAATATGCGCCGTGGGAGCGGCTTTTTCCGCCGCAGTCAATCTCATTATGTATCTGCTTAAGTTTACTCCGCTTGCCGAAAACCCCTATGTTTTTCTTGTGCTTGTATTTTTCAGCGGAGCCGGAACGACCTTCCTTGTGCTTGAAATCTGGGCTCTTACCATGGATGTAATTGATTATCATGAGCTTCGCACGGGAAGACAGGAGGAAGGCACCTGCTATTCGGTAATTTCCTTTATGAGAAAGCTCGGTCAGGCCGCTGCAGCATCCGGTGCCGCAATGCTTATCGGAAAGATAGGTTACAGCACAGAGAATATCGGCAGTCAGAGTGCAGAGGTGCTTACGAAGCTTTATGATATTTCAACTCTGATTCCCGCCGTTGCCCTTGCTCTTATTTTCCTTATCATTACCTTCGGATATAAATTCAACAAGAAAAATCTTGAAATAATGCATGAGGAGCTTGAAAAAGCAAGAAACAAATAATAAATAAAGCATAAAAATATCAGCCGGAAGTGCAATAAACACTTTCGGCTGAATTCTTTATTTTTTTCTTTTTCTATAAAAGAGAACACATATTATTACTGCTGCAACTGCTGCTGCGGCAATCAGAAATACGGACGGATTTGCCGAAACAAATATTGATGTCGGGCCGTCAGCTCCGCCGATTATACCTACATCCATAAAATATGTCTCCGTATGATTTACTGCTGAAGATTGAATTTGAACAGGAATCCGATTGAATCGGTGCCGTTGCTCTTGTAATCGCAATCGGCAAATGAACCGTCGGCAGAGGTTGAAGCACCGCAGACGAAAACATCCGTTCCGTTGGAGCTGATGCCGAGAGCTCTGTCAACCTCGGAGCCTGCAAAAGAGGTTGAGGCCTGAAGCTTGCCGTAGTTTGAAATTACATAAACATAGCCGTCATATTCGCCCTTGTTGGTGAAGGCGAAATCTCTGTTGGTTGAGGTGGTGTAGCCGGTTACGGCATAGCCGCCGTTGACCTTGCTTATGCCTGTCAGATAATCGCTCTGGAAGCCGATGATCGGGGTGAGCCATACTTTGGTTCCGTTGCCGTCAAGCTTGATAACGGCTCCGTCGTATGTGCCGGGCTGACCGCCGTTGTAAATGCCCTTGAAGGTGCCTTTGTTTCCTTCAACTCTTGATGAGTAATAACCTGCAAGAACGCATCCGCTGTCATTGCCGGTGCATATACTGTTGAGAAGTACATTTCCTTCGTCATAGAAGCATTTTTTCCAGCCCTCTGTGCCGTCGGGATTGTACTTGACTGCTACGGTGTATCTGTGACCTGCGGAGGGGCCTTTGAAGGTCGCCATATCTCCGTCAATGCAGAGTGCCTGAATTGAGGCGAAGATGATGCCCTGATCTGAAACTGCCACATCCTCGGTGGTGCAGTTCTTTGAGCCGCCCATGGTCTTTACCCACTGAAGATTACCGTCGGCATTGTATTTTGCAACGAATGCCTTGTTTTCGGCACTGCTTGTGTTTTTAAGGTCAAAGTCTTTGCTTGTGGTGCTGCCGCCCATTACATAGCCGCCGTCGGGTGCTGCCGCAACACAGTAGATTTCGTCGCCGCCGCTGCCGCCGAAGAGCTTTGTCCAGAGGCGTTCGCCCTTGGCGCTGTATTTTACCATTACGCCTTCAACGGAGCCCTTGCATTTATACTGTGAATCGGGAACAATGTTTTCACCTACGGTATAACCTACTGCGATTACGCTTCCATCCTTGAGAACGGCAACATCATTGTAGCCCGTCATATCGTCTGCGGAAAGAACATCGCTCCAGGCTCTCTTGCCCTTTTCGTTGAATTTAACAAGCAGAGCACTTGAGAATTCCTGAACCTTGCCGGAGGAATTGAGAAGGGTGTTGCCGACGGAAACAGCACCGTCGGATGTCATATCGGTGCTCTGAAAAAGGCAATGAGTACCGTTGCTGTAGCTGTTTGAAAAAGCGGGAAGAACGGCTGTGGTCTTGGGTGCTACCGTTCCGACCTCATTTCTTGAAAAAGACTGAGGAGTGTTTGTTACGCCAGTAACGCCTGTGGGAAGGGCGGAAGTATTTGTATTACCGGGGTTTGTGGGGTTGGTGGGTGTGCCGGGGTTTGTAGCTGTGGGAGCGGTTGTGGTTATTCTGCGGACTATGGTAACGCTTCCGTCATCATTGGTAATAGCTGTTGCGCCCTTTTCCTCGGCTATCTGTGACACCTTTTCGTATTCGGAGGGGGTAAGACCCGTGGGGTTTTCAACATCGGCTTCGGAAAGGATTTCGTCGTAAAGCTCGGATGAAACCTCGGTAACGGGTTCTTTCTTGATAACGGGGTCACCCTCGCTGTCGGTTTCAACTATATAGCCTTCCTTTTTGGCTTCCTCTCTGACCTTTTTCATCTGCTCATCGGTGAGTGATGAAAGGTCGCCGTTGAAGCCTTTTGCTTCGTCGCCCAGGGCTTTGTTGACAAGCTTTACAAGCTCAACATCGGTTATCTCCATGGGCTGATAAGCCTGCTCGTCGCCGGGACGCCAGTTGTCGTCGGGCGTAAGAGTGGTATTATCGCCGTTTTCTCCTTTTTTGACGGAGCAGGCGGTAAATGCCGATATTACCATCAGCAGACACACGACTATTGAAATAACAGCAGTTATTTTATTCTTCACGATATTACCTCCGTAACTTGCTTTAATTCCATTATATAATAGCATATATACATTACAAAATCAATAAATTTTGCCGTGTGCAAAAAATTTAATATATAGAAAATAAAGAAGTCACATTTCGGTTTTTTCCGCAATGTGACTTCCCTTGTTACATAAGTTTGTCGGAAAATGCGCAAGGAAGCAATTCATTCAGAGTGCTTACCTTGAAATCATCCTCGCTTTTTGCCGTAATGATTCTGAAATCCGCTGCGCAGAATTCGGCCATTACCTGACGGCAGACACCGCAGGGATAAAAATAGCTTTCCGGTTTACCGTTTTTGCCGCCGATTACCGCGATTTTTTCAAATTCTCTTTCACCCTCGCTGACCGCCTTGAAAAAAGCCGTTCTTTCCGCACAGTTTGTGGGGCCGTAGGCGGCATTTTCAATGTTGCATCCGGTGTAGGTCTTTCCGTCTTTTGTCAGCAGGGCGGCACCGACTTTACAGCCGGAATAAGGTGCATACGCTTTTTGCATTGCCTCTGCGGCAAGCTTTATCAGTTCTTTGTCCGATATACTCATATCATGACCTCGGTTCAAGCTTCGGAAGAGCTTCGGCAATCACCGCCGTTTCAAGTCCGAGCTTCATCATATCCGTAAAGGATGTCTGTCTTTCTTCACTGCCGAGAGCGGTAAAGGGCTCATAGCAAAGGTCTGAAACCGTGCAGACCGTAAGCGCTCTCATGCCCATACGCATGGCGGTCAGATAAAGTGCCGCCGACTCCATTTCCACGGCAAGGCAGCCCATTTTTGCCCATTCGCAGGTGTTTCGGGTGTCATCATAAAAAGTATCGGAGGAAAAGAGAGAGCCAATTTTAAGGGGAATATCATTTTCCTTTGCCGCTTTTTCCGCAGAGGAAAGAAGCTCATAGCTGCATACCGGCGCAAGTGTACCGTCAAGCCCGTATTGAGCGGCGAAGGCACTGTTTGTGCAGGAGCTCATACCGGCAACAATGTCACGCAGACCGCATTCGGGTGAAATTGAGCCCGCACTGCCGACTCTGATTATGTTCTGAACACCGAAATGCTTAAAAAGCTCATAGCTGTAAATCCCGATTGAGGGCATACCCATTCCGCTTGCCATGACCGAAACCTTTACGCCTTTATAAAAGCCCGTGTAGCCGTTGACATCTCTTATGCTGTTCACAAGCTCCGCATTTTCGAGAAAGCTTTCGGCGATGAATTTTGAGCGCAGAGGGTCACCGGGCATAAGTACGGTTTTGCCGAAGCCGAGTTCGCTTTCGATATTTATGTGCGGCGTTTTGAAAAATTCCATTATTTTTCCTCCGCAGCTTTTGCAATTTTAACTATTCTGCTTGTGCCGAGTCTTGAAGCACCCAGCTCAATGAATTTCTCTGCATCTTCAAGGGATGAAATGCCGCCGGCGGCCTTGATTTTTACATGAGGAGCAACATAACGGGCAAAAAGGCGGATGTCATCAAAGGTGGCTCCTGCCGTTGAAAAGCCCGTGGAGGTCTTTATATAATCCGCACCGGACTCGGAAACGACACCGCACATCTTTATTTTTTCTTCCTCGGTGAGCAGGCAGGTTTCGATAATGACCTTGAGAAGCTTGTCCTTACAGCTCTTTTTGACTTCCTTTATCTCGTTGAGAATGAAATCATAGTTACCGTTTTTTACTTCGCCGATGTTGATGACCATATCTATTTCATCGGCACCGTTGTCAACGGCGTCGGAGGCCTCAAAGCACTTTGCCGCCGTGGTGGAATAGCCGTTGGGGAAGCCGATAACAGTGCAAATCGCCAGCTTGTCGCCGACATAATCCTTTGCAAATTTTACATAGGAAGATGGAATACACACGGAAGCGGTGGAATATTTAATGCCGTCGTCACAGACAGCCTTTATCTGTTCCTTTGTGGCACTCTGAGCAAGCAGAGTGTGGTCGCATTTTGAAAGAATTTCTTTTAATTCCATAAAATCACCTGTTAAAGATAATAAAGAGGGCTGCCGCGTTAAGCGACAGCCCCCGTGTTAATTAAAGGATTTCACCCATCATACCGGGCTTTGCGCTTGCGGCATTGGATTCATCGGTGTCAATGTGCATTGCCCATGCATACTTGGGGCTTACTCTGACAACAACATCGTCAAAGATAAGCTTACGGCCGTCGGAATCAATCTTGACGGAAACAATCTGCTTATCTTCAAGGCCGTATTTCTCGGCATCCTCGGGAGTGGCATGAATATGTCTCTGAGCGGCAATAACGCCTTCGGTAAGCTCAACCTCGCCCTTGGGGCCTACAAGCTTGCAGGCGCCGCTGCCGGCGATGTCTCCGCTCTCTCTTACGGGAGCCTCAACGCCGATTGAACGGGCATCGGTAAGTGAAAGCTCAACCTGGCATTCGGGGCGAACGGGGCCGAGAATGGAAACGGCGGGGAACTGGCTCTTTGTGCCTACAACTGCAACCTTCTCATTGCTGGCGAACTGGCCGGGCTGAGAAAGATCTTTTTTCTTTGTTAATTCATATCCTTCGCCGAAGAGGATTTCAAGGGCCTCTTTGGTTACATGAACATGTCTTGCGGATGTTTCAACAAGAATTTCTTTTTTCATTTCAGTGACTCCTTTATATCTGTGTTAAGGCAACACCCGAAAGTGTTGCCTTAATGAATTTATTATTTTGTTACCAGTTGATTGTGTAAGAATCGGAGGTAAGGAAGGGAAGGATTGCTCCTGCCTTATCAAAGTTGATTGTCCAGTAAAGGTCATAGTCTGCCTTTTCAACACGGCCGCTCTCGATATCAACAACGAGCTTTGCTGTGCTTGAAGGATAGTTCATGGATGCAAGACCAACCATGCTTGCGGCGACACCGGGGATATTGTCATTAACAACACCGGGAAGAACTGCGTTGAAAGCCTTGGGAGCATGACCCTGGCCGTGGGAAACGCTGTCTGATTTGCCGTCGGCAACTGTGGTGATTGAAACGATATATTTGCCGTCCTTTTCTTCGCAGGTGGCACTCTTTACATCAGCTGCTGTGAGCTTGCTGCCGTAGCTTTCGTTTTCAACGGGGAAACCGCTGAGGTCACTCATGTTTTCTTCGCCCTTGCTGTTCTTTGCAAGCTGGTCACCGAGGAATTTATCGGCACCGCCGAGAAGCTTGAGAATTCCGTTGAGTGCACCGGGAAGAGTTGTGCTGCCGGCAAGAGAAATCTTTGAATAGTGATGAACTGCGCTCTTGGCATCGCTCTTAACCATGTTAACGGACTTGTTGAAGTATTCAACGATTTCTTCTTTGGTCTGGGGAGCCTTTGCTGCAGCTTCTGTTGTTGTTTCGGTAGTGGTTTCTGTTGTAGTTTCGGTTGTTGTTTCTGTTGTGGCTTCGGTAGCCTCTGTGGGAGCTTCTGTTGCTTCGGTTTCGGTTGCTTCTGTTGCTTCGGTAGGAGCTTCGGTTACATCGGGCTCATCTTTTGCACCGCAAGCTGCAAATGCAAATACAATGGACAGTGCCATAAGGATGGCGATAATCTTTTTTGTCATGAAATTTTCCTCCTGTGGTGAAACAGAGTTCACTTTTTTGTTTCGGCTTGCGCCGCATACGAGTAGAGTATATTATATTTTGCAGATAAATGCAAGCAAAAAATTAACCTATTATAAACATTTCACCCTAATTTCTTGAAATTTTCGGCGAGCAGTTTTTCCTCTTCGTCATGAGTAACAAGAATTACCGAATGGCTTTGTGCATACTCACAAATGATGTCTTTGATTCTTTCTTTCAGCCCGGTTTCAAGCCCCTTGAACGGCTCGTCAAGAATCAGAATATCCCCTGCGTAGGCAAGGGCTCTTGCAATGGCAACTCTGCGGCTCATACCTCCGCTGAGCTCCGGCGGATATTTTCCGGCTGCGTCGGAAAGCCCGACTTTTTCAAGAAAGTATCCCGCTTTTTCCGTATTTGAAACAAGAGCGATATTTTCTGCAGACGAAAGAGTGTCAATCAGTCTGTCCTCCTGAAACACCACAGAGAATTTTTTGCCTTTTGTTCCCGTTATTTCACCGGAATCCGGCTTTTCAAGGCCGCAGATAAGGCGGAGCAGAGTTGTTTTTCCGCTGCCCGACGGGCCGAAAATACCGAATATTCCTTTTTCGGGAACGGTGAAGCTGATGCCGTCAAGAACGGTTTTTCCGTCAAAGGATTTTGTAATGTTTTTAAGTTCAATACTCATTTTGTTTTCCTCCCCGAGAATGTTTTGCCCAGGGCAAAAACAAAAGCTTTTTCGACAATCAGGCTGAGGATTATCACCGCAAGGGTCCAGGCAAAAAGGTCGGTGTATTCAAGATTAAGCTTTGCACGGTAAAGGTTTGTGCCTATTGCCGCGGCAGGGTTGGCAATGACCTCTGCGGATATGCCCGCTTTCCACGAAAAACCGACGGCGGTTTTACAGCCTGCGGCAAAAGACGGCATGACAGACGGAATGTAGATATATTTCAGCTTTTTGCTTTTTGAAATGCCGAAAACCTTTGCCATTTCAAGCTTTTGTTTATCCGTGCCCGCCAATGCGGAGGAAACATTTGCCCAGAGTATCGGCGTTACGAGCAAAGCGGAAACGATAACGGTGATACCGTCTCTTTTTACCCACACAAGCAAAAGAATGATAAATGAAGCCACCGGAGTGGTTTTTATCACCGTCAGCATGGGTGAAAAAAATTCATAAAGGATTTTTGAAAACGATGTGACAACACCGAGAAATGTTCCGCAGACTATGCCTGCGATACAGCCTGCGCTTATTCTGAAAAGGGACATAAGGCAGGCTTCGGCAAAGCTTTTTTCCGTGCAGAGCGTACCGAGCCTTTTGAATACGGTAAGCGGAGCGGGAAAAAGAAAAGCGCTGCCGATAAGCATTGACAAAAGCTGCCAAAGCAGGAGCCACAGAATGACAGCCCCTGCTTTAATGAGTATTTTTTTTGAGTTATCCGGGATAGTAGATGTTTTCATCGGGAAGCTCTCCTCCGACAGATACGGGATCGGCCTCAAAGAGAACGGCAAAATTCTCCTCGGCTGTTTTCTTCATTTCCTCACCGTCAATGAATACAATGTTGCAGCCTGCTATGGCTTCGGCATAAAGCTCAATCTGATCCGGAGTTATCATACCGATGTCGGCAAGCACCACGGCGGCAGAGGGGGAAGTATTCATAAAGTTGACGGAAACCTCATTAAAGGTCATAAATTCACTGATAATATCGGGATTTGTCTCAATATATTCTTTTCTTGCCACAACACAGCCCATGGCAAGGGGAGCGTCGCTGACCTTGTTCCATTCCTCGGTAAGGTCGAGGGCTCTTCTGAAGCCTTTACCCGACGCGATTACCTTTGAAGCAAAAGGCTCGGGAAGAATACATATATCGGCCTTGCCCTCGATTGCAAGGGTGGCAAGCTCGGGATGAGCGGATTTATATTCAACGGTGAGGTCGTTTTCACGGTCAATACCGTTCTTTTCGAGTATGTAATTGATGGTATATTCCGGGGTCGAGCCCTGGCCTGTGGCAAAGACGGTTTTTCCTTTAAGGTCGGCAACGGAAGAAATCGTGTCACCCTTTTCAAGCACATGAAGAACACCGAGAGTGTTTATGGCAAGGATTTTTATTCCGCCGTTTGTCTTTTTATATATGTTTGCCGCAAGGTTAAGGGGAACGGCGGCAATATCGGTTTCACCGTTCACAAGCAGAGGAACGATTTCCTGCGGGTCATTATAAAATGTGACATCATAGCCGTATGCTCTGTCGGTTTTTACCTTGGCAAGACCGATGCCTGTGGGGCCGTTGAGGGCGGCGACCCTTGTTTTGACTTCTCTCTGTTCGTCGGTGGTGCTCTGAGCCTCGTCGCTGCTGCCCGGCTTTGCCGTGTCGGAAGCACAGGCGGCAAATGAGAAAATAACGGCAATTATCATAATGACCGATAAAGTGATTTTCAGCTTTTTCATTTTTATAAACCTCATTTCAGTAAAATGATTTTTTTATCTGTTCTTTTTATTTTTCCGCTTTCTTCAAGAGCGGATAATGCCCGGTAAAGGCTTGCTCTGCCTATATCCAGTTTTTTTGCAAGCAGGCTCATGTTTCCGGCGTCAATGCTGCCTCCGCTTGACATAATGAAGGCTTCAAGCTTTTCGTCGGCGGAACCTTCGCTGAGGGTTTCTATTCTTTCCGTGAGAAAATCAATTCTTTCGGAAAGATAGGCAATGTAATTTTCGGCAAATCCCGCTTCGGTTTCAATCAGTTTTTTTATATCCGTTTTTTTGATTTTCAATACGGTGCATTCCGTTGAAGCGGTTATTTCTGACGGGGAAAAGCTTTTTGCGCCGAAAAGACCCGCCGCACCGAAAACAAGACCGTCACGCGCGGAATTGATAACGGCTTTTCCTCTGCCGACAGATACCTTGCCCCTGATGAGAACGCCGATTCCCTCAAACGCAGTGTCATTATTTCTGATAACCTTGCCCCTTGGGTAAACGAGAGCTTCCGAGTTTTCGATAAGACTGCTCAGAGTCTCTTTTTTCAGCCCCGAAAAAAGTGGATTTGAGGAAATCAAATCAAGTGTTTTTTCTCTGTTTATTTCCATAACGCACAAACCTGTTTCATTTGATACACTTATTCTATCATATCCGTTCTGTTTTGTCAATCGGACTTACTTGTAAATTCATCTTGAAATCTTTGCCGTAATAATGTAAAATCATAAAAAAAGACAGGAGGAATTCAATATGGAATACAAGTACAGAAATTCGGGCACTTGCTCCCGTTCCGTTTCTTTTGAAATAAATGACGGAATTGTAAGCAATGTCTATTTTGAAGGCGGATGCAGCGGCAACACACAGGGCATTTCGGCTCTTGTTGAGGGAATGAAAGCCGAGGATGTCATCGAAAAGCTCAGCGGAATACGCTGCGGCTTCAAGGGCACTTCCTGCCCCGACCAGCTTGCGAGGGCCGTAAAAGCGGCAATTACCGAATAATACGAAAAAGGTGACGGAAATGAAAAAAATAAAATCTCTGTTATCACTGACGCTTTGTCTGCTTGTTCTGCTTTCCGCAGTTTCGTTTGCTTACGCCGCGGGAAGTGACGCAAAGCTTTATAATGTTTACGGCGACAATATGCTTTTTCAGCAGAAAAAGGAAGCTGTATTTTCCGGAACGGGTACCCCTGCCCATAAGATAACCTGTAAGCTTCTTTCCGAAAAGGGTGAAGAGCTTGCCATGGGAAAGGGCTCCGTTGATGACAAGGGAGAGTTTACCGTTTCAATAAAAGCTCCCGCCGGCGGATATAAAGAATACACCGTGACCCTTGATGATCAGGGTACTGAATTTGCAAGGCTTGAGGGTGTTGTTTTCGGTGAACTCTGGCTTGCAAGCGGTCAGTCAAATATGCAGTATGCTCTTAACCAGGATTATGACTGGCTTTACGCAAAAAGCTTCAGGCAGCCCGATGAATGGATAAGAACTCTGCTCGTTCCTCCGATTTCCACCTTCGGCGGTCAATCACTTTGCCCCGCGGAATTACAGAATGAAATCGAGGGCGCATACTGGTGCAAGGGCACCGACGCAAGATTCAACGAAATAAGCGCCGTTGCTTATTATTTTGCCGAAGGGCTCAGGGAAAAGCTTGATATGCCCGTCGGTATTCTCAACGATTCTCTCGGCGGCTCCGCCATTGAATCCTGGATTTCAAGAGATACCATTGAGAAAAACGAAGATATGGTCAAGCTTCTCAGTGCTCATGATGCGTTTATCCCTGCCGAAAAATGGGACCCCGCAAAGCAGAGCCAGTATTCGGATATGTCCGCAAACTACGGCATAAAATTCTATCCGCTCAGAAATTTTGCGCCTGCCGGAATGATATGGTATCAGGGTGAAACCAATGTTATGTACGGCTGGTCGGGAGAGGATTATGCCCTTGCCTTTGACTTGCTTCAAAAGGATTGCTCTGCTCTTTTCGGTTTTGAAAAAGAGGATATGCCCGTGATTTACACTCAGCTTGCGCCTTATGTTTATTCGGGTAATCTCCTTGAAAATATGAATTACGGCTTTGCACTTATGCAGGATGAAAAGCCGGAATCAAGAGCGGTAAATGCGATTTACGATATTCCTCTTGTTTATACTGAGGTCATGGGCCCGATTCACCCCGCCATGAAGCGTGAGGTCGGCGGCAGAATGGTTTACAGTGCCTGCGGCCTCGTTTACGGCGGCTATGACACTTATACTGCCGCTCTGCCCGAAAAAACAGAGATAAAAGACGGCAGCGTTTATGTTACCTTAAAGCATACGGGTGCGGGTCTTGTCTGCTCGGGTACGGAGCTTTACGGTTTTGCCGTCTGCGATAAAAACGGAATTTATTCATCCGCCGATGCGGAAATCGTTTCACCCGACACTGTGAGAATATTCAACGAAAAGGTAGCCGAGCCCGTCAGCGCAACTTACGCCATGTGCCCCGGCAATATGCGTTCCTCCCTCTGTGCAGAGGATGAAAACGGCAGAAGAATTCCCGTTTCCTGCTTTGTTACGGACAAAACATATAATAAGAATTATGTTATTGATGAAGCCTGGACAGACTGCGAAACCGATGAAATCTGGCACATAGCACCTGATTCGGAATCAACGCTTGCTTACCCTGCGTGGACAGGCAAAAACTGTGAAATCACATTCGATACCGCATCCGTCTACGGCGGTGCGAAAGGAATGAGAATAAAAGGCAGCGGAAAGTTTTCCGTTTCCCCCGTCAGAACCTATGAGCATAAAAACAAGGATAAGGTTTTCGGCGACTGCACCGGAAATCTCTCGGATTACGGCTTTATGACCTTTGCCGTAAAGAATAACGGCAGCGAGGATGTTGTTTTTACGGGGCTTAAGATTACGGTTGACGCCGTGGGCTGGTATTCACCCGCTGTTTCAAATACGGCTGACCCGTCGGCTGTCATTCCCGCAGACGGAGAATGGCACATCATCACCCTTGACCTTAACTCGGTTTACCTTTACGGTAATGAGTGCTGGGCAACCTATTCAAACAGCAAGCTTGAAAATGTAAAGGAAATGGAATTCCTTTTCAGCGGAAATGCCGACCTGAGCTTTGACAAGGTCCGCTTCTTTGCGGAAACGGAATCACCCTCTGTCAGATTTGTCAACAATCTCAAATCCGCAGATAATGTGTTTGAATTTTTCACCGGAATTATTTCGGCTGTACTCTCTGTATTTTTCAAATAAAAAAGCTGCCCCCGCTGAAGTGCTTTAAGCTGCTTCAGCGGGGGTATATATCATTTATTGCATAGCTTTACGGTAATTGTCAGCGTGCCGTTTGCATAATCGGCGCTGATTTCGCCGCCGGTTTTACGGGCGAGGGATTTTGCTATGGAAAGGCCGAGACCGGTTGAATTTCTTGCATCGTTTACGGTGTAAAATCTGTCAAAAAGCTTGGCAACTCTTGTTTCCGTCAGCTCTGCCGTTTTGTTGGAAAAGCGGATTTCTCCGCTTTCGTCTGCTTCGATTTTAAGATCACCGTCGGAATATTTTGCGGCATTGGAAATAATGTTTCCGAAAATACGCAGCAGCATTTCTCTGTCCGAAAGCACCGTAAGGCTTTCGGGCATTTTTATTTCGGGGTTTATGCTTTTTTCGGAAAGCAGTGTGTAATTTGCTGCAAGGCTTTCTTCAAGCACCGCACAAGCATCAACGGGGCAAATATCCGCTTCGTTTTCCGGCGATGTTCCGACGGAAAAGCTGAAAAGCTCGGAAGTGAGTTTTTTCATGCTTTCGGCTCTGTTTTCGATTATGTCAAGATATTCATCGGCTTTTTCGCTTTTTTCTTCTTTTTTCAGCAAATCGAGATAGCCGATAATTGCGGTAAGCGGCGTTCTGAGGTCGTGAGAAATATTTGTGATTGCTTTTTTGATTTCCTCATCACCGCGGCTGTATTTATGGCGCAGGTCATTGGTTTGTTTTATTGTATCATTGAGAGTTGAGGCGAGTGAACGCATATCTTTGTCTGCCGAAGAAACGGAAATAACGGTATTGGTTTCTTCCTTTATTATTTCCGATGCCTGTTTTTCGATTTCTTTCGCGCTTTTTTTAAGGGAAAACACTTTCCCGATAAGCACAAGAATCAGAACCGCAAGTATGAAAATCAGGAGATAAGCGTATGCGTTCAAGCTGTCACAACCTTTATTGAATATCTTCTTTTCTGAATATCAGCGTGCCTGCCGTTGTAATGAGAAGCCAAAAAGCAACGCAGTATATAACATCTGATTTGTTGATTATATCGCCGGGGCCGTTGACGGTTATTACATCATCCGATGAAATGCTGTCATAATACAGATGATCCGGCGCTTCGGAATCAAGTGTGGCACCCGCTATGGTTTCAAGCCTTGAAGTGGGCAGAAAATAATAAGCGGTTTCCAGAGCTTTGCGTTTTTTCGGGTCGGAAATATACCGCTCGTTTTTCACTTCTTTGAATTTGATATCCGCATCCATGGCTATTACCGAAACATTATTTATGCTTACCCCGTCAACGCTTTCTATTTCCTGAATATATTCGGGCTGAGTAATTATATCATTCAGTCTTGCCGTACCGATGAACATTCCAACAATAACGGCTGCACCGACAACCAGCGGTATGGTTCTGCCGCGGCAGACAAAGACAACAAATGTGCCTGCGGCGCTGAATGCCAGAAGCGAAAATGCTCCCGAAAACATATAGGCGGCAAATGCCTCTGCACTTATTTTGTGCATAGCCGTGAGCCACAAACCGCTTGTCATATAAACAAGACCGATTATTGTTGATATTGCTGCGGATACTATTGCATTTGAAAGATAAATACTCACCTTCGAATGTCCTGCATACAGCTTGTTTCTGATAACTCCGTCGGAAAAATTAATACCCGAGAAAAGAGAAATGAACACGGTAACGACAAACGACAAATAATTCAGCAATTCAAAGGGGAAGATATAATAATCGGAAGATTCTCTGACCGTTACGGGGTGACCGTAATTAAGATAAGCCGAAAAAAGAGCAATTACGGCGATGAGAATAATAAAAGGCTTGTATTTTATCAACCTGTAAAAATCGGCGCGAAGAAGCTTTAACATTATTCGTCACCTCCCACAAGGTTGATGAAATAGCTTTCTAGGCTTTCATCCTTTTCATGCACGGAGATAACATTGCACCCGTTTTTTGAAAGCTCAATAATGAGCTGAGCCGTATTTATTTCGCCGAAAATATCCGCCTCGTTTTCGGAAACGATTCTGTAATCAATATTTTTTTCGTCGAGTATGAATGAAAGAGCAACGGTGTTGTCAACCGTCAGGCGTATGCTTTTTCTCTCGGTCAGGCTGAGCTCTTCGGCGCTCATTTCTTTTACCATTGTGCCTTTGTCAACAAATCCGAAGTGGGTTGCCACCTTTGAAAGCTCGTCAAGAATGTGACTTGAAATCAGAACGGTTACCTGCTTTTCACGGTTCAGCTTCAGAATAAGTTCTCTTATTTCGATTATTCCCTGCGGGTCAAGCCCGTTCATGGGCTCATCAAGAATGAGAAAATCCGGGTTGCCGCAAATGGCAATGGCAATGGCAAGGCGCTGACGCATTCCGAGTGAAAAATGCCCCGCCTTTTTCTTGCCTGTGTCCGAAAGACCCACAAGCTCAAGCAGCTCGTCTGTTCCTTTATAATCCGGCAGGCCGAGCACCCTGTATTGCTGTTTCAGGTTTTCCACTGCCGTCATATCACGGTAAATCGCAGGGGTTTCTATTATGGCTCCGATACGGCGGCGGGCATTATATATGGCTTTTGTGCCGCTTTCGGCTCCGTAGAGGTTGAATTTGCCTTTTGACGGCTCCTGCAAGCCGCAGATAAGACGAATCAGTGTCGTCTTTCCCGCTCCGTTTTTGCCGACAAGACCGTAAACCGAGCCTTTGGGAATATGGATGCTGAAATCCGTAAGGGCCGGAAATTTTCCGTAGTTTTTACAAAGGCCCTCTGCACTGAAAATGTAATCCATTTAATTGCCTCCTTTATCAGTGTTGAGACAATCATAAACCGTAAGTGTAAAAAAGCGGTAAAGGAAAAGGTAAAGAAAAAGTAAAGATTTAACCGTTCAGCTTAAAGCCTATGCCCCACACGCTCTCTATATATTCTTTTTCACTGTATTCGCGCATCTTTTTTCTCAGATTGCTTATGTGGACTTTAAGAGAGGATTCAACGCAATCCGGAGTTTCAAGGCTGATTTTATCGAGAAGAACGGATTTTGTTACGATTGCCGGAGCGCTGAGTGCAAGAATTCTGAGAATTGCAAATTCGGTTCTGGTCAGCTTAAGTCTGTTTTCCGAAACGAATGCACAAAAATTGTCGGTGTCAACAGTAATGTCACCGCATTTTATTACGCTTTGCGGTGCGGATTTTTCCGCATTTTTAAGCTGAAGCTTTATTCTTGCAATGAGTTCTTTTAATTCAAAAGGCTTTGTGACATAATCGGCGGCGCCTCCCGAAAGCAGTTCGACCTTATTATCTACATCAATTTTTGCGCTGACGACGATGACCGGGATGCTGCTGATTTTTCTGATGACTTCTTCACCGGAAATACCGGGAAGCATCAGGTCAAGAAGAATAAGGTCGGGCGTTTCCTTTTCAAGCAGTATGAGTGCTTCCGTGCCCGAAAAAGCACGAAGCACGCCGAAGCCCTCTTTTTCAAGAGCCTCCGTAAGCATATTGCCGATGTAAATATCATCATCCGTAATCAGTATTTTTTTCATTATAATCTCCGGTATTATTCTGAAATGACGAACGGCAAAAGCTGCCGCTCGTCATCCGCAATTTATTCTGTTTTGCTTCTTTTCAGAAAATCCTCATAGAGGCTCTTTTTTCTTTCTTCCGTGTATTCATAAGCCCACAGATTGAATATTCCTTCAAAGTCCTCAAAGGTTTCGTCGGGCAGGATTTTTGTCTGACCGTAAACATAGGGCAGAGGTATTTCAACCGTGCCGTTTGAAGCGATATGAAATTCTTTTGAAAGAGCGGCAGCCACACGGTTTGATTCCTGTCTCGGCCACTCCTCGTCATATTTTATGACCGTTACGGGGAAAAGCGTGCAGGGTGCATTTGCTCTGCGGTAAAACTCCGGGGAAAGGCCTGTATGACCGTGGTGTGAAATCTGCATAATATCACATCTGAGGGTTTCGTTATACCTTCCGAGGAGTATTCTGTCACTTTCAAGAGAACAGTCACCGGGGAACATGACGGCACAGCCGTCAACGGTCATTTTTATACAGGTGGTCGTGTTATTGAAATCCTGCGTTGAGGCGGGATGAACATCCTCGTGGGTGCACAGAACATCAAATTCAAGGTTCCTTACGCAGAAATGCATTCCCGAGTGAAGCTTTACCGTTTCAATTTCGGGGTGTGCGGCAAGAGCGTCACGGAAGGTCTTTATTATATTGTTGCAGGCCGAGCCCCACAGAAAAACATCTCTGTGCTCCGGCGAGGGCAGATTACAGTAAACCTTTTCAATGGTCAGCTCTTTACTGTGATATTTGAGAACATCGTTGAATTTTGCAATATGGTCCTCGTGACCGTGAGAGAAAAACCAGCCGGAAACCCTGGGCTTTTCTTCACCCGAAACCTTTTTGAGAAATTCAATCAGGCGGATGTCGTCATTGACCGAGTAGAAATGAGCACTGTCAATGACAAAGAAGCTTCCGTCACAGCAGCGTACAATATAGCACATACCGCAGTCTATAAGTGAATGGTCAACCTCAAACTGCCACAAAACGGGGGAACAGCTGCCGTTTTTAACGGGCTTCTTCTCGTAAGAAACGGGCTTTTTGTCGGCAATGACACGAATGGTTTTTTCAAATGCGGAAAAATATGTATGAAGGGTAACGGCTCCGAGATAAGTATTGTGAAGGTTGCCTTCAATATCGTTTGAGTCAAAGAGCGAAAACCCCGCCTTTTCGATTTCGGAGCAGTAGTCCGTAAATGCGGCGGCATCGGTGTCACGGTAAACACGCATAAATGCGCCGTCACCGCAGTCATATTCAGAATCAAAGCTTCCGCCCGGAACAGGCAGAGCGCCGAAAATCTCGTTCATGCTCAATGCTTCCTTATGAAATATAGTTCTTGGGGTCCTGAGTTTCGCCGTTGTAGATGACCTCAAAGTGAAGGTGCGGGCCGCTGGAGTTACCGGTGGAGCCGACCTTGCCTATGGTCTGACCTGCTTCAACGGTGTCGCCGATGTTTACTGTTATGGAGCCCGTTATCATGTGGGCATATCTTGTCTTATAGCCGTCACCGTGGCTGATAAGTACCATGTTTCCGTAGCCGGAGTCACTTCTCTGAACAAGCTCAACAACGCCGCTTCTCGAAGCGATTACGGGTGAGCCTAAGGCTGTTCCGTTACCGGTACAAAGGTCAATGCCCTTGTGCCAGCCGCTGCTTCGCCAGCCGTAGGGTGAGCTGACATAGTGGCAGCTCGGTGCGGGCCACAGGAAGCCCATTTCTGAGGCTTCGCCGATATAAACGCCGCCGAAGGTTGTTCTTGTGCCGATTATGAGAATCTGCTCAATGGGTGCGGCGATGGTTTCATATCTCTTTTCGGTGTTGATAAGTTCACCGTCAACATAAGTTTTTGTGGTGATTTCTCTTTCCGTACCGTCAACGCCCTCCTGGCGGACTACACGGTAGCCGCTGTATTTGGTAGCGTCACGGGTCGTAACGGTTTCAAAGGGTACGCTTCTTATCTTTGAAGAGCTGACGGTTTTCTTTATTGTTATCATCTTTCCCGAGGACGGAACGGAAATGGTTGTGCCGACGGGGAAATTGTCCTCGGAAATGTTGGAATTCGTTTCGGAAAGATAAACGGCGGTGGTGCCGTATTTTTCGGCAACGGTGTAAATCGTGTCACCCTTGGCAATGGTATAGTTCGCCCTTGCGCCCTCGGCACCGATAACCGTATTTTCTAGGGTTGAGGCATCCCACATGATTGCAGGGTCGTCACGGTAAAGGCCCTGAACATAATCTATGCTCTGGGCAAAGCCCACCACATAGCCGCCTTCTTCCGCGGCCTGCTCGTAGGGCTCGAGAATGTTGTGGAAAACCGTTTTTGCATCGGCTTCGTTTTTGACGGCGCAGATGAAATTGCCGTCTATGTAAATTCCGCAGGCGTGAATGAGATTGTCAACGGAATTTTCAATCATCTTGTCGGATATTGTTCTTGCGTCATTCAGCTCATCAAGAGAAACAAGAGCAAGCTCATAGCCTGCGTCAAGGCTCTGAGAGGCGGCGGAGGTCATTTCGGCAGTGGTGGCGTTGGCAGAAAGTCTGTCCATAACCAGGTCCCTCGCCTCAATGAAAACGGATTCATCGCTGATATAGCCGATGCTTTCGCCGTTATAGATAACATCAAGAGCAAAAGTGACCTTGTTCCAGTAATTGAAGACCGCAATGAGCAATATAAGGGCGGCAACGGGCAGAGCAGTGTTGAAAAATGTGGTCAGCAGATGCTTGTGCCTTGTAAATGCCTTGCCGATATAATGAAGCAGAATTGACGGTATTGAAAACGGATGCTTTAGAGAACGGAGCAGGGAACGGTTTGCCGAGTGGATTTCACGGCGGAAATATTTCATTTCATTTCTCGTTGCTTTTATCCGTGCACGGAATTTCCTTTTTGTGCCGGACGAAGCAGAGCGTGAAATACGGCGTATTTTTATTATGGGCAGGGCAAGGGCGTGAATGATGATGCCCAGTATTTTTTCAAGGAAACGAACGACCGTATCACCGAGACTGTAAATCCCGGCATAAATGGCGTTCTTTTCGTCAAGCTCGATATAAACGGGCTCTTTTTCTTTTTTTGCTTTCTTTTCTTTTTTCGGCTTTTTCTCTTTTTCGCCGTCTGAGGGAGTGTTTCTTATGGCCTCCAGGTCAAGCATTTCATCAAGGCGCACTTTTCCCTCTTCACCTTGAGCTTCTTTGCCTTCCGTGGGCATTTTGTCACCGAAGGCATCAAAGCCGGAGCGGGATTCCTCCACCTGACGGCTGTATCTGCGTTCAATATCTTCTTTGATGGCTGCCATTTCCTTTTCGCGCTTCTGACGGGCTTTTTCTTTTTCTGCATCGGCACGGGCAGTAACGGGTGAGGAATAAACCTTTGCAAGGTCATACATTCCGCCCATAATATCGTCAAAAATATCAACGCTCTCCGGGCTCGGCGCTTCTCCGTTCTGAGGAGAGGCAATGGGCTCAGAGCTTTCATTATTCACTTTTTTGATGTTTTCTTCACTCATATAAACTCCAAAAAAGCTTTCCGTAATATCAAAATAATAACTAATTATATCATATTTTACAGTGATTTACAATCATTTTATTATATCTGCCGCACGGAGAAATCTGTCAAGAGCATCCTCCCAGGGCGGAAGACGGTCAAAGCCGCCTTTGTCAAGAGAAGATTTTGACAGCCGAGAATTGAGCGGCCTTTGCGCCGCAGAGGGATAATCTGCCGACGAAATCGGTATGATTTTTGTGCTTTTGCCCGCTTTTTTCATTATAGCTCCGGCAAATTCGGCCCAGGAGCATAAGCCCTCATTTGTGGCATGATAGGTTCCGTACTTTTCGGTTTTTATCATATCTGCAATAAGCACGGAAAGGTCGGGCGTGAAGGTGGGAGAGCCTATCTGGTCGCAGACGACAGAAATTTCGCTTTTGGTTTGTGCAAGGCGGAGCATGGTATAGACAAAGTTTTTGCCGTTTACGCCGAAAACCCAGGAAATGCGTACAATAAAATGCTTCGGGCATAGCCTTCTGACGGCCTCTTCACCCTCATATTTTGTTTTGCCGTAATGATTGCAGGGGGAAACGGGAGAATCGACCTCGAGTGGCTCGGTTCCTTTGCCTCCAAAAATATAATCCGTGCTTGTATAAAGCATTTTTATGCCTTTTTCGGAGCAGACGCGGGCAACATTTTCCGTGCCTTTTACATTGACGGCAGTGCAGAGCTCTTTTTCACTTTCGGCTTTGTCAACGGCTGTATAGGCGGCAAGATGTATCACTGCATCCGGTGAGGCGCTTTCAACGGCGGCTCTGACGGCGGAAATATCGGTAATATCCGTTTCCGGCAGATCTGCACCGATGACCTCAATATTCTGTTTTTTCAGCAGAGCAGAAACATCCGTGCCGAGCTGACCTTTTGAGCCGGTTACGAGAATTTTCATGTTTTTCACCTCATATAACCCTTATATTTTATCATATTTTAAGGCGGCTGACAATATTTTTTGAAATTTAACTGTTAAAGTGCGGCGAATTGTGATATTATATTAAAACGAAGGTGATTTAATTGAATTTCAGAAATATTGTCGATCTGCACACTCACACAGACCATTCCTTTGACGGGCATTATCCCGTCGGCGTTTTATGCGAAGAATCCGTAAAAAACGGAATAAAAACCGTGGCCTTTACCGACCATCTTGAAATGGATGTTTTTTACAAGGATAATTTTGACAAAACCGCCGCCGAAGCTTTTGAAGATATTTCAAAGGCAAAGGAGCTTTATGAAGGCAGGCTTGAGGTGTGCGTGGGTGCCGAGTTCGGTGAAGCCGCTTATGTAAAAGAGCTTTCCGAAGAAATCGGTGCAAAATATGATTATGATATAATTATCGGTGCCATTCATAATCTGCCCGAAAAGGATGATTTCTATTATATGGATTTCAGCGGGGATATGGACTTTTATCCTCTGCTGGATGAATATTTTGACTGGGAGCTTAAAATGGCTCAGTGGGCAAAATTCGACACTCTGGCTCATCTGACTTACCCTCTCAGATACATAGTCGGCAATTACGGCAGAAAAGTTGATATGAGCAGATACAGTGAAATAATTGACGAAATTCTTTTGAGTCTTATCGGCAACAAAACCGCTCTGGAGCTTAACACGGCGGGCTACCGTCAGCCCATAGGAATTCCTTCGCCGGATGAGTCCATACTGCGCAGATATAAAGAGCTTGGCGGCAAGCTTCTTACTCTCGGCTCGGATGCTCATTATACGGAGCACATGGGTGCGGATATATGCCGCGGTTATGAGCTTGCTCTGAAATGCGGATTTGATAAGGTTACGGTTTTCCGTAAAAGGGAGCCTGTTCTGATTCCCATTGAATAAATAAAAGGGGAGAAAAGATTATGAAAATCACAGTCGAAGCCCCCGCAAAAATAAATATTTTCCTTGATATTCTCGGTAAGCTTGACAACGGCTACCATTCACTGTTTATGGTGATGCAGTCGGTAAGCCTTTGCGACAGAGTTATTCTTTCCGAAAACGAAGGCGGCATAAACATTATCTGCGATGTTCCCGGAGTGCCCTGTGATGAAAGAAACACGGCATATAAAGCGGCAAAGGTTTTTTGCGAAAAGCTCGGGGTTGAGCCTGCCGTTGATATTGAGATAATCAAAAACATTCCTCACGAAGCGGGTCTTGCCGGCGGCAGTGCCGACGCTGCGGCCGTACTCAGAGGCCTTAACGAAATGACCGGAGCAGGGTTTACGGATGAGGAGCTTTGCCGTCTCGGTCTTAAGGTGGGCAGTGATGTGCCGTTCTGCGTTGTGGGCGGTACCTGCCTTTCACAGAATACCGGAGGTGTGCTCTCTCGCCTTATGCCTCTCAAGGATTGCTTTATCGTTCTTGCAAAGCCCGACAGAGGAGTTTCAACCGCAAAGGCATATTCCGACGCAGATGAAGCATATCTTTATCATCCCGATAATATGAGGATGCTGGATTGCTGTGAAAAAGGTGATTTTGAAGGCATCTGCAAATATGCGGGCAATGTTTTTGAGCAGGTTGTCGAGGTTCCGGAAAGAGTGGAAATAAAGCGCATAATGCGTGAAAACAATGTTTCCCTTGCTCAGATGAGCGGAAGCGGGCCCACCGTATTCGGAATTTTCGAAAAAGAAAATGATGCACTCAAAGCCGCAGAGGAAATAAAAAAGCTCTGCGCCGGGGTTTTTGTTGCCAAACCCGTTGACAGCGGTGCAGAGGTAAATTGCAAAGTAAAAGTATAAATTCATATAAAAATAACCGTACTGTTTTTGAATAGTGTACGGTTATTTTTGCGCTTATCCGTTACGGAATTCATTTAATAAAAATAAAATGCTGTTATTCAAAAAATATGTTATCAGGATGCAACAAAAATCAAAAATAACAACACATATATAGAAAAAAGAAGCCTTTATCAAGGAGGAAAAAGAATGAAAAACCGTTTCAAAAAAATACTGAGTGCTTTTATGGCTGTGGTACTGCTTCTGAGCGTGATTATTCCCATAGCAAGTGCGGATGACAGCAAAGACCTTACGATTATGTTCATCCATGACAGTCACGACTATCTTTACCCTACAAGTAATATTGTGGGCGGAGAGCTTATTGAGCACGGCGGTGCGGCAAAACTTGCAACGGTCATAAAAGAGAATAAAGACGAAAACACCATTTTCCTTGATGGCGGAGATTTTTCAATGGGAACCTTGTATCAGGCAGCTTACAGTACTGATGCTTACGAGCTTCGTAATCTCGGAATATGCGGATGTAATGTTACGACATTCGGAAATCATGAGTTTGATTTCGGTGCCGCGGGTGCCGCAAAAATGCTCAGAGCAGCTATCGCTTCGGGAGATAAGCTGCCGGAAATAGTTCAGTCAAACATCGACCTTTCGGGAGAGCTGACAGAGGAACAGCTTGATTTCAAAAAAGCCTGTGAGGAATACGGAGTTAAAGAAAATACGATAATCGAATGTGCGGGTCATAAAATAGGCTTGTTTGGTCTTGTGGGAATAAGCTGTATTGCCTGCATACAGACCGATTTTGAGTATATAGATTATATCAAAGCGGCAAAGGAACAGGTCAAAAAGCTGAAAAAAGAAGGCTGTGATATTATTATTGCCGTTTCTCATTCCGGTACTGACGGTGACGGAAAGAACGGCGAGGATATTGACCTTGCCAAAAAGGTTCCCGATATAGATGTTATAATCAGCGGACATACACATACGGTTTATTCGAAGCCGGTCATTATCGGAGATACGATTATTGCTTCCTGCGGTGAATATCTTAAAAATGTCGGCAAGCTTACGGTTTCAGCGGAAAACGGAAATGTCAAGGTCAAGGATTATAAGCTGATTCCTCTTGACTCGACAATAAAAGAGGACCCCGAAACAAAAGAAAGATTTGAGGCATATAAAGAAAACATCAGCAGTTCATATCTTAAACCGGGTGAATCCTTTGACAAGGTTATTGCTCACAGTAATTTTGATTTTATCGGTCTTGATGAAATGTATAATACTCACCGGGAATATCCTCTCGGCGACCTTATTGCCGACTCATATATTTATGAGGCAGAGCAGAACGGTGTTAATGATATAGATGTTGCTCTTGTCGGATTGGGAACAGTGAGAGGCTCTTTTGAAAAGGGCGATATCACTGTTGCGGATGCCTTTGAAATCTGTTCGTTGGGTGTTGGCTCGGACGGAACTGCCGGACATCCTCTTGTTTCATGTTATCTTTACGGTTGGGAGCTTAAGCTGCTTACTGAAATCGATGCTTCCGTCGGCGAGCTCGTCAGTTCGCTTAAAATGAGCTATTCGGGTCTCAGCTATACATTCAATACAAAGCGCATGATTCTCAATGAGGTCATGAATTCGGGCATTGTCAAGGGAGAAGGAGAACCCGAAAAAATTGAAAACAACAAGCTTTATAAGGTTGTCGGAAATATGTACGCAATCAATATGCTTGATATGGTAAACCAGGTAACAAAGGGCATGATTTCCATAGCTCCGAGAGATGAAAACGGCAAAAAGATTTTTGATTTCTATTCTCTGTCGCTTAAGGATAAAGACGGTAACGAAGTAAAGGAATGGATAGCATTCAAGGATTATCTTGAAAGCTTTGAGGTCGGTCAGAGCGGTTATCCCGAAATTCCCGATAAGTATTCCGCAGAGCAGGGCAGAAAAAACAAAATCAGCAAAAATATATTTGAAGAAATTAAGGAATACGGGTTTATTCCCACGATTGTTTCCGTATTTGAATCTGCAATGAATATTTTGACTGCTGTATTCAATCTTCTGACAAGAAAATAAAAATGAGCAGGGACTGTTCGCATTTGGATGTGCAGAACAGTCCCTTTTATCATGTTATTTTTTTTGTTCCTTCGGCAGAATGACCGTGAATGTGGTCTTTTCGTTTCCGCTTTCAACGGAAACCTTGCCGGAATGAAGGCTGACCGCCTTTTTGACTATGGCAAGGCCGACTCCGTTGCCCATGGAGGAATGGGCTTCATCCGCCTGATAGAATTTGTTGAAAATTCTTTCGATTTTTTCCGGCGGTATGGTTACACCCGTGTTTGTGATTCTGACGCTTATTTTTCCGTCGGTTTCGGAAATGGCAATTTTAATCGTGCCGAAATCGTCGGTGAATTTTATGGCGTTGTCAATGAGATTTATCCAGACCTCTTTGAGTATTTCGCTGTTGGCTCTGATGTCAAACTCGTCAAAATCAACATCCATGTCAATGTTTTTCTTTGACCATTTGCTTTCAAGCAGAAGAACGCAGTTCCTGATCTGCTCTGAGAGGTTGAAGCGGGAAACATCCGTGAGAATGCTCTGATTTTCAATTTTTGTCAGAGCAAGAACATTTGTTGCCATTGACGAAAGTCTGAGAGATTCTTCTTCGATTATGTTGAGATATTCTTTCTGCTGTTCTTCGGAAAGATTTCCTTTTTTAAGAAGCTTTGCAAAGCCCGCAATGGAAACAATGGGGGTTTTGAATTCGTGTGAAAAATTGTTTATGAAATCCGAGCGGAGCATTTCGGTGTTTTCAAGCTCGGTTGCAAGGGAATTAAAGCTGTCTGCAAAGCCTTTTATGTCGGGGTGACGGGAAAGTGTTTTGCTGAAATGTATTCTTTCCGAATAATCTCCGCCGGCAAGCTTTTTTACGGAGCGGATAACATCGTTCACGGGGCGAAGGGGGATTTTGCTTAAGAAGTATGTGATAAAAAGACCGACGAAAACCGAAGCGGCAACAACGATAAGTATGGCAACGGAACGGCTGTAACTGCTGTCTTCATCAAAAACGCCGAGCTTTACGGGTATTATGACTATGACTGCAACTATGGCGGCGGTGATAACGGTTATGCACATTACCGCCAGTGAAACATAAAATGTCAGAGCAAGCCTTTGACGGTCTTCTTCTTTCAGACCGTTGTTTTTTTCGTCTTTTCTTTTACTCATACTTTTTTCACCGCCTTATAGCCAAGGCCTCTGATTGAGAGAATTTCAAATTCATCCCAACCCTCAAAACGCTTGCGCAGTCTTGCAATGTGGACAGTAACGGTTTCAAAGCCGGTTTCGCTTTCGCTGCCCCAGATTTCATCCATTATCTGAATACGGGTGAAAATCTTGTCGGGATAGGAAAGGAGCTTGTAAAGAAGCAGAAATTCCTTCTGAGGCAAAAGCTGAGTTTCACCGTGACCCGTAACGGTAAGAGCATCATAATCAAGAACAACGTCACCGATGAAAATTTTATGCTCGGTGGCGATTTTTGCTCTTCTGAGAAGTGCTCTTATACGCAGAAGCATTTCTTCTTCGTCAACGGGCTTTGTGATGTAGTCATCGGTGCCCGCAATGAAGCCTTTTCTCTTGTCGGCGGGAAGCTGCTTTGCCGAAATCATGAGTATGGGCAGGTCGTTGTTGTCTTTACGGACGGTTTTTGTGAATTCATAGCCGTCCATATTAGGCATCATAACATCCAGTACAACCAGGTCGATATGTTCTTTTTCCAAAAGCTTAAGTGCTTCAATTCCGTCGGAAGCGGTGGAAACCGTATATCTTTCTCCTTCAAGAACGGCACGGATAAGCCTTCTTGTGTTTTTGTCATCATCTACGACAAGTATGTGAAACATAAGCTATACCTCTTTTGATGTCAGATTTTTATTTCTGTCATTGAATGAATATTTATTTCGGGTACGGTGAAGCTGAGAACACCGTTTTCAAAGCTGAAATCAAGGGGCTTGTTTTCGGGCACGAGGGTGACGGAGCAGGGCTTCTTACCGAGCTTTACGGAAACCTTTACATTGAATACGGGAACGGTATCTTCGATTATTTCAATGTTCTTTCCTCTTACGCTGGTGTGGGTAAAGAGAAGGTGAGCGATATATCTGCTTTCCTTTTCCTGATATCTGAGAGTGGCAATGCCTCTGTCGGGCAGGCCGCTGACCTCAAGAGTTCTTTCGTTTCCGATGAGCGCATCAAGCATTTTTGAAACAAGCTCTTTGCAGTGAAGCTCACCCTTAAGGGCATAATCTCTGAAAACATTCCAGGAAATATATCCGATATTTTCCGAAATGACGGCGCCTTCCGTTAAAGTGCCGGGCATATCAGGGGTGTGCTGATGAGAGCTGAAATGCTCGGGAGTACGGTTGAAATAGGGGTTTACACGGTAAGCGACGGTGCGGAAGCTTTCATCTGATGTGAATTTATATGAGCCGTTATACATTACATACTGAGTAACTCCGTTTACGAAGCCCTCTTCGTCTGCCGGCTGCATATAGTCGGGGCAGAATTCATCAAGACCGTCTGTTTTGATTCCGGGAGCAAATGAGGAGCCGCTGGCAAGGATTTTGCCGCCTTTTTCAATGTATGCGGTGAGCTTTGCTTTAAGAGCGTCATCACATTTTACTTCATCGGGAAGAACGAGAAGCTTGTATTTGCCGAAATCACATTCCGTGTCAATAAAATCGTAAAGATATTTCTTTTCGAGCAAAATTCTGTTGGCGCCGACATCGCTCATTGAGTTGCTGCCCTCTTTTTTTGCTCCCGTGGAAAGAGCACTGAGAACGGCAACATCGGCAACGCTTACGGTGTCAAAGCACCATTTTTCCTTTTTCTCTACCTGAGAATACGCCTTGCCGATAAGGTTATATGTTGACGGGTTCAGTTTTCCGATGGGATGAAGCTGATCGCCGACGGAGCATTTGGCACCGAGAGCAAGAGAAAGAGCGGTTTCGTAAATAAGAGCATTGGGGTGCTTGAAGCCGCCGAATTCGCCCCATGTGGTGTGAAATTTTCCGGTCATGCCGATATATTCCTTGCCGAGATTGCGGCAATAAGCGGCAGACATCGGGAAGTGGTCATAACCCCAGCCGCCTGTGGGCAGGCTTTCAAGCTCAAGGTGGTCATCATGAGCGGCAAAATCTCTTCTGCCCATGGGAATGTTGCCCGCATTGTGGAAAATAACGGTATCCTTGTTATATTTTCTGACGACTTCCTTGACTTTTCTGCAATACTCTGCGTAAACGAAACGCGAAAAAGCTTTTACATCCTCTTCCTTGTTGGGGTCAAGGCCTTTTGCTTTCATGTCCTTAAGGCATTTTACACAGTAGCAGGGGCGTTCGTCACAGATGTCGAGAAAGATTTCTTCCGGATTGAAAAAGCGCATGACCTCGTCTATCTGAGCAAGAAGCTTGTCAAGATAGCCGGAGTTGAAGCAAAGTGTGTGATAATGTGCATCGTGAACAAAATCGTATGTACCGTTTGAGGTGTAGCGAAGTATCCATTCGGGGTGCTTTACCGCCTCTTTTTCGTCAAGACCGGCGGAAATGTAAACGGGGGCTCTTACTCCGGCTTCACGGCAGGCCTCAAGCTGCTGACCGAGAAGGTTTATTTTAAGACCGGGGTGAGGCTCGTTTACCTCTGACGGATAATATGAATAACCGTGATGGCATTTTGCAAATACGGTTATGGAATTGACATGACCTGCCGCAAGGGTTGATTTGAATTCTTCTTTATCAAATGCGCTTCCTACGCCGTCAATGGCACCGGAGGTATGGAAATCAAGGTGAACCTGTCTGAAAGGAACTTTATCCATGGCTTTTCTCCCGATATATATATGAATTTTGAAAAAATCGGACATCAATCCGTGAATTATATTGATGCCCGATTAGTTTTATTTGTTATTGTTTATAGGCTGACCGTATTCCGCAAGCTTTCCGTAAATTCTGTCACTGGGGTCAAGAAGGTCACTGAGTGATTCGTCATGATTGAGCTTGTCAATTATGAAGGAGCAGTATTTGCTCATATCGACCTTGACATACCAGGGCTTGTCAAGAAGAGCTTTCGGAGTATAAACAAGATTTGTTGTAAATACTTTGTCGAAAAGGCCCTTTTCGTAAGCCTTGTCAAATTTATCAAAACCGTTGCAGAAAAGGCCGAAGGAGGAATAAATATAAATTCTGTTGGCGCCGATTTCCTTAAGCTTTTCGCAAACCTCTATCATGGAGCTGCCGGAGGAGATCATATCGTCCATAACGATGATATCCTTACCGTCGATTTTTTCGCCGAGGAATTCGTGACGGAGAATGGGGTTGGAGCCGTCAACAACTCTTGAATAGTCACGGAGCTTATAGAAAGCACCCAATTCAATGCCGAGAACCGTGGCAAGGTAAATGCAGCGGTTCATGCCGCCCTCGTCGGGGGAAACTATCATAAGATGTTCGGGGTCGATTTTTATATCGCTGACATTGCGGAGCAGTGCCTTGATAAACTGATAAGAGGGCTGAACGCTCTCAAAACCGATTTCGGGAATGGCGTTCTGAACTCTGGGGTCATGAGCGTCAAAGGTAACAATATCGTCAACGCCGTATTCAAAGCAAAGCTCTCTGAGCATATCGGCACAGTCAAGGGACTCTCTGCGGGTTCTCTTGTGCTGTCTGCCTTCATAAAGCATGGGCATGAGAACGGTTATTCTCTTTGCCTTGCCTTCAATGGCGCTGAGTGCGCGTTTAAGGTCTGCAAAATGGTCGTCGGGGCTCATTCTCTGCTCAAGACCGTACATTTTGTAGGAAACGCCGTAGTTGAACGGGTCACAGAGAACGAAAAGGTCATAACCTCTGACAGATTCATGGATGACGCATTTGCCTTCACCTGTGCTGAATCTGACAAATTCACAGTCGATGACATAAGATTCCTTATGATAACCGTCGAAGATGCCGTTTGCTTCTCTTTCATTTCTTGCCTTAACAAGATAATAATTGATGTTTGAAGCCATTTCCTCGCAGCCTCTGCAAGCGATTATGCCGAGTTTACCGATCGGCTCGGTTACGAATTGTGATTCCGCCATTTTGCTTACCTCCGAATTCTTATTTTCCTCGCAAAATTATTATAGAATAAATTACCGCTTTTGAAAAGTCAAAAATGGAATTTTCACTGAAAATTTTAGCGTCGGAAAAACGGCTTTATTTGGTCAATTTGCCGAGTAGAAGTTTTTATTTTCTTTTCAGACATAATCGCGGTCAACATTTATTACCGCAAAGTAGGTTTTGTCTTTTCCGCTTATCTTTTGATTGACGGCTTCCTTGAATTCATCCTCTTTTATTTTCAGACTGTAAGGTAAAACGGCATCAAAAATAAGATTGGTGTGAGAGGGGCCGTCAACAACTCTGAAATCATGAATGGAGATGTCTTCCGAAATTTCTTTTACGGCTTCAAGAGCAAAAGCTTTCAGCGCCGTTGTTCTTTCGTCATTGATAAGAATGGGGTCAAGGTGAATCGATATATCAATGCCGAGCTTCTGTTTGATATCAAGCTCTATGTTGTCAATCAGGTCATGACTTTCCATTATATCCCTGTCGCCGGGAACCTCGGCGTGAAGTGAACCCATAACCTTTGAATGACCGTAGGAATGCAGCACAAGGTCATGTATTCCTATGATGCCTTCATGGGACATAACAAGCTTTTCAAGCTCGTCAACAACCTCTTTTTCGGGCGGCTCGCCGAGCAGGGGAACAAGAGTGTCTTTTATAACATCAATACCGGCGTAAACGATGACAAGAGCAACTATGAGTCCCATAACCGCATCTATGGGCAGAGCGGTGAATTTTGAAGCGATAAGAGCAATGAGGGTACAGAGTGTTGCCGCTATGTCACCGATGCTGTCTTTGACAACGGCATCGACCGTGAGAGAATTTATACTTTTGCCGATTTTTGTGTTGAAAAAAGCGAGCCATATTTTCATCAGTACCGAAAGAACGAGCACCACGGCGGCGGGAATACTGAAAACCACGGCGGCGGGGTCCGAGAAGCCTTTTATGGAGTCGCTTATAAGGTCAATGCCCGTGTGAATGATGAGGAAGGCAAGCACAAGGGCGGAAATGTATTCAACTCTGCCGTAGCCGAAGGGGTGATTTTTGTCGGCGGGTCTGCCTGAAATCTTGAAGCCGGCAAGAGAGATTACCGAGGAAACGGCATCAAAAAGATTGTTAAGACCGTCAGCGGTTATCGAAAGACTGTTTGTGATTTTTCCGAAAACCATTTTGAAAACGGAAAGCACCACATTTACGGCAATTCCGACTCCTCCGCTGAGGGTACCGTAAGATGTTCTTACCTTTTCGTTTTCCGTATTTTTATAGTCTTTTACAAATAATTTTATCAGAAATTCGCTCATTGATTTCCACCTTTTTCAATATGTATATCAAGCTGATTGAAGGGAATGGGTATGTTGTTCCGGTCAAATTCAAGCTTGACTTTTTCCTGCATATAGTAAAAAACGGGCCAGTAGTTTTTGCTGTCGCACCAGAGATGAGCCACAAGATTGATGCTGCTGGCGGCGTGCTCCTTGACATTGACCGCAGCGGAGGGGTCGGCAAGCACCATTTCGTTTTCTGCGGCAACTCTGAGGATTGCTTCTTTGGCTTTCTCAATATCCGCTTCATAGGAAACGGAAAAAATCAGCTCAACCCTGCAATGGTCCTCGGCATGGTAATTGAGGATGCAGTTGTCGGTAATGTGAGAGTTGGGAATAATGACCTTGACATTATTCAGGGTCAGCAGCTCCGTGTGCATAAGTCTGATTTCCTTGACAACGCCGCTGACATCACCGATGGTAACATAATCACCGCTTTTGAAGGGGTGATTTATGAGAATTTCAAGACCGCTTGCGAATTGATTAACGCTTTTCTGTAAGCCGAGACCTGCCGTAACTCCGCCGGCGGCAAGAGCCGCAACAAAGGAGTTTACATTTACTCCGAGAGTTGAAAATGCCGTCAGCAGAAAGATGAGCTTAAGAATGAAAACCGCAATGGTTCTGATAAACGGATGAACCGAGGGGTCAACATTTTTTAATTCAAGGCCTTTAACAAGCAGCTTGCCGAGCAGGTCGGAAATAATAAAGCCTATTACCACAATGAGCAATGCCGAAATGATAAGAGGGAATTTTGAAAGTATAAGGGCGCGGATACCGTCAAGGTCGCCGTCTTTGATAAGCTGAGCAAGGTCAAGAGGAATTATATTATTCATCAAATCACCTTCGATTGAGTGTTATACACAATAATATAACACTCATTTCCGATTTTATCAAGGAATAAAGCGTAAATCGGCAGATTATGTTTTGACACGGCGGCACAAGATGTGTATAATAAATATAATTATACTTTCAGACAGTATTTTTTCCAAAAGGAGGATATTCGTAATGCTTAAGCTTTTTACCCAAGGCAGACGGTTTGTTGATGCCGCAGGAAGACAGAGAATTTTCAACGGAGTAAATCTCAGTGATAAAGGGCACCACGAAAACGGTTCGGAGCGCAGAAGCTATGATGTAAATTTTGACGAGGAAACTATCCGCAGACTCAGCGAAAATGGTTTTAACCTTGTAAGATTGGGTATGACCTGGGATGCCGTTGAGCCGGAGCCCCGTCACTACAATGAAGAGTATCTTGACAAGGTGCAGAAGGTCGCCGACCTTTGCGAAAAATACGGGATTTACTTCTATCTTGATATGCATCAGGATTTATATTCGGGTGCAAAGGAAACCGCAGGTGACGGTGCTCCTCCCTGGGCTTGCCTGACAAAAGGTGCAAAATTCCAGAAACCTAAATTCGTCTGGGCAGAGGGCTATTTCTGGGGCAAGGCCGTTCACAGAGCCTTTGACGCTTTCTGGGACAACGAAAAAATTGACGGAATACCCCTTCAGACCTATTACAGGGATATGTGGAAGCATGTTGCGGAAAGATTTTGTGACCACCCTGCACTTTTCGGCTATGATGTGCTCAATGAGCCCTTCCCCGGCAGCGACGGCGGCAAGGTTTTCCGTAAGCTTATCGGTAGTGTTGCAAAGGTCGTCATCACCGACAAGCGCTGTAATATCCCCTGGCTTGCAAAGCAGCTTTTCAGCGGAAATGTTATCCGCTGCCTTGAACCTTTCAATGATTACAGCCTGCTGCGCAAGGTAACGGCTGCCGCCGACAAGCTCATACTTAAATTTGACCTCGAGCGTTATTCACCCTTTATTAACGGTGTTGCCGGAGCCATAAGAGAGGTTACGGATAACGGCATAATAATGATGGAAAACAGCTATTACTCAAATATGGGTATTCCTTATTCCGCTCCTGCCGTGACCGTCAACGGTCAGAGAGAAAAGAACCTCTGTTTTGCTCCCCATGCCTATGACCTTATGGTTGACACTCCCGAATACAAATATGCCAGCAACACAAGAGTCGGCGGCATTTTTGACGAGCACAGACGCTCTCAGGAACGCCTTGATGTGCCTGTTATCGTCGGTGAATGGGGCGGCCAGAGCGAGGGCACTGACTGGCTTTATCATATTGAGTATCTGCTTGACAAATTTGATGACTACTGCTGGGGACAGACATACTGGTGCTACTACAACGGTCTGTTTGAAGACCCCATTATGACAAAACTCAGAAGAACATCCCCGGTTGCCGTATGTGGAAGTATAATCGGATATTCATGGGACAAGAACAAAAAAATATTCTCCCTCAGATACGAACAGGATAAGGAATATTCCGAGCCCACGGAAATCTATCTTCACGACAAGCCCGAAAAAATCGAATGTGATACCGAATACGAAGTGTCAGGCAACAGACTTTATATCAAAGCGGGCACAGGTACTCACAGCGTAAAAATATATTTCTGAAAATATGGAGAAAACTGATGAAAATCTACAATTCCGTTTCCGAACTTGTGGGAAAAACCCCCCTTGTCCGCTTTGAAAAATTTGAAACAAAACGAGAACTCAAAGCCGAAATAATTGCAAAACTTGAATACCTCAATCCCGCAGGTTCCACAAAAGACAGAGTGGGAATGGAAATGATAGATGCCGCCGTGAAAAAAGGAAAAATCGGCAAGGGCAGTGTTATCATTGAGCCTACCAGCGGTAATACGGGCATAGGCATTGCTTCTTATGCGGCACAGCTCGGCATGAAGGTGATTATCGTAATGCCCGAAACCATGAGCGTTGAGAGAAGAAAGCTTCTTGCCGCTTACGGTGCGGAGCTTGTGCTGACAGACGGCGAAAAGGGAATGAAAGGCTCTATCGAAAAGGCGGAGGAAATTGCCGCCGCAACACCGGGCTCGTTTATTCCCGCTCAGTTTGACAACCCGGATAATTGCGCCGCTCATTATAAGACCACGGGCCCCGAAATCTGGACGGACACCGACGGAAAGCTGGATTTCTTTATTGCGGGAGTCGGCACCGGCGGAACGATAACCGGCACCGGAAAATATCTTAAGGAAAAGAATCCCGACATAAAAATAATTGCCGTTGAACCTGCGGATTCACCCCTTCTTTCTCAGGGCAGGGCAGGTGCTCACGGCTTGCAGGGCATAGGTGCGAATTTTGTGCCTTCGATTCTTGACACGGAAATTTACGATGAAATCATAACCGTAACCACCGAAGAGGCTTATGCGGCCGCAAGAGATACGGTCAGAACAGAGGGCGTGCTTATCGGCATAACCGCGGGCGCCGCACTTCATGCCGCCGGAATTATTGCTTCAAGGCCGGAAAATGCAGGTAAAAGAATAGTTGCTTTGCTTCCTGACGGCGGCGAAAGATACCTTTCCACCCCAATGTTTGAACAGGAGTAAAAAATGTCCGAAAAATCAAACCTGAAAACAAATCCCGATGCCTGCCCGCTGGCAAAGAAATGCGGCGGCTGTCAGCTTCAGAATATGACCTACGAAAGGCAGCTTAAATGGAAGCAGGCAAGGGAAGAAATACTTCTTAAAAAATTCGGCAAGGTCGATAAAATCATCGGCATGGATAACCCTTATCATTACCGTAACAAGGTTCAGGCGGCATTCGGCAGAACGAGAAACGGCAAGATAATTTCAGGTGTTTATCAGTCGGGAACACATCGCATCGTTTCCGTTGACTCCTGCATGACCGAAGATGTTACCGCCGACAGCATAATCGTCGATATAAGAAATATGCTGCCGAAATTTCATATCCCCGTTTATGATGAAGACAGAGGCACGGGCTTTTTGCGCCATGTGCTTGTCAAACGCGCCTTTGCCACAAATGAAGTTATGGTTGTGCTTGTGGGCGCAAGCAGCTATTTCCCGATAAAAAAGAAATTCACAAAAGCACTTCTTGAAAAGCACCCGGAGATAACCACGGTTATTCTGAATATCAACCCGAAGGATACCAATCTTGTTCTCGGTGACAAGGAAGAAATCCTTTACGGCAAAGGGTATATTGAAGATGTACTTTGCGGCTTGGACTTTGCGATTTCGGCAAAATCGTTTTATCAGATAAACCCTGTTCAGACCGAAAAGCTTTACGGCAAAGCCATGGAATATGCGGGCCTTGATGAAAAAACAAGGGTCATTGATGCTTATTGCGGCATCGGAACCATAGGCCTTGTTGCGGCGAAAACCGCAGGTGAGGTTATCGGCGTTGAGCTTAACCCCGAGGCCGTAAAGGATGCCGTTTCCAATGCAAAGCGCAACGGAATGACAAATGCCGCTTTTTATTGCGGTGACGCAGGCGATTTTATGGAAGAACTGGCTCTTGAAGGCGAAAGTGCGGATGTGGTTTTTATGGACCCGCCCCGCTCCGGCAGCAGCAGAAAATTCATTGACTCATTGCTGAAAATGAAGCCGCAGAGGATTGTTTATATTTCATGTAACCCAGAAACTCTCGCCCGTGACCTGCGCTTTATCACCGCAGGCGGCTATAAAGTGAAACGCATAACCCCCGTGGATATGTTCCCTCAGACTAATCATATAGAGAGTGTTGTTCTTTTAGTCAAACTTCCACCGGATGATGTAGTCAACATAGAGCTTGATCTGACAAAGCTGCCGGTGTCAATCCACGACGGTGACGCAACATACGACGAAATCAAGAAATATGTTCTTTCCCACCACGGGCTGAAAGTATCATCTCTTTATATTTCACAGGTTAAACGCAAATTCGGATTGAAAGTAACAGAGGCATATAACAAACCCAAATCCGAAAACGCCCATCAACCACAATGCCCGCCGGAGAAAGAAAAGGCGATTACAGAAGCATTGAACTATTTTAGAATGATATAATCTAAACATATAAATTAATGAAACGGAAGTGTCAATATGCTTTCATATGATGAATTGCTTGCAGAGAATAAACGGCTCAGAGATGAAAATGCTTCTCTGAAAGCGGAGTTAAGAATGTATAAACGTATTGACATTGATATTGCACCTGCAGTCAATGAACGCATATCTCCCGATATAATAAGCAAATTCAGCTCTCCGCAGAAGAAAATCGCGCTGTTCAAAAGCCTTTTCTGCGGCAGGGAAGATGTTTTTGCAAGGCGTTGGTACAGCAAAACAACCGAAAAAAGCGGCTATCAGCCTGTTTGTGCCAACGAGTGGGATGAGCAGCTTTGCGACAAACGGAAATATAAATGCAATTCATGCCCGAACAGAAAGCTGTTACCGCTCAGCGATAAAGATATTTTCAATCATCTTTCCGGAAAAGATTTATACGGGCGGGATGTGGTAGGCATTTACCCGATGCTGTCCGATGACACCTGCAAATTCTGTTGTGTCGATTTTGATGATGAAGGCTTTGCCGAAGCGGCTAAGGCCTTCTTTTCTGTTTGTACAGATAATAACATTCCTGCATATATTGAGCGTTCACGTTCCGGTAACGGAGCGCACATATGGATTTTCTTTTCATTGCCCATAAGTGCAAAAAAGGCTCGCACGTTTGCAAGCGGAATACTCACAAATGCTATGGAAAGGTGCCGTAAGATAGATTTCACATCCTATGACAGAATGTTCCCGAATCAGGATACCGTTCCAAACGGCGGTTTCGGTAATCTGATTGCGTTACCACTGCAAGGACAGGCACGCAAAAACAGCAACAGCGTTTTTGTCGATTCGGATTTTGAGGAATATGATGACCAGTGGGCTTTTTTATCCGGGGTAATTAAAATCGATGAAAGCTTTGTTGACAGTATCATTTCAAGGCTGTGTAAAAAGAAAGTACTCGGGAACCTTATGTCTGACTCCGAATCAAAGCCGTGGATAACCGAAAACAAGCAATTATCCGCTTTTGACTTTCCTCAATCAATTTGCATTACAATTGCCAACGGGTTATACATACCGATAAACGAATTGAGCAGTAAAGCCGTAAATTCAATCAAACGCCTTGCTGCATTTAAAAATCCCGATTTTTACAGAGCGCAGGCGATGAGGATGCCCGTATATAATAAACCCCGGATTATCAGCCTTGCCGAGCAGGTCGATGACTATATCGTATTGCCGAGAGGCAGCAAAAACGCACTTGAAGAATTATTAGCATCGGCAAATATTGATTACAGCTTTGATGACAGAACAAATACCGGCAGCGAAATTGATGTATCATTCAAAGGAACTCTCCGCGATGAACAGCAGTCTGCCGCTGAAGCGTTACTGAGTAATAACATCGGTGTGCTTTCCGCAACAACGGCATTCGGCAAAACCGTTGTCGGCTCTTATCTTATTGCACAGCGAAAAGTAAATACACTTATTCTCGTTCACACACAAGCACTTATGAATCAGTGGAAAGAGTCTCTCCTGAAATTCATTGATTTTAATATTGAGCCACCCGAAGAAAAGAAAGGCAGAGGCAGAAAGCCGGCGTGGTCGCCCGTGGGACTTCTCGGAGCAGGCAGGAATACTCTTCACGGCTATGTTGATGTGGCGGTAATGCAGTCGCTTGTTGACGGCGATGAGGTTAAAGAGCTTGTCAAAAACTACGGTATGATAATCGTTGACGAATGTCATCATGTTTCGGCAGTTAATTTTGAAATGATATTAAAATACGCCGATGCAAAATATGTTTACGGACTAACTGCAACTCCCACCCGTCAGGACGGGCATCACCCGATAATCTTTATGCAGTGCGGGGAAATCCGATATAAGGCTGATGCCAAAGCTCAGGCGGAAAAGCGTGATTTTGAGCAGTATCTTGTTCCGAAATTCACTTCATTCAGAAAGAATTATGAACAGGGAACACTGATAACTCAAATTTATTCCGACCTCGTTCAAAGCGAATTGCGTAACCGGAAAATTGCCGAAGATGTTATTTCTGCCGTTAATTCCGGCAGAACGCCGATTATTCTGACAGAACGCAAGGAACACGCCGTAAAGCTGAAAGAATTACTGACCGGCAAAAGCGATAATATTATTCTGCTCACAGGCAATGCAAGCCAAAAAGAAAAACGCCTCGCAATTGAAGAATTGAAAAGCGTTCCCAAAAACGAAAGTCTGATTGTAATTGCAACCGGGAAATATGTCGGAGAGGGCTTTGACTATCCGAGGCTGGACACACTATTTCTCGCTCTGCCGATTGCATGGAAGGGCAAGGTTGCCCAATATGCGGGCAGACTTCACCGTGATTATCCCGGCAAAAATGAAGTGCTGATTTATGATTATGCCGATATTCATATTCCGGTGCTTGAAAGAATGTATCAGAAACGCCTGAAAGGATATTCGTCAATCGGGTATAAAATCAGATTTGAAAATAAATCCGAAGTATCAAGCGACTTGATTTATGACGGCAAAAGCTTTGCTCCGGTGTTTTCATCGGATATATCTAATGTGATTAAAGAAATCGTCATAGTCAGCCCGTTTGTGAGAAAAAGCAGATTGAAAAATCTGAACAAACTGCTCAGTGAGGCAATTGAAAAAGGGATTGTTATTACCGTATTCACAAGACCACCGGAGGATTTCATCGGCGAGAACAAAGCTGCCGTTGACGAATGCTCGGAAATGCTTCGGAAAATGGGAATAACCGTAAAATACAAAAGCAATTTTCATCAGAAATTCACGGTGATTGATTCAAAAACCGTGTGGTACGGCAGCGTAAACTTTCTCAGCTACGGCACGGCAGAGGAAAGCATAATGCGCTTTGAGAGCGGCGATGTTGCAGGAGAATTGCTTGATACGGTGATGTAAATTTATTTGCCGCTTTAAGAGTGGTAATTAAAGTGGAAAATAAAAAATCTGTGGTATAATACAAACAAACAGAGGAGCTTTATTGCATATAATGGTCAGCGGAAACCCTTTCCGATGTGTGCCTGTTGCATCCGGCAACAGTTGTGCAAATGTCCGACATTTGCCTTGCTTGCTCGTCGAAACACATACAGACGGCAAAACGCAAAATCAATCCGGAATATTATGTCAACAGATTTTCAATAAACGAGTCATTATTACAGTCATAAAGTATTTCAAGAATCTTTTTTGCTCTCAAAGTATATGTTTCGTCCCCGGTAGTTTGAGCAAGGGCGGTTAAGTGAAGCGAAACAGACCACGCAAGCGGTGTAAGAGCTGCCAAAGCGGTATTGCGTTTTTTATCTCCGTCTAAAATACAGACAAGAGCATTTTCACGCCCTTTATATAAGTTCGGCAGTTTCTTTGCCTGCTCCAACGCTTTTTCACGCTCACCGTTTTTGAGGTATGCAAAGCAGATGTTATACATGGTTGCACCTCTGACTTCACAATCATCACAATATTTTATAATCTGCTCCTGAACAGCTATGGATTCATGTAAGTATTCGGACTTTTCTTCGTCTGTTGTTCCGGCTTTTTCAAGCGAAGTTGAAAGTTGAACGAGCAAAAGTGCATCATTTGGAAATATTTTCAACGCCTGTTTCATCAGGACAATATTTTCTTTGTGTAAACCGTTTTTGTTGTTTTCTGCCCACAGTACATTTATTTCATCATACTTTTTTGAATCCGCATCTGCTCCGAGCAGTTCATCAATGCTTATACCGAAATAATTTGCCAATGACGGCAGCATCTCAATATCGGGATAACCTTCTCCACGCTCCCATTTGCTGACAGACTGTGCCGATACGCCTATGAGCGCACCGATTTCCTCTTGAGTCAAGCCTTTTTCATAT
>JAZUJJ010000120.1:0-21381 GCA_045642725.1 Acutalibacteraceae bacterium
AATACCCGGAATAAGGAGGAAAAATACATGACCAAATCCAAAAAGCTCCTTAGCATTCTTCTTTGTGTTGCAATGCTTCTGAGCACGGCGGTTGTCGGCTTTACCGGTGCATCTGCCGCAGAATCAGGCGTTAAGAGCTACGAAGAGCTTGATGAAGAATATGATGATTTTCTTTATCTTGCAACAGAGTTTTATGACAAAGACGACAATCTTCTTGCTGATGACACAGTTGTAGATCAAGGCGATGAAATCGTTGTAAAGTTTTATTTGAAAAGCGATATAAAAATATATAAATACGCTCAGCTTATCGCCTTTGATTCTTCACTTGTTCAGATAAATGACGGCGGAGAAGAGGAAAATATCGATAATTATGAAACACCTACATCCACAGCAGCAGCTTTGGAAATAATCGATTCATCTGTATTTTATGATGCAGATGGCGAGGAAGTGCTGGTGTTTGACGAACTGAGTGAGTATTACAAAGCCGATGATTTTTGCTATGTTGATGGCAAAGATGTGATTCCGAAATATACCATAGCTAAATTGTCAAACACAACTGCAAGTGCAGCTTCTGTTAAGTCTGATGATCCGATTTGCGGATTTAAAATTTCCGTAAAGAAAGATGCAACCCCCGGTGCATCAATAAAAGCTTCGATTATCAAGAATGTAAACTATTTCGAAAACGGCACAAACAAGGATTGGGGCTATATTACATCAGGCAGAGCGACATCTTATAAATCAAGTGTTGACAATTACCTGACAACTGATGTCGTTACTCATTCAATTAAAGTAAACGACAAAATCACCATGACATTTACTGACGGTACTACAACAAAGACAGTCAGCCATAAGCCCGGTGAAGATCTTGTTCCTCCCGAAGAAATTGAAGCTTTTGCTTGGATTAAGAGTGGCGACAAGACCAAGACTTTTGTAAATTTTGCAGATGAGAAGAATTCAACTGCTGCAACAACTTACAATGCAGTTAAAGCTGACGAAAAAATCAGTCTTACAATTGACCCCAACGGCGGTGCTTTTGAAGACGGTTCAACCGCAGCCAAAACAGTTGATGTTTCCGTTTCAGAGGGATTTGATCCTTCAGCTTACAATGTAACCAAGAGCAACGGCACAATAAGATGGGCAATAGCCAAAACAGGCAGTACCGCTGAAACAACAGTTGACGGTACATACGCATTCCCCGCTCTTACTGATTACACCGTAAAGGCTTACTGGGAAAGCAGTATTGTTGTCAAGGTTGCTACCGCAGAGGGTGAATGGGTTGATTTTACAACTTATGCTGCTGCTGACGGCAAAGCCATTGACGATAACGATATAATTGCAATTCAGAAGTATGTAAATGCAAATTATGACGCTCTTGCCGAGCTTGTCGGTTATGATCCTTATTTCGGCAATGCTGCCGTAAACGCAAAGACATTCAGCGAAACGGCCGCTGACTGGGCCAGCTTCGCAAGAAATGCAGGTGCTGCCTGTACCAAGCTTTCATTTACCAATGAAACAAAGAGTAAGGGCGAAGGCTACGACGGAATTTTCACATTCGGTACAGATAATATCATTTACCTTAATACCGTAATTGCTTACACATTTACAATTAATGCTCCCAAGTTTGACGAAGATGGCAAAGTAATTACCGATGAAGACGGTAAATTCGGCAAGAAGTGGGATGTTGTTTACACCGAGACCAAGGGCTTCGTTGCAGTCGGAATGAATAAAGACGGAGAGCCCGAAGCTTTTATCGGTGCCGATGATACAGAAAACACAATTTTCACAATTAAAGACGAAAAAATCAACAGCGCTCTCGTTAAGGACGGTCAGCCTGTTATTGATGAGTATCTTTTCACAACAATTTACAAGGACAGCAAAGGAAACACAATCCAGAAGGCATCCGGTGCTTCAGGCAACTATATGTACGGTTATGCAAGTGACGTTTCCGAAGATGTTCCCGATACAATTGAGCTTTATGTAGATGTTACCGACAGAGAATATGTTATCGCATTCTCAGCCGGTGTCGGCGCCGAAGCAGGCAACAGAAACCTCAATCAGAAGGTTTCAACCACAACATTTAAGTTCGGTGATATCATTTCTATTGCTTCTCTTACATATGACAACTACACCATCGACGAACTCAAAGAAGACGGTGCAAAAGCAAATGTAAACGGCTATAAGCTTAAGAGAATCTTCCTTGATGATATTGACCTTACCGAAGGCGGCACAGTTGAAATCACAAAGGAATTTGTTGATAAGGCTCAGACCGGCTCCGATCCCTCCAACTATAAGCTTACATTCGATTCCGAGTGGGAAGCAAAGGCTTATACATTCACTGTTTATTATATGAATGCAAGCAAAGAGTGGGTAGAGCTTACAGAAAAGGATTTCACAGGTTCGGAAACAATCGCTTATAACAAGATTGTTACCTCTGATCTTGAAGAAATACTCGGCAGTGATTGCCATGAGTCCGTAAAATATACCCCCGGTTCACTTGCAAGCGATAAAGAAGGAACACTCATAGGTACTGTTCGTGCTTATGACGGACCGATGGATCTTTATATCAGCTACAGCTCATCCGACCGTTATTACTTTGAGGATTATCAGAGCTCCGATGAGCTTTCGGTAAGATTCAAGAGAGGTTCGGCAAGATACGGAACTCAGCTTTATATTCCCGGCTATGACGGAGACCTTGATAACAGACCCGTTGTTAACGGTATTGAAGCAGCATATAACCCCGCATCCGATGTTGAAAGAAAGCCCGATACAGACAGTGAAGGCAACCCCAAGTATGAATATCTTTATACGGATGTTCTTGACGATGAAGGCAACCCCGTAATTGACCCCGTTACAAATAAGCCTGTTCAGGAAATTGCTACTGACGAAAACGGCAATAAGCTTTTCGACGAAAGCAAGCCCATCTATAAGGATCCCAAGGGTTCATCAGCCGGCAGACCTTACCGTAACTGCGAATACATGGGCTTTAAGGTATATTATGTTGACGGCGTTTATACAAATGCAGCTGATCTTCCCGCTCAGTCAGAGTGGAAGGAAGGCTACAATGCCAACGGCGGCGAAGATTACGGTCTTTACACAACAGTAATAATCCAGTATCAGTGGAAGTCCGATGCTGATTTCATTATCCGTGTTTATGATGAAAGCGGAAAGATTTACAGCGCTCTCGGAAAGAACCTTAAGTGGTATTACTGGTTTGATGATAAGCCCTGCTCAAAGAGTGAAGCAAAGCTTAATGCAGACCCCGAAAACTATATCATTCTTATGCTTCTCATTAAGAGCGAAACAGCAGAGTATGCAGACGGTCAGACCGGCAAGTCATTCTATCTCCAGGCATTCAGACTCGGTAAACCCTCACTCAGCCCTGCATTCATCCCCGGACTTCTGCCCACAATTATGGATCTTATCAAGGGACTTCTTTAATCCCCCGATAATAAATCATAACGAAAACTTTACACAAGGAGGAAAAAATCATGGCATATATTATCAGTGACGAATGCATCTCCTGTGGCGCTTGCGCAGCAGATTGCCCCGTTGAAGCTATCGCTGAAGGCGACGGCAAGTATGTTATCGACGCCGACAAGTGCATCGAATGCGGTGCTTGTGCAGATAACTGCCCCGTTGGTGCTCCTGCAGCTGAATAAGCAACAGTGAAACAGCCCGCTCAGAACGGGCGGGCTGTCATAAATTGTTTTAACAGTCAGGTTTCAGACCTTTTAGAAATAAAACGAAAAACAGTACAGGATACATTAACAAAAGGAAGTTGAATTTTATGAAAACAATTAAAAAAATTGCCTGCGTAATTGCTGCACTGTTGCTTATGTCAACTATATGCATCCCCGCTTTTGCAGAGGAAGCAGCCGGCGGCTATGATTACACCAAGGACGAAAGATTTTCAAAAACTTCAGATTATGAAAACGGCGAATTTGTTTGGGGCGGAAAAGCTCCTTCAATGTTCCAGTTTGCAACAAAAAAGATGTTCACTCTGGGCAATCTTCCCGTAAATGAAGACGGCAAGCCCCTTACCGATGTTACGGCTGCTGCCACACCCGACATCGAAGGTATAAACATGGAAGTTTTCTATGCTTTCAAGTGCCCTGCCTGCGGTAAAGCAAACGGCAACGGAACAATCGGTTCTATTTACACTGCAAACAGCGGTGTTTGTGTTCACTGCGGTGCAGCTTTCCCCGATCCTTCAACATTAACAATTTATCGTTTTATTGTTGTTGCCAAGGACAGTGCTCATTATGACACCTTCAAAGCTTACAACCTTGCAAAATACGGCAAGGATGTTTACGGCGCAACAGAAAAAGATTACGGCGACGGCAAGGACCTTGCTCAGGGTAACCTTGTTTATGATGAAAACGGTGTTCTTGTTGATTTCACAACAGGCAGAGCAAAGAACGATTCTGACGGCGTTATTTATATGCTCCTTGCCCGTCTTAACTGCAAGCTTACACCCGTTATGAATAAGTTCGTTGCTTCAAAGTACACCGAGATAGTTTATAAAATCAGAGTATTCTTCGGCGAAACATGGGAAAAGATTCTTACTGCAATAGTAAGCTGATAGTGAATTGTTATAAATAAAAAAGGAGGATAATCTCATGAGTTTGGGATTTTGGCTTTTCTTTTACACAATAGTTAATGTTTTCGGCTTGCAGGAACTTATTGCCGGATTACTTGGTTAAGGCAAAAGAAAAAAGAATTTCAGATGCGGTTTCAAGCCGCATCTGTTTTTTATATCAAAAATCGGGCACCCGGATTTCGGGTGCCCGTAGAATTATATATTTCCTTATGCTTTGCCTGCGCAGCCGAGAACCTCGGTGATCTTGTGCTCAACCATACCCTGAATTGCTTCACGGGCAGGGGCAAGATACTGTCTGGGGTCAAAGTGTGAGGGATTCTCTGCCATATACTTTCTGACAGCAGCGGTCATTGCAAGACGAAGGTCGGAGTCAATGTTGATCTTGCAAACGGCATGAGCAGCAGCCTTGCGGAGCTCGCTTTCGGGAATGCCGATAGCATTGTCCATCTTTCCGCCGTATTCGTTGATCTGGTCAACAAACTCGGGGATAACGGAGGAAGCACCGTGAAGAACGATGGGGAAGCCGGGAAGCTTCTTTTCAACTTCTTCAAGAATGTCTATACGGATTTTGGGGTCCTGACCGGGCTTGAATTTATAAGCACCGTGGCTTGTGCCGATAGCGATGGCAAGAGAGTCAACGCCTGTGCGGGTAACGAAGTCGATAACCTCTTCGGGTCTGGTGTAGGAGGAATCCTCAGCGGAAACCTTAACATCGTCTTCAACACCGGCAAGTCTGCCGAGCTCACCTTCAACAACAACGCCGTGAGCGTGAGCATAATCAACTACCTTTTTGGTGAGGGCAACATTTTCTTCATAAGGAAGATGTGAACCGTCAATCATAACTGAGGTGAAGCCGCCGTCAATGCAGGCCTTGCAGGTCTCAAAATCGGGGCCGTGGTCAAGATGAAGAGCAATGGGAAGACCGGTGGTCTCAACTGCTGCTTCAACAAGCTTTACAAGATAAGTGTGGTTTGCATAGGCTCTTGCACCCTTGGAAACCTGGAGAATAAGGGGAGCATTAAGCTTCTGAGCAGCCTGAACGATACCCTGGATGATCTCCATGTTGTTTACGTTGAATGCGCCGACAGCGTAGCCGCCCTTGTAAGCATCCTCAAACATTTTCTTTGTGGTTACTAATGGCATAATATTCACTCCTGTATTTTTTATTTATAACCTTATATATTATAGCAAATTATTTTTGTTTGTCAATGTTAAAGCTCAACAGACATCGGGGTGCCGCCGTTTTCTCTTGATTTATCGGCAAGGAAAACCGCAAGATGACCGGCAAAGCTGTCTTTGAGACCCGTGCAGGAAACGGAGGGCGTTTCGCCCCGGCAATAGCTGATGAAATCTCTTACAAGAGCAAGGTCTCCGCCGCCGTGGGAATCGTCTTTTATTTTCAGGTCAACGGTTCTGTCTTTATGCTCACAGCCGGGGGCAGGGTCAATGAGGGAAACGGTGAATTTTCCTTCCTCAAAGTCGCCTGTTATCATTCCTTTTGTGCCGATAACGGTAATTGTCCGTGTACCTGTCGCAGAGCCGCCAACCATGGTGTGAACTCCCGTGGCTCCGTTTTCAAAGAACACATTGACCGTCTGATGGTCAACAACATTATTATCGCTCTTGAAAGCACAGATTCCGTACGGACTTGTTTTAAGCAGCTCCCGTTTATCGTCAATGGTGGGGCTTTTTATGTTTTCAAGCTTATCCCAGACATAAAAAGACCATCTGTCGGGGTGGTCGAGGTAAATCCGCTTGGCAGAGTAAAGACATTCGTCAACAAGAGGGCAGTCAACAAGGCACCTTGTTCCCGAGTTCTCCGGGGCATTTGCCTTCACGAACTGCATATTGCTGCCGAAGCTTGAAATGAGCTTCGGTTTCGTTTCACCCATAAGCCACATCATTATATCAAGGTCATGACAGCATTTTGCGAGAAGCATTGAGCTGTGACAGCGCTCAGAATTATTCCATTTTCCTCTCACATGACTTGTTGACATGTGGTGATAGCTTACATATTCGTTTGTCTGTATGCTTATGATGCTGCCGATTTCACCGGAAAGGATAACATCCTTGATTTCTCTGTAAAACGGCGCATATCTCAGCACGAAGCAGACCATTACCTTCCTGCCGTATTTTTCCGCCGTGTCAAGAAGAAGTCTTGCTTCCTCTTCATTTACGGCGAAGGGCTTTTCAAGCAGAATATCATATCCCGCTTTCAGCAGAGGAACAGAGGTGCAGACATGAATATGGTCGAGAGTGCCGTTTATGACCGCATCGGCAAATTTCGGAGCCTTTGCCAGCTCTTCTGCGCTCACAAAACATTTGTCAGCCGGTATTGAAAATCGCTCTGCAATGGACTTTCTGCGGTTTTCATCCGGGTCGGCAACGCCGACGACCCGCATTTTGTCCTTTTCCCGTTCTGCAAGTCGGGCATAGGTCAGGCTTCTGTGACCGCCGCCGACAATTATTACATCAAGAGGTCTGTTTAACATTCATATCACCCTTTTTCGATTTTATATTATATTCCCACATTACGGATAATTCAAGAGGGTCGTTCTTTTTGTGTTGCTTTTTTTATCACCGTAATATATAATATATACAATACATTTTCAAGAGGTATTTCAATGAAAACCGAGATAGTATCAATCAATAATGCCGGCGCTCTTGATGAATTCGTCGCTTCACACAGAAACGGTCATTTCCTTCAGACCTCTCTTTGGGGCAAGGTAAAAAATGACTGGGGCTGGTTCGGCGTAATATGCCGTTCCGACAGCGGAGAAATAAAGGGCACCATGGCGGTATTGCTCAGAAAAATTTCAAAGCTTCCTTATCATCTGATGTATGCCCCGAGAGGCCCCGTCTGCGATTTTGATGATAAAGAGACTTTTTCCGCTCTTATCGGTGCCGCAAAGCAGGAGGGCAAAAAATACAATGCCTATGATCTGAAAATTGACAAGGATGTTGATGACGGCAACGACGAATACAGAAAAATGGTGACCGACCTCGGCTTTGAAATAAGGCCGAAAAGCGGAGGCTTTGCCGAATATCAGTGCACAAGAGTAATCAGAATTGACCTTGAAGGCAAAACCGAGGATGAGGTTTTTGCTTCTTTTGATTCGGGTCATCGCCGCAAAATCAGAGTTGCTCTGAAAAACAATGTGGAGATTGAAATCTGCGGCAGCGAAAAAACGGAGCTTTTTTACGACATAATGAAAGAAACCACCGAGAGAGACGGCTTTGCCCTGCGCTCGGCGGAGTATTTCGGCAAAATACTTGATGTTTTCGGCGATAAGGCAAGACTTTATCTTGCTTACTATACTCCGGAGGACGGAAACAGAGTTGCCATTGCGGGAGCACTTTCCGTTGTCTGGGGCGACAAGCTCTGGTATTTTTACGGTGCATCACGCAACATTCACAGAAATGTTATGCCGAATTATCTCGTTCAGTGGGAAATGATTCGCTGGGCTGTTCAGTGCGGCTGCCGGATTTATGATTTCCGCGGAGTAGCTTCCTTTGACGAGGATGACGGGCTTTACCGCTTCAAGAGCAAATTCGGTTCATATTCCATGGAGTTTATGGGCGAAATGGATTTAATTTTTAAGCCCGCAGCGGCAAAAATCGTTTCGGCGTCACAGGAAATAATTAAAAAATTAAAATAAACGGAGGCAGAATCATGATAAGAGTAACTGTTTGGAATGAAGGGCTTCACGAAAAGAAAAGCGAAGAAATAGCCGCCATTTACCCCGACGGTATTCATGGCTGTATCAAGGCTTTTCTTGAAAAAGACGAAGAAATAAAGGTGCGTACCGCCACACTTTCCGATGAGAACTGCGGTATAACCGACGAAGTTCTTGCCGAGACCGATGTTCTTATCTGGTGGGGTCATATGGCTCACGATCAGGTTCCCGATGAGCTTGTAAGCAAGATTTATGACAGAGTTCTTGCGGGCATGGGCCTTGTTGTTCTTCACTCCGGCCACAAGTCAAAGATATTTATGAAAATTCTCGGCAGCACCTGTAACCTGCGTTGGCGTGACGGCGACAGAGAAAGAATCTGGACTGTCAACCCCGCTCACCCCATTGCAAAGGGAATACCCGAGTATTTTACCCTTGATGTTGAAGAAATGTACGGCGAAAGATTTGATATTCCGGAGCCCGATGAGCTTGTTTTCATGGGATGGTTCTCCGGCGGTGAGGTTTTCCGCTCCGGCTGCTGCTGGCAAAAGGGCCTCGGTAAGGTCTTCTATTTCCAGCCCGGTCACGAAGGCAACCCCACATTCCACAATGAATACATTCAGCGTGTTATCACAAATGCGGTTCACTGGGCAATGCCGATTATTGATATAGTTCCCGACAAGGGCTGCCCCCACGCAAAGGTATCACCCGAAGAAGAATATAAAAATCAAAAGGGCGAATAATATGGAACAGCTTAAAATAAAAAAACTCAGAGAGAATGCAAAAATTCCTCTCAGAGCCACCGAAGGCAGTGCGGGCATGGATCTTTACGCCTGCATTGACGAACCTGTAACACTTGCCGGCGGCGAAAAGGCCGTCATTCCCACAGGAATTGCCATAGCTCTGCCGAATGCGGAGCTCGGAGCATTCATCTTTGCCCGAAGCGGCCTTGCCATCAAGCACGGTATCGGTTTGCTTAACTCCGTTGGCGTTATTGACAGCGACTACCGCGGAGAAATTTGTGTCGGCGTTATAAATCAGCTCAGCGAGCCCTATACAATTCAGCCTGACGAAAGAATAGCGCAGATGGTTATCATGCCCGTTTCCCTTATTCCTCCCGTTGAGGTTGAGGAGCTTGATGACACCGAAAGAGGAGCCGGCGGCTTCGGCTCCACGGGAAAAAACTGAATCCGGGGTGACGATTTGAAAAAAATAATTGCTTTGCTTGCCGCCTTGGTGCTTCTGTTTACTTCACTGTCACTTACCTGCTACGCCGATAAGAGCTTTAAGCCTTACGAAAACAGTGAATATTTTACCTATGGCGACTATGATATTCATTACCGTGTTTCTCCCGCAAAGGGTGAAACGAAGGGCAGAATTCTTATGCTTCACGGTTTTCTCTGCTCCACCTACGCATGGAGAAACATGGCTGACATTCTCAGCGGGGCCGGGTATGAATGTGTAATGCTCGACATACCGGATTTCGGCTTCAGTACGAGAGAAAACAAAAACATGACCGTGGTTGAACGCGAAAAGATTATCATTGCGTTTATGGAGAGTATTGCTCCCACCGAAGAATGGATAATTGCAGGTCATTCAATGGGCGGAGGCGTTGCGGTCAATATTTCCGAGAGAGTTCCCGTTAAGGCGCTCATGCTTTACTGCCCCTGCGCACAGAATACTTTTCCGCAGGCGGCAAAGGGAATATGCACCTCAAAGCTTATGGAAGGCTTTATGAATTTCTTTTTCAAATACGGTACGAAGCTGACCTTCCTTGTAAAGCTTGTGATTTATGCCGCAACAAACAATTGGGACTTTGCCATGAATTATGATGTCAGCGGCGTTACGGATGCTGTTCAGTTTGACGGCTTCGGAGCGGGTATGTGCGAAATGATGTATAATGTCATACCCACCGACCTTGAAGCGACGGGCTCAATAACCTGCCCCGTTCTGCTTTGTCAGGCAGAAAAAGATATAATTCTGAATGACACTCAGAAAGCGGAAATGAATAATGCCTTTCCCAATGCGGTAACATACACCGTCAAGGGCGGCGGACACCAGTGCATTGAAGACAGAGCCGACGAGCTTTGCTCGGTAACACTTGAGTTTCTTGATAAATGATAAAATAACCGACTTGTGCAAAATCACAAGTCGGTTATTTCTTATTGCTAAGTCCCAAAATATAATCGGCTGAAACGGAATAAAGCTTGCATAATTTTAAAAGATTTCTGATTGGCAGTTCATTTGCCCCTCTTTCGTATCTTGCGTACATAGTTTGGGATGTACCAAGATAGTTTGCAACCTCTTGCTGTGTCAGATCTGAATCTTCCCGTAAATCACGGATTCTTTTTATATAGTCCATATCATCACCGAAGATATTATATATAGTAAATAAGTTTACTATTGACTTTAGTAAACATATTTACTATAATTTTCTTATGGTAATACATATATGACTTTTCAGATAACGAGGAGAATAACAAATGAATAAAATATTGAAAAAAGCACTTGCTTTTCTGCTTTGTGCTGTAATGATATTTGGCTCTGTTGGCATAGGCGGTGAAGGCTTAGATAATTTACTTGATGCTTTTGGCTTTATAGCAAGTGCCGAAACAGGAACGGCAAGAATTGTTGAATGCGGTATGTATGCGAATTCAAAACTTTTAAGTGATGATATCAATTATCAGCAACTTTATGATACCATGACTGCCCAATATAATGCGATACTTAATTCAGACGATTATTCAAATGATGTCAAGAATATAGTAAAAGCGGCTCAGGCAGAAATGGAAAACACCGAAACATACGAAGAATTAAACGAACTCTATAAAAATACAAATACAAAAATTCTTTTGCAGACTGACCGTGAATCTTTTATTTCTTCTATAGAAGAAGTAATCAACTGCGAGGATTATTCGGATAAGGTGAAAGAAATATCTAACTTTTACCTTGATAAAGCCAAGGCTGCTGAGAATATTGAAGAACTTAACGACATTCGAGGTGAAGCCGGTATAGCGCTGTTACTTCAGTACACAAAGGATGAAAAATGCAAAATAGTTCTTTCTTTTGCTGACGAAAACTCTTCCGACAAAGTTATTGCAATCGTTAATAAAGCTGTTGATGATATTCAGAATGCGGAAAATTTAACCGAATTGGACTCTATAGTCAGCAAGGTGAGCAGGGATGTTGAAGATCAAAAAATTAAAGAAACCGGAGATATTGTACAGGCGAAGGCTTGCGCAAAACAGAGACTTGAATCTGAAAAAACTCGTGCAAAATCAGATGAAGCAAAATCATACGCAGATGAGGTTATCTGTCTTATAGATAACGAGGATAATATAAATAATATTTACACCCATATGCAAGACGGAATTGACCGGATGGCTCAATTAGATACAGCACTGGCAGAGGCAATAAATTCGGCAAAAACGCAGCTCAATACAGCACTGAGCAACGCTGTTTCCGATGAAGCAGAAGACGTTCTTATTGAAGCTATGTTTAAGGTTCAAAATGCTGAAAGTCAAAGCAGCGTATCAACTCTGAAAGTAAATGCTGTTTTGGCCGCGGAATCAGCAGATAAAACACTTGCCGAGACTAAAACAGCCGCAAAGAAGAAACTTGAAGAAGCAAGGAATAAAGCAAAATCCGACACAGAAAAGGCAGTATTTACCGATGCCATTTCCGGACTTGATAAGGCAAGAAGCCTTGAGGCAGTTGAAACTATAGTTGAAAAAGCCGAAATGACCGCCGCCAATGCCGCTAAAGCTCTTGCAGATGCAAAGGCAGAGGCAAAAACAGCTCTTGAAGATGAAAAGAAGAATGCAGTATCCGACGAAGCAAAGGCAGCGCTTGAGGAGGCAATAAAAGATCTTGACAACGCTATAAGCCTCAATGCTGTTGCCGATAAGAAAGCGGCCGCAAAACAGGCAGCAAAGGCCGCCGACAAAGAGCTTGCCTGCGCCAAAGCGGAAGCCAAAAAATCCCTCGAAACTGCCAAGGAGCAGTTTATCTCGGATGATGCAAAGACTGCTATTGACGAAGCAATCACGGCGATTGAAAGAGCAACAAATCTGGATTCTGTAAAATCAGCCAAAATATCAGGCGTAACCAACGCAGTAAATATGGATGAAGCATATTTAACAAAAATAAAGTTCGACAAGGTTTTAATAAACATTTCTGCCCTCAAAGAAAATGTAGATTACAGAAGCATTATTACTGTCAAGGCAACGGCAAAGAACATTCCCGAGGGATATATACTTGCAATGTACATTGACGGTAAAACCGTAAAAGGCACAAATACAGAGGTAAGTTATGAATACGGTGAGCTTAAATCCAACATTGATTATACCGTAAAAGTAATTGACACAAACGGCAATGTTCAGAAGGATTCAAACGGCAACGAACTTTCAAAAGACAGCAAAATAACCGTCAACGCCGGATTCTTCAAAAAACTTGTTGCATTCTTCAAAGGCTTATTCAAGCTGTTGCCCGAGGTTGAGGTTAAACCGTAAGGCAATTCGGAATTCGGAATTTCGGGTCGCTTCGCTCCGATTTTGAAAGTTTTAAGTTTTAATTATCCTCCGGATGTCCTTATGGCGGCGTGCTGAGGTCAGCACGCCCTACACAATCGGTAATTTTAATTCGTGCGGTTTTTGGCCTCCCTTTCAAGGGAGGTGGCATTTCCGCAGGAAATGACGGAAGGTTGCAAATCTGCAAACCCCCGCCCTTCGGGCACCCCCTTTGGTAAAGGGGGCTAAAGTGAACTTAACACTAAACACTCAACACTTAAAACTCTTTATACGCATAAAATAAAGCCTGTCCGGAAAACGGACAGGCATATTTTATACTTTTATTTCTGGTCTCCGCCGACGGAGCCGTCCCAGGTGTCAACCTCTTTGGCCTTCTTTTCTTCTTCGTCAAACCAGCGGGTGGTGACTGTCTTGCTTTCGGTGAAGAAACGGAAACCGTCCTTGCCGAGGGTGTGGAGATCACCGAAGAATGAAAGCTTATGACCGTTGAAGGGGAAAATACCTACGGGAACGGGGATGCCGACATTAACGCCGACCATACCGCCGTCGGTTCTCTTTGTGAATTCTCTTGCATAGTATCCGCTCTGAGTGAAGATAACGGAGCCGTTTGCAAAGGGATTGTTGTTCATGACCTTAAGGCCTTCTTCAAAGTCCTTGACTCTCTTGATGCAGAGCACGGGCCCGAAAATTTCTCTTGTGCCTATGGTCATATCCTCGGTAACATTGTCAAAAATCGTGGGCCCGATATAGAAGCCATTTTCATAGCCCTCAACAACGGTGTTTCTGCCGTCAAGAATGAGGTCTGCACCTTCTTCGATACCCTTGTTGATCCAGCCGATAACCTTCTCTTTGTGAGCGGCGCTGACAACGGGGCCGAGCTTTGACTCGGGCAGATATGCGGGGCCGACAGTAAGCTCCTGTGCAAATTTCTTGATGTAGCCGACAAGCTCATCGGCAATACTTTCCTGAGCAACAACAACGGGCAGAGCCATGCAGCGTTCGCCGGCGCAGCCGAAGGAGGAGTTGATAATACCTCTTGCGGTTCTTTCAAGAGCGGCGTCTTCAAGAACAAGGGCGTGGTTCTTTGCTTCGCAAAGGCACTGAACTCTCTTGCCTGTTGCGGCGGCAGTTGAATAAATGTGCTTACCGACATTGGTGGTGCCGACAAAGGTGATACCCTTAACATCGGGATGCTCAAGAAGAATGTTTGCTTCGTTTCTGGAGCAGGTGACAATATTGATTACACCGTCGGGAAGTCCTGCTTCCTGCCAGAGCTCGGCAAGACGCATGGCGGTGAGGGGAGTTTGTGATGATGCCTTGAGAACTATGGTGTTGCCGCAGGCAATGCATATCGGTGTCATCCAGCCCATGGGAATCATGCCGGGAAAATTAAAGGGAACGATTCCGGCAAAAACGCCGAGAGGCTCTCTGTAAAGAGAAGTATCGTATCCGGAGGATGTGTCACGAAGGCATTCGCCCATAATCATTGAGGGTGCTCCGCAGGCAAGCTCAAGGGGTTCCTTTACCTTGAGGATATCGCCCTTTGCTTCGCTGAGAACCTTACCGTGCTCTCTTGCAACGAGCTCGGTGAGCTCATCCATGTGAGCTTCAAGGAGCTCTCTGAATTTGTAAAGAACCTGAACTCTCTTGAAAACGGGGGTGTCAGCCCAGGCGGGGAAAGCTTTCTTTGCACATTCAACGGCGTAATTTACTTCGTCGGTGGTGCAGCAGGGGGTCTGAGCCTGAATTTCGCCGGTGCTGGGGTTGTAGATGTCCATATACTTTTCTGTTTTGGAGTCAATCCACTGACCGCCTGCGAAATACTTGAGCTTTTTGATTTCCATGATATATCACATTCCTTTTCAGAATAATTTTTTACAGTTTTGTGTTTCTTGTGCTGTATTTTCCTCCGGTTATTGCCTCGCGGGCAACCTCGGGAAGCTGTGAAAGCATCTTGTTGTTTCTGACAAAGAAGGACGGAACCGAAAGAACCTGGCAGACGAGCTTACAGTAAGCGCTGTCTTCACTGTGAGGCTCGGGAGTACCGCCGATAACATCGAGCAGAATTTCGTGAACGAAATCCATTACCTTTTTGTCTTTATATTCACTGACATTTTTTCTTTCAATGACCTTGCCGAGAGTCAGGGGATTAAGCAGTCTGTATGCTCCGCTTACCTTAACTCCCGAAAGAAACTTTGCGGCAGGTCTGATAAGCGCATGAAGCTTCGGTATTTTTTCGTTTTTAATGCCGAGAGCTTTCATACGGTCTGCAAATTCTGCCGTGTCTTTTCCGGCGGCACCGTCAATAACACGGTCAACCATATCCGTAAGATGCTTTTTGGTATATTCGAGGGTATCACGGCTGCCGTTGAACTCAAAGCACGGGGCATTGACTGTTTCAACGCTTACCTCTCCGTTTTCGACAGTAACATTTACTATCGGTGAGGGATAACCTGCCAATGAGCCGATGTTGAATTGCTTAATGGTGTTGCCTTTTTCCGAGGTGAACTCGGAAACCCTGTGTATATGAGAGTGACCCACGAAAATATATCTGAGGCCTGCATCCGCAAGCCTTGAGGCTGTTTTTTCTCTTTCACCCACGCACATTCCGAAAGCCGAAATCATCGGGTGAACATGGGGCATAATGAGATGATGCTCCATTGCCAGCAGAGTTTTTCCGTCGGCCTGAGCCTGCTTTATCTGTTTTTCTATCCAGTCAAAATGTGCGTCGGAATAGCCTGCCTGACCTTTGCCGTTCTGGTCGTCGTTTATTGCCAACAGGCGAACCTCTTCACTCAGGTCAACAACATAGGAAAAAACGCCGAGATGAGTGATGAATTCATCCTTTGCCTGACGGGGGCCGAAATCATAATAAAAGCTTCTCAGCTCTTCAGCCGGAATGAACGAAACATCTTCATAAATGCTGTTTCCGAAATATCTTCTCGGCATACCGTCGGAGCACCAGTCGTGAGTGGCCGTAATGACATAAACGGGCTTTTTTTCTTTAAGGCGATAAAGCTTTTCACGGAATTCCTCATGAGAAATCCTTTCGCCGTTGTCGGTAAGGTCGCCGGCAATCATTACCGCCCGGGTATCGCTTGCGGCAATGAGGTCAAAAGCCGCATCGGCAAGAGCGCCGCTTTCGAGAAGACACTTCTGGTCGGAGCCGTTTCTGAGCTGATATGCTCTGCCGCCGTCGGTGAGAGAAGGTGAGAAGTAATGGGTATCAGCCAGAAATGTTATTTTTGTTTTCACCGGGACACCTCCATTATAAAATTATAAACGGATTTTGTCAAATGATTTCACGGCGTATTTCAACTGCTTTTCCGAAAAATGTCAGCGGCAGTTTGACAATCTGGTCTTTGGTGTAGAAAAGTGAATCGTATTCGGGATTTTCCGCCATAAGGAGAATTCCGTTTTTTTGTATTTTAAGGCGTTTGAGGGTTGCGCTTTCTCTGCCTTCAACAGCCACAACAATGTCATTGTCCTCAACATCACTCTGAACGCGGATGATGACAACATCATTGTCGTGAAACATCGGGTACATACTCTGACCCTTTACACGAAGAGCGCAGTATTCACCCATGCGGGCAAGCTCGGGGGATATTGCCACAAACTCACATATATCCTCATCCTCCACAAAGGTCATTTCGCCTGCACGGACAAAGCCCTTTATGGGTATCATTATGGGGTCATCCGGCGTGTCAAGGCCGAGAATTGCACCTATGGAGGTGTGGAATATCTGAGAGAGTGCCATGAGCATATCCGTGTCCGGATTTGTCCGCCCCTGCTCCCACTGACTTACGGCGGTCTGGTGAACTCCGCAGAGCTCCGCAAGCTCAAGCTGTGAAAGGCGGGCGCGTTTGCGCAGGTCTTTGATATTATTCATAAATCAAGCCTCCGTTATGGAAAGTTCGCTTATATTATGAGCGAAACTATTGAAAAAGTCAAGCGAAATCGGCAAAAAAATAAAAATTCTATTGACAAAGTTGAAATTCAAGCATACAATGAATAGTGTAACTCATCAATATTTCAGCAAATCGAGGTGAAAGGATGAATATTACTATTGAAGATGAAATTATGTCTGTTTCTTATCCCGATGAGGAAGAAATCAGAAAGGCGGTCAGAATATGCTGCGGGCGGTGCTGCAAGGCCTGCGAAAGCCCCGTGGAATATGCCTGGCGAAAACGGAGAACCGACCTTGCCGCTCTGCTTGGGGTCGCCATTGAAAACGAGCTTACGGACAGAGAAAAGACGGTTATAAAAGATTTGTTTTATAACGGAATGACGGTCACTCAGGTGGCAAACCGTGACGGTGTAAGCACATCGGCGGTGAGCCTTGTGGCGGGTACGGCCAAAGAAAAGCTGAAAAAAGCCCTGCGTTATGTAATCATGTATCAGAATGATACCCTGCAGGACGATTTGACGGAAAATTTTACTGCGGATGCGGTCACTCTTTCCCGCGCTTCGCATATAAAGGGGGAGACCATAGGCGAAAGAGTCAGAAACAGGCGCATATCGGCAGGGCTCAGCGTAAAGAAGCTCGGTGCCCTGACAAGTCTTGAAGAAGGGAGGATATACAGAATCGAGGGGGGCACAGTTTTGCCCGACGCGGGTGAATTGATGGCGTTTTGCGGTGTTTTCGGCGTTACGCCGAATGAACTGATGTTGTGAAAGGAGCAGGATAAGATGACGATGAAAGAGCTTGCCGCCGAATATGATAAGACCGTACTTGTGGTCAGCGGCAGAATAAGAGAGAGAAGAGAAAGGCTGAAAACGGCGGTTCCCTTCACAAAGGAAGCAAGACGGATTGAGGATGAGCTGAGCGTGCTTTACCGTGAAAGGCGGGATGCGCTTGACATAGCTCACATTCTCAGAAACTATTACGGGGAGGTACTGAATGGATAATTATATAAACGGAATTATAGGAGAGGGGCGAAAGCTTACCTTTGAAAATCCGAAGGCTTATTCGGGTGAAAGCAACTCCGCCGAGCTTAAAATAGCTCTGGGCGAATGGGCTTCGCAGGAGGTTGACGGTTTTGCTCTTTGTTTTGAAACCTCACCCTTAAGAGAAAACTTTATCATTCATTCCGCGGCAGCGGAAGGCGAGCCCGCTCTGAGGGTTGAAGAGGGCTTTATTTTTTGCCCTCTGACCGATGAAATGACGGAAACGGGAGTGCTGAAAATACAGGTTATTGCATATAAAACCGACGAAAACGGTACTGAAATTGTAGAAAAATCCGGTGTCGCCCGGCTTCAGTTCGGACATTCCCTTTGCGGCCCTTTTGTTTCTCACACAGAGAAAAACATACTTCTGAATGAGCTTATGAGGCTTGCTCTGAGGGTGAAATCCCTTGAAAGCAGAGCGGAAAACGGGATGATTTTTGACGATGATTCCCCCGTGATTAACGAAAACGGAAAAGCAAGGCTCAACACGGCGGCCTTTGATTTTGATTATTTTTGCGCCGCTCTCGGTGCAAGACTTCTGTTTGTCGATTCGGAGTCAACACCGCTGTATTTCCCCGAAACCGTTGAAAGGGCCGAGGAAATACTCACCGCGGCATCGGAGAGCTTTGACCCGTCGGAAATGACCTGCGAAATGGTTGTTGTTCCCGGCAATGAAGATGCCTGCGCCTGCCTTGCTCTCATATATGATGATTCCGGCAGAACGACCGTCGGCAGATTCAGCGGAGCGGATTTACTTGAATTACTGAGAAACGGGGTGAACTGAAATGAGTAAGAAAATATGTATATGCGTGGGTCACGGCAGAAGCTCAAAGGGAGGCTATGACCCGGGAGCAATGAGCACGGACAAAAAATATCACGAGCACCGTATTGCCCGTGAAATAGCAAAATATGCCGCGGAATATCTGCAATGTGACCTTATAAATTATGACGGCAGTTTATCCCTGACAAACAGAATAAAAGCCGTGAATGACGGGGATTACGGGTTTGCGCTTGATATTCATCTCAATGCCGGCGGAGGAACGGGCACGGAGGCCTATTATTACCACGGCTCACCGACGGGGCGGAAAGCGGCGGATGAAATATGCGGCAGTATTGCCGGTGAGCTTAATGTAAGAAACAGAGGCTCAAAGATAAAGCTTAATTCCTCCGGCAGAGATTATTTCGGCTTCATCCGTCAGACTGTTCCCTGCGCCGTGCTTGCGGAAACGGTTTTTATTGATAACGACCGTGACCTTGCAAAGGTGAATGATGATGAGGGCTGCCGTAAATGCGGCGAGGCAATCGGCAGAGCTCTTGAATTTGTTTTTGCCGACAACAGAAAATACAAGGTGGTCTGTGACAGCCTTAATATCCGCTCCGGGTCAGGCGAAGACTGCGAAATCAGCGGTGAATTGCAGAAAGGAGAAACCGTAACGGTGACGGTAACTTCCTCCGACGGAAAATGGGGGCGCCTTGCAGACGGCAGAGGCTGGATAAGGCTTGCCCTTCGTTACGCCGCGGAGGTATGCTGATGGATTACGGAGTTATATTTTCTTTTCTCGGCTCCGCTCTCGGCTGTATTGCGGGAATAGTCACCTCACAAAAGCTGACGAATTACCGTCTTGAACAGCTTGAAGCAAAAGTAAACAAGCACAATAATCTTGTGGAAAGAATGACAGTCAGTGAACTGAAAATCAAAATACTTGAAGAAAGAACAGGAGAACAGATATGAAAATTCTTAAAAACATGAAAAATGTATCAACCGGAACATGGGTAAGACTTGCTCTGCTCGCATTGGCTCTTATAAACACGGCTCTTTCGGTTTTCGGCGTAAATCCGCTTACGGAAAACAGTGCCGCCGCAAATATTATCGGCACTTTTGCAACGGTTCTGACCGCTCTTGCCGCCTACTGGAAAAACAATTCATTTACCGAAGAAGCCATCGTTGCGGATAAAATTCTCAAAGAGCTGAAAAAATAACCGTATATCGGTACAAAAATCAAAAACCGGAGTCCTTTGGAAAAGCATTTTCAAGGGATTCCGGTTATTTTTTGATTGTCAAATGTCATCCTGACCGCTTTGTGAATTTTTCATTCTCTGCCAGTTAAAAAAGCCGTACAAATCATTGATAAGGAACATGATAAAGCAGGCAACCATCGGAAGATAAGATATACTTTCAAGTGCTGCCAATATCCAGAGCACAATTAAAATTATATCGTTTGCCGCATATCCGAGTGCGTAATAAGGACTTCTGAAAAATGTAAGATAAGAGGCAATAAAGCTGGTGGAAACCGATAAGGTGCTGAATAAAATATTTGCATTTCCCAATGCGGTAAGAATAAAGTAAAATGCTGCCGTAATTACTGCCGTAAGTAAAGCAAGAATTGCCCACAGCTTTCCGCTCAGCTTGTTGACCTTTACTTCTTTTGTGCCTTTATACGGGTGGCGCAGCCACGATATTACGGCGGCAGCGGCACTCGGCGTTGTCATTCCGAGGTATGTAATCATTTCTCCGTAATAACGGAAGTAAAATGAAACGATACCGTAAAAAACTGCAAATACAACGGTCAGCACCTGACCGATTACATAGCCCTTTGCCACGAATATCAGCGCTGTTACGCCAATCAGGGATGCCGTCATTGTCAGAATATCACCGCCGCCGGAAAGAAAAAATGACAAAATGATTACGGCAACGGAAGTAAGCCATAAGCAAAGCTCAAAGCGGGATAAATCGGAGAAATATTTCAATTTTTTCATATTCATATCAGCGTTCCTGCACTTCTTTTCCGCTGATATGCTCAATGCTGATTTCAAACATCTGAACTGCTTTTGCACAGCGGGCGATTTCTTCATTCATTGTCTGTTCATCGGGATAATATTTCATTGTGAACTGTCTGAGCATTTTCAAAGCGTACTCCGTATCTTCAATCAAGCGGCAGCGACCGAAAACGACCGCACTTTTTACATAAGGTGCCCACGGCTCAGCCTTTAACATTTCCTGACCGATAACGGTGAAGCAGATTTTGTCACATGCTTTCAGTGCATCGGCCTTGTGACCGGCACGGGAACCGTGGAAAAATATTTTTTCGCTTGCTTCATCATAAAAGTAGTTGATTGGGATTGCGTAAGGGTATCCGTCATCACCGTTAACTGCAAGGATGCCTCTGCGTGAAGTGCGGAGCAACTCCTTTGCATCTTCTGTGCTTATTTCATTTTTCTTTTTTCTGATTGTTCTGAACACGGTATTCCTCCTGTGATTGTTGCGGTTAGCGGGTGCTTTTTCCTTCTCCTTGAGAAGAAGGTGCCGAGCTTGCGAGGCGGATGAGGTGGAAAATTACAATTCGGATTTCGGAATGCGGAATTTCGGGTCGCAAGCTCCGTTATATTATCCTCCGGATATCCTGATAGCGGCGTGCTGAGGTCAGCATGCCCTTATCCCGACAAACAGGGATTTGACGGCGACTTCTTCCTTCTCCTTGAGGAGAAGGGGAACCGTCGAAGACGGTGGATGAGGTGTCATTAAAACAACATCAAATCTCCCCTCATCCGTCTTGCCTTACGGCAATCCACCTTTTGCTCGCCGCAGACGGCTACCCTTTTGTCAGCTGCGCTGACATTTCCCCTGACAGGG
>JAZUJJ010000121.1:0-6874 GCA_045642725.1 Acutalibacteraceae bacterium
AAGGGAGAAGCCCTTCTTATTCTTGCGTACGGAATCAAGTTTTGCTTTTAACATTTGGAAGACCTCCATTATTAATTATTTATGATCTCCGGCGTTGCCCCCCTTAGAGCGAGCCGTTTTGATCACTTGTTTTCGGAACCGGGTCTCTTTCCCTGTTCCTTGACTGAATTATAAACCGAAAATAAACTTTTGTCAACACTTTTTTTATAATTTCTTTGAAAATTTTTTCGATATTTTGCAGCTCTTTTGCTCAAAGCCCTTATATATCAACGGTTTTGCGGGTTTAGATTCAGTTAATAAAAGTTGACTTTTTCCTTGCGTTTTCTTAACAAAAGCATATTTTTTGTTAATTTTTATCAAATTATATTCTGCCTGAGTGCCAAATTTCTTGCTTCCCCGAGGGAGAAAGAAGTTATGTAGGGAGCGATGCTCGACGGGGCTCTGCCGCCGGTGGCGAGCAAAAGGTGCCGAGCTTGAGAGACGGATAAAGTGTTTACTCCTCCGTCCCTTCCTTCTCCTTGAGGAGAAGGGGAACCGTCGAAGACGGTGGATGAGGTGTAAACGAAACGACATCAAATCTCCCCTCATCCGTCTTGCCTTATGGCAATACACCTTTTGCTCGCCGCAGACGGCTACCCTTTTGTCAGCTGCGCTGACATTTCCCCTGTCAGGGGAATTTCCCGAGGGGGAAGGAAGAAACGCAACTTAACTCTTTAACCGTAGGGGGTGACATCCTTGGCGCCCCATAAGCGGTGATAAAATTTCAGGCTGCCCGGGAGGTCAGCCCCTACATCCGCGGGAAATTCGAAATTCGGAATTTCGGGTCGCTTCGCTCCGGTTATATTATCCTCCGGATATCCTGATGACGGCGTGATGAGGTCATCACGCCCTACAAAATCGATAATTTTAATTTGTGCGGCTTGTAAAATTACAGTATTTATATATTAATTCATTATTATTCCGGAAATTCATCGGAAGCGACCGTTAAATTTGCGAATTAATCATGAATTTTCGCCGACATATTATTTACAAACCATTTTTGCGGTGATATAATAAGATGATTATTTATGTCCGTCGGGACTTATTATCCAACAACACCGAAAGGGTGATTTTATGAATTATGTCAGCACAAGAGATACCTCTGTCAGCGTGAGCTCGGCTCAGGCCATTGCAAAGGGTATTTCCTCCGAGGGCGGTCTTTTCGTCCCCGAATCCATTCCATGCGTTTCCGTTGACGAAATAGCTGCTCTTGCAAAAGAAAGCTATATCGGCAGAGCCAAAAACATTCTCGGCCGTTTCCTTACGGATTTCACGGCAGAGGAGCTTGATTCCTGCGTTGTGGGTGCTTATGCCACCGGATTCAGCAGCGAAAAAGTTGCTCCCGTTGTTACCGTTTCCGAAGGAATGCACATTCTTGAGCTCTTTAAGGGCCCGACCTGCGCATTCAAGGACATGGCTTTACAGATACTCCCCCGCTTTATGACCGTTGCCGGCGGCAAGGTCGCAAAGGGTACGGAAATCGTCATTCTCGTTGCCACCTCGGGTGACACGGGCAAAGCCGCTCTTGAAGGCTTCAGGGATGTTGACAACACACGCATTCTTGTTTTCTATCCCAGTGACGGCGTAAGCCCCATGCAAAAGCTTCAGATGTGCACTCAGGAGGGTAAAAATGTTGCCGTCAGCGCAATCAAGGGCAATTTTGATGACGCTCAGAGCGGAGTCAAGAGAATTTTCACCGACAAAGCCATCGGCGAAAAGCTTGCCGCAAACGGTCTTGCCTTCTCCTCGGCAAACTCAATCAACTGGGGCCGTCTTGCACCTCAGATAGTTTATTATTTCTCCGCTTACTGCGACCTTGTTGCAGACGAAAAAATCAAATGCGGTGACAAAATAAACATTGTCGTTCCCACCGGAAACTTCGGCAACATTCTTGCCGCTTACTATGCCGGGGAAATGGGTCTGCCCGTTGCGAAGCTTATATGCGCCTCCAACAGCAACTCCGTTCTTACGGAATTCCTTACCACCGGAACCTACGACAAAAACAGAAAATTCTTCACAACGATTTCCCCCTCAATGGATATTCTCATTTCTTCAAATCTTGAAAGACTTCTCTATGCCCTTGCCGGCACGGAAAAGGTAAAGGAATGGATGAAGCTTCTCGCATCCGAAGGAAAATATACCGTTGACCCCGAAACCTTTGCGAAAATCAAAGAGCTTTTTGCCGCAGGCTGCTGCAATGACGACGAAACAAAGGCCACCATTTCCGCAACATATAAAGAAAACGGCTATCTTTGCGACACTCACACTGCCGTTGCCGTCAATGTATATCAGAATTACAGAAAAGAAACCGGAGATATGACCCCCGCGGTCATCGCTTCCACAGCCAGCCCCTTCAAATTCAGTGCTGCCGTGCTTGAAGCCGTTGAAGGCAAAAAAAGCGACCTTGATGAATTTGAAATGGTCAGAAGGCTTGCGGAAATCACGGGTCTTGAATGCCCCGAGCAGCTTGCAAACCTTAAGGATAAAGAGGTCAGATTCAACGGCTGCTGCGAAAAATCCGGCATGGACGAAGTTGTCTTCAATATGCTGGGCATCTGAAGGAAGTAAACTATGGCACTGTTTGTTATCGGAGATACTCACCTTTCCCTTTCAACGGGTAAATCAATGAATATTTTCAACGGCTGGACCGATTACGAACAGCGTCTTGAAAAGAACTGGAGACGGGTGGTCGGCGAAAACGACACCGTTGTGATACCCGGAGATGTGGCGTGGTGTATGGACATGGAGGAGGGCATTGAGGACTTTCGCTTCCTTGATTCTCTTCCCGGCAGAAAAATCCTTATGAAGGGCAACCACGATTACTGGTGGTCAACAAAGAAAAAGGCAGATGAATTCTTCAAAAAGCATGAATTCACCACGCTTAATATTCTTCATAATAACGCCTACACCTGCGGAAACATTGCAATCTGCGGCACAAGAGGCTGGTTTTTCGATGCAGAAAAGGACACGGATATGAAAATCGTTCTGCGCGAGGCAGGCCGCCTGAAAACCTCAATCGCCGCCGCAAAGGAAACCGGGCTTGAGCCTGTGGTTTTCCTTCACTACCCTCCCCTGAATGACACCCGTAAATGTGATATTATATACAATGTTCTTCTTGAGGAAGGCATAAAACGCTGTTATTACGGGCATCTTCACTCCTATTCCCACGCAACCGCAGTAAACGGGGTCAACGAAGACGGAATAAGATTTTCTCTTGTTTCCGGCGACTTCCTTGAATTTTGCCCCGCTCTCGTCTGCGAAACCTTGTCAAAATAGCTAAATTGCAGATGTTTTTTCCCTTTTTTTATAATAAAACAAAGAATTTATAAATAAGAGTGGAAATTTCAAAAGCTTTTTGTTATAATCAAGCAGTTAAAAATACTTATTATACTCATTGGAGGAAACAAAACATGAGCTTAGTATCAGCAAACAAAACCGAAACCAACACCTACACAATCGAAATCGCCGTTTCCGCTGAGGACTTCAAGGCTGCCGTTCAGCAGGCATACCTCAAGAACAGAAAGTCCATTCAGATTCCCGGCTTCCGCAAGGGCAAGGCTCCCAAGCAGATGATCGAGAAGCTTTACGGTGAAAACTTCTTCTATGAGGATGCTCTTGAAGCTATCTTCCCCGAAGAAATAGAAGCTGCCTACAAAGAGGCTGACATTCATCCCGTTGACCAGCCCAAGGATCTTGATGTCAAGACCATGAGCGTTGCCGACGGTCTCAACTTCACTGTCAAGGTAACCGTTAAGCCCGAAATCACCCTCAAAGCTTACAAGGGCATTAAGGCAGAGAAGGCTGACTGCGCAGTTACCGCAGAAGAAGTTGAAGGCGAAATCAAATATATGCTCGACAGAGGCTCAAGACTCATTGATGTTGACAACAGAGCTGTTGAAAACGGCGACATCACCGTTATTGACTTCGAAGGCTTCGTTGACGGCGTAGCTTTTGACGGCGGCAAAGCAGAAAAATACAACCTCACCATCGGTGACGGTCAGTTCATCCCCGGCTTTGAAGATCAGATCATCGGTCATTCCATCGGCGACGAATTTGACATCAATGTTACCTTCCCCGAGGATTATGCTCCCGAGCTTGCTTCCAAGGCAGCTGTATTCAAGATCAAGCTTCATGAAATAAAGGTTAAAGAGATGCCCGAGCTTGATGACGAATTCGCAAAGGATCAGGGCGACTACGAAACCGTTGACGACCTTAAGAAGGGCGTTGAGGCTGACCTTCTTGCTCACAAGCAGGAGAGCGCGCAGCACGCTTTTGAGGATGCCGTTATCAACGCACTCTGCGAAAATGTTGAGGGTGAAATCCCCGAATGCATGTTTGACGCAAAGGCCGACGAAAATGTTGATAATTTCTCACAGAGAGTTCAGCAGCAGGGTATTGACCTTAAGACCTACCTTATGTATATGGGCATGGATCTTGATTCCTTCAAGGCTTCCATGAGAGAAAGAGCCGTCAACGATGTCAAGTATGACCTTGCCGTTGAAAAGATAGTTGAGCTTGAAAGCTTTAAAATCGAAGATTCCGCCGTTGAAGAGGAATACTCAAAGATGGCTGAGAATTACGGCCTTGATGTAGAAAAAATCAAGTCCATCATCCCCGCTGATGTTGTTGCTCTTGAGCTCAAGAAGCAGGCAGCAATCAAGCTTGTAATCGACTCTGCCGTTGCAGTTGCCCCCGCAGAGAAGAAAGAAGAAGCTGCCGAATAATCCGTAATTCATAATAAACACGGAGGTAAAACCAATGGCACTTGTTCCTTATGTTATTGAACAGACAAATCACGGTGAAAGATCCTACGATATATTTTCAAGACTTCTCAATGACAGAATCATCGTTTTGTCAGACGAAGTGAATGACGCCACTGCTTCTCTTGTTGTGGCTCAGCTTCTTTACCTTGAAAGTCAGGACCCCGACAAGGATATAAGCCTTTACATCAACAGCCCCGGCGGATCGGTTACCGCCGGAATGGCTATTTATGACACCATGCAGTACATCAAGTGTGATGTTTCCACCATCTGCATCGGTATGGCCGCTTCCATGGGCGCTTTCCTTCTCTCTTCGGGAGCAAGAGGAAAGAGATATGCTCTGCCCAACAGCGAGATAATGATTCATCAGCCTCTCGGCGGAATGCAGGGTCAGGCTTCCGATATGGCAATCGCTGCAAGACACATGCAGAGAACCAAGGAAAAGCTCAATTCAATTCTTGCCGCAAACACCGGCAAATCTCTTGAAGATATTGCAAAAGATACCGACAGAGATAACTGGCTCACTGCTGATGAAGCTCAGGCCTACGGACTTGTTGACAAGGTAATCGCTCACAGATAAATCAGTTTTTAGGAGATAAAGTATGCCCAGAGATGACGACAAGCATTACACCCATATTCCCTGCTGCTCCTTCTGCCATAAAAAGCAGAATCAGGTAGCAAAGCTGATTGAGGGCGAAGGTGTTTATATCTGCAACGAATGTGTTGAGCTATGTCTTTCCATTCTTGACGAAGAACCGTATTCGCACACTCACAAGGAAGGCCACAGGGATTTTGATTCCCTGCCCAAGCCCCGTGAAATCAAAGCAAAGCTTGACGAATATGTTATCGGTCAGGATGCGGCAAAAGTTGCTCTCAGCGTTGCTGTTTATAATCACTACAAGCGCATTTCAGCCGTCAAGGATACGGATGTTGAGATTCAGAAGGCAAACATTCTCATGCTCGGCCCCACAGGTGTGGGCAAAACAATGCTGGCTCAGACCCTTGCAAAAATTCTTGATGTTCCTTTTGCCATTGCCGATGCCACAACTCTTACCGAGGCAGGCTATGTCGGCGAGGATGTTGAAAACATACTGCTCAGAATTATTCAGGCAGCGGATTTTGACATTGAGCGCGCCGAAAGAGGCATAATCTACATTGACGAAATCGATAAAATCGCCCGCAAAAGTGAAAATCCCTCAATTACGAGAGATGTCAGCGGCGAGGGCGTTCAGCAGGCGTTGCTTAAAATCATTGAAGGTACCGTTGCAAATGTTCCCCCTCAGGGTGGCAGAAAGCACCCTCAGCAGGAATTTATTCAGATAGACACATCAAACATTCTGTTTATCTGCGGCGGAGCCTTTGACGGCATTGAAAAAATAATCGAAAAAAGATTTTCCGGCTCAGCCGTCGGCTTCGGCGCGGATGTGAGAAGCAAGAGTGAGCTTCAAAAAGAAAATCTTATTACAAAAGCTGTTCAGCAGGACCTTGTTAAATTCGGTCTTATTCCGGAGCTTGTGGGCAGACTTCCCGTTATCACATCGCTCAATGAGCTTGACAGAGATTCTCTTGTGAAAATTCTCACCGAGCCAAAAAACGCCATTACAAAGCAGTACAAAGAGCTTTTCTCCTTTGACGGCGTTGAGCTTGATTTTGAAAGCGGTGCCCTTGAGGCCATTGCCGACAAGACAATAGAAAAGAAAACGGGCGCAAGAGGACTTCGCTCCATTGTTGAAGACACGCTTATGAAAACAATGTATGATGTTCCCTCAGACCCGACCATAACCAAGGTTCATATTACAGCCGATTGTGTCAACAACGGTGCAGAACCTATTATTGACAGAATACCTAAATAAAAGCTTAGGTCTGTCGCATTATAGCGCAGAACGAAAAAGTAAAGGAAAAAGATAAAAGCAATTCCGGGATAGCAGATAAGCATGATATAATCCCCATAGAGTAGACACTTGAAATAACAAAAATTTCAAGACTACACTATGGGGGTTAATTTTATGCACAGAAAGAGCCATAAAAACAAGAAATATAGCAAAGAGTTAAAGCAACAAGCGGTTGAAGCATAT
>JAZUJJ010000122.1:0-3909 GCA_045642725.1 Acutalibacteraceae bacterium
GGGTGCATACTTTGTCGGCAAGGCCATCGGAAAACACCATTTTGCAGTTGACGTAAGTCCGAACAAGACGATTGAAGGTGTTCTCGGCGGAATTGCATCAACAGTTTTAGGTCTGGCGGTTTTCTGTTTCATCGCCGACAAATTGCTCGGATGTCAGGTCCATTACATTCTGATAATAATCTATTCGTTGGCCGGTTCTCTTTCTGCAACGATCGGTGACCTTTGCTTCTCAGCAATAAAAAGGCAGGCCGGAATAAAAGATTTCGGAAATCTTATTCCGGGGCACGGCGGCATTCTGGACAGATTTGATTCAATAACCGTCGTGTTCATCGCGTGTGAAATACTTTTCACAAAATTACCCGTGATTTATTGATACCGATACTTTTTCCGAAAGGATACTCTACGGCAAAAATATTGACTGCCGCTTGAATCAATGCTTAAAGCGGCAGTCAACACGTAGATATAAAATGAAAATCAGAATTATTACTGTTTCGTAAATGTCGTTCTCGGGCGAACACAGTTCTCGGGTGAACACAGTTCGCCTCTACGACGGATATCACATAATATTTTGGCTTTTTTTGCCGATAATTTACTCAGAAAGGCCGATTGCTTCATTTTTTGAATTTTGCTATTGCATCCCTTACCGCAAAATAAGAAGGCTTTTCTTTGCCGCTGCAGTCAACCATTCCCCAGCAGGTTTCTGTGGGGCAGTCGCTCTGACCGCATACATAGCAGGCTTCCTGGTCGGTATAGCTGAAAACAGAAAGACCGCCGAGATATTCTTTCTTATAAAATCTCGGAATCATATCCTCAAAGAATTTTGCCTGACCCTCACGGGTGTGTTCATAGCCGTGAAGCTTTGTTGCCTTAGGCAGTTCTCTGAAAAAATGATTGCGGAAATCGCCCTTGAAAATATACTTCCAGAACAGCTTTTCGTTATCCTGCGTGTCAAATTTTATTCTTTTACGCACGCTTTCGGGAACATTTTTCATAAGCGTCTGTATGTTTGCCTTTGCTTCCTTTTCACTGCTTACACCGTAAGATTTAAGAATTTCGGTTCTTTCCTGCTTCGTTTTGGGTGCACCGCCGCCGACATAGCCGAATTCCTGCAAAACAACGGGCTTGCGGGTGAATGCCCAGAAGTAATCAAGCACTGCGTCAAACATCCACTTAAAGCAGGTCACGGGCAGAAAACAGCCGAGATAAATGTCAATGCCGATGAAATCGCAGTATTTATAATATGGCTTCATCATGGCGTTGAGCTGTGCGGCAGGCCCCGGAGAGTTATATGAAACAAGAATATCTCCCTTTATCGGGTACATTGCTTCAAGCTGAATGCCGAGGAATTTAACCGCCTGTTCCATCGTGTAAGGAACGGTGAAACGGGGAATACCCATTTCGTTTGCAACCTGAAATGCGTGAACGCAGCCGCGCAGGTCTTCAATGAAAAAACGGGCGATTTCTTTTATTTTATCGTCACCCTCGGGAGTGTCGATTTTAATTCCGACAGCCTCATAGTCTCTCGGATAAGGTGTGTTGACCTGCACTTTTATGCCGTGTTCGGTGTAATCCGTGCAGCGCTTTTTGAACGCCTTATACTCTTCTGTAATTTCTCCGTTTTTGTCAAACGGGAACGGCACATCATATCTTGCCCAGTCAAGATTGGCAGCCTTTATTTGCTCATAATTCATATCGGGGTGAGAAACGCCCCACATAAAGTGATTCTCACGAAAAGCCTTTGTTTCCGGCGAGCTTTTCGGAATAAAGGCGGCTTTAAGCAGATTTGCGGGCACATACTTCAATCCGTAAACAATCTGATCCTTGACAAATTGATCCATTTTTACAGCTCCTTACCACTGAATTATAATAATTATAGCATTTCGCCGTTGGCTTTTCAAGCAGTGCTTTTTTCTTGAAAGCAGTGTGTCGGTGTGATATAATAAAAAAGAATTAAGTAAAAGACGGTGAGGTTATGAGCAAAATAAAAGAAAAGATAATGACTCTTACGGGCGGAAACGAAGTTCTCGCTTACAGCCTGACAATTTTCGGCTCAAGTATGATTTCATCACTTATGGGTTCGGCTTTGTCTTTTTTCTATACCGATGTTCTGAAAATTGCAGCCGGTGCTGTAGGCACTATCTTTATGCTTGCAAGGGTATGGGATGCGGTAAACGACCCGATTATGGGCGTTATCGTTGACAGAACGCATACAAAATACGGCAAGTGTATTCCGTATCTGAAGGCGATACCGATTCCGCTGTTTATCGTCACGCTTCTTGTGTTTTTACCGATTCAGAATGCAAGCGCGGCTTTCAAAACGGTTTATGCCGGCATTCTTTACATACTGTATTTTGCAACATTTACCGCAGTTGATATTCCGATAAATGGCTTGCAGCCTTTGCTTTTCACCGAGCAGGAGCAGCGCAACAAAGCTGTTTCAATCAGTTCAACTCTCGGCTCGGCAGGAACCATTCTTCCCTCGGGTCTGTATTTTATTCTCGTTTCACTTATCGGCGGCAGTGAAAACAGCCCGATGGGCAATTTTATAGTTGCATCGGCAATAGTCGGAATAGGCTGTGTCTGCATCTTCCTTTCTTCAAAAAAACTGAAAGAAAAAATCACAATCAAAAGTGAAAAATCCTTTAAGGATGCGATAAAGCCGATATTCAGCAACAAGCCTCTTCTTTTCGTCATGCTTGCAAATCTTTTTTCCGCTCCGATGAATATGTCAAGCAATGTGCTTGTGTATTTCTGCACATGGAACTATGCGGATACGGGAATACCGATGTCACTGCTCTTCCCGCTTCTTCAGGTCAGTTCGGGCATTTCTTGGGTTATTTCTATTCTTTGTACCCCGTATCTTCTGAAAAAGTTCTCAAAGAAAAAACTGTATATTCTCATGTGTATCCTCGGCGCCGCATTAAATACAGTCATGTATTTTGCGGGATATGAGAGTATGGTCGTTTACATGATTCTTAAATTCTTTGCAAATTTCCCCGGCGGTGTCTGTGCAACGCTAACCACGCTACTGATTTCCGACTGCATTGAATATGCCGAATGGAAAACAGGCGAGCGAACCGAGGGTATTACATTTTCAATAACAAAGCTGATTACTAAAACAAGTGCCGCACTTGTTTCATCACTTACAATGTTCATTCTCGCCTCGGTAAATTACGACCCGACCGCTATGCAGAAAACTCTCGATGTGGGCGGAAGTATAGCAGGAACATATCCGGATGTGCTCAATATGATATTCGTTCTTATGACGCTTTCGCTTTCGGCAGCATTTATTCTTCAGATGATACCGATGCTGTTTTATAAGTTTGAAGGCGAAGAACAGGAAAAAATTCTCGATGAACTTAATGCAAGACGAACAAATACAGATGCATAGGCTTTTCCGGAAATAATTTAATATTTAACATTGGATTGGATAACAGTCAACGAGGTCTGACCTATATATGCGGTCAGACCTCGTTATCTTTATCAACCTACATTGGAAAAGCCTATGTTGGGTTTTCTAATGTAGGCTTTTCATAATCAGGTAGGTGTTTTGTCTTCAACTTCAATAAATTTACTTAAATCTTCAAAATCATCCGGCGAAGTTATCTTCCGGGCTTGGAATTGCGGGTGAATAAAATCACTCTCAGAATATTTCTCAAAAATCGGGGAGATGTTAGGGGAGATGTTGACAAAAAAGCTAAAAATCAGGGTCAAACATCCACGGATAGAAAATGCCCCAATTCCTTGATACATAAGGAATTGAGGCACTGGCGGAGAGTTAGGGATTCGAACCCTAGGTGCGGTTAAGCACACAGCATTTCGAGTCATTTCGCCAAAAGGCGTTTTCTGTTTTTCAAAGGTCGGATGAGGTCGGATTGTCGGCTCCGGAAAGCCTTGAAAATCAACGGA
>JAZUJJ010000123.1:0-48298 GCA_045642725.1 Acutalibacteraceae bacterium
TTTTTCTCCTTGAAATACGGAAGTATTCCTGCGTCGAAGAAACACCTGACTGCACGCAAATCTCATCTTTTTAAGGTGCAAGCAGTTTTGGCAGACAGATTTTCTGCCAAGATGAGGCAAAAAGCACAGGAATACTTTATGTATTCCGAGCATTTTTAACAATATATTGGCAAAAAGATGTCGCCAAAACCATATTGGGTTCGACTCTCTTTTGCCTAAGGAAAGCAATTACAATGAATTCTTTTTAATTCTCTTGTAAAGAGATGAAAGGCGTGGTATATTATTAACAAAATAAAACCGGAGGGAAAATAAATGAGTATATATATTGTTGATTATGAAAATGTGCATACACCCGGACTTGAAAAGATAGAAAAGCTCAGTGCAAAGGACACGGTCATTATTTTTTACAGCGTAAATCAGCCGAATATCTCCATCGGTACTGTTGAAAAAATTCAGAAAGCCAAGGCAAAGGTCGTTTTTAAGGAAGCAAATGTTCTTATTGAAGAAACAAACAAAGCTTTTCACGACGCTCTTGATATGCAGCTTGCCACTTATATGGGTTATCTTGCGGGCAAATATCAGGACAAGGAAATGCAGTATTTCATTGTTTCAAAGGACCAGGGCTTCAGCTTTATCTGCAAATACTGGAGCAACAGAGGCTACAAGGTAAGTCAGGTCGAGTCCGTTGCTGCTGCCCTTGAGGGAAAAAATGAAAAGGCGGAAGAAAAATGAGCAAGGTCGAAAATGTAAGCTACCCTTATCTTTGCGGTGCGGTTGATCTGAATAACGCGGATACAAATGATTATACGGGTTCACTTTCCTTTGACGGACACGGTGTCGGAGCTTATGAGGAGCATTTTAATTATAAGCTTCATCTTCACGCCGAGGACAAAAAGCCGGTGAAAATAATCGCTTATTGGTATATAGGCGTTTATTGCTTTGACAAGATCGACCCATCGGTTATCCGTGAAAATGAATTTGAAGCCTCCGTTGACGGAGCTGCTGCGGCTGTTGCCTGGCTCCAGTCGGAATATGAAAGGGAAAAATCCGTTTATAAAAAGTAAAAACAGTTTCAGAAGAAAAAGGGGCTGCGCTATAATGCGACAGCCTCCTTATATTATTTCCACTTGCACAAGTTCTCAGCCTTAACAACTTTGCTTATGAGATTTAGCCTGTGGAAAATTGGTTGGTATAACTTTTACTTTTTGAAAACAAATAGGTATTCGTGAGCGATAAGCAAAAAATTATATTTAATACTATTGGTTTTCCAATACCCAGTTGCTTTACAATTATGTTGCTCTTTAATGATTATTTCCTTCAACTTGAAACCCGCTTCCTCGAAAATGTGCATAACATCAAACGACATAGGAATCATACATCCTTTTTGGCGAGTATCTCCCATTAGAACAGCACAAAATTTATCTTTTTTCAACACACGGTAGCTCTCTGTAGCTACCGTTTTCATTTCCTTCAAAAAATCCTTCACTTTCAATAAAGACAAATCTTCGGGGATATTCTCGCTGTATTGGATTATATCTGCATAAGGCGGATGAGTACAGATAAGGTCTATACTACCATCCGGAATAAAATCCAAATGACGAGCATCACCTTTGTGAAGATATGCTTTTCCGTTTGCTCCCTCGTGTTCAAAACTGATTTTTTCTCTGCATCGTTCAAGGGCAACATCATTTACATCTACACCGATAATATCTCGATTGAGCAGTTTTGCTTCAACAAGGGTAGTACCTCCACCGACAAATTGGTCAAGTACTATATCTCCTTCTTTTGAATACCGTAGAATAATATTTCTTGGAATATACGGAGACCAATTCCCACGCCATTTGGCATCGTGTGTTGCCCAATTGCCGCGTTGAGGAAACGACCAATGAGTTGTCATTTCAAGTTCAAAATCTTCGGGCTCCCATTTGGTGATTTTCTTTGTCATTATTTGAAAACCTCGCTTATAACACCGTTTTCCAAATCTTTGATGTTATAAATATTCTCCATTATGTCAAAGGTTTCTTCAAGATTGTTGCGTGCGCTTGTCCATCCTTTTCCATCAGTAAACCACACAAATGTAAATCCTTTTATTGTATCAGTTTCCAATGCAAGGGTTTTGTAGCTTCTTGCGGTTTCATTGAGTTTGCTGCCTCCGCCTCCATAAAAGTTTGTCTCAATGGCATATATCATAGTTGGAGTTTTCACCACAAAATCAAAGCGCTTTTCCATTTTACCCTGGTTAGAAATAGCCGAAAGATCGATCTCCCATCTGTCACTAATTTGATGTATGTACATTTCTTTGAAATAGGTTTTATCCTTAATAAACCCAGCTTTTTTGATAAAACCTTCAACCAAATCCTCCATCAAATGACCACCTCGATTCTTACGACCGTTAGAATCAAGTCCGGTTTCAACGCCTGTTGCGTAATCTACAAGATTATTGATTATATGATTTTCCAGCAAATCAAACAAACCTGTTTGCTCCATGAAATAAGAATACCGCTCATAATAGGTATTTGGATTGGGTGGATATTTGCCAAAATCAAATTTATAAGAGTATCCGCCGTTCTCATCCTGACAGTATATTTCATTGGCTCTGACCGCCAAAAGCAGGGGGATGCATTTCAGAACTTCGGGATATTTCTTTATTAAGGCTTTGAAATCTTCTTTGATGTTTCTTGAGCCAATAAGGGAATTGAGAATGTTTAATTCCACTTTAATACCATCAACATTGCGATGTACTTTTTCAAAGTCTGTATAATACCCATAGTCCGCAATACTATCACGGAATCCAGCTAACCAACTGTTAAAATTTCTGCTCATAGCAAATCTCCTTTATTCTTTTGCTTTACACGGTTTTCCTGCTTCGCAGTGTGCAACACGACATGCTCGGCAATATGATTGCGGAATATTACGGCCGTCTCCCATATTTCTATAACCAAATTCTTGTTCTATTTCATCCTTGTCGTAAGCAGTTTTTCCGCAGCAAGGACATTGTGCATATTCTCCGTAAGGCATATAATTTGACCTCCTTAAAAATTGGATATAAGTAATTCTTTTATCTTTCCTCTTGCTTCACTGTTACAGTTTATCATTCGGGTTGCTTCAACTCGATTAATTCTGTGAGAAGCATAGATTTTATCGAAGAAATTATCTTCGGTATTAGAATTTTTTGGGTCGGAGTTGCTGACAACAACTTTTGCGCCTTTTCTGTGCATATCATCGACAAAGCGTGCAAGTTCAATCTGTTCATCATCGCCAAACAAGTTCTCGGTATATGCAGTAAAACTTGCAGTATCAGTAATAGGTCTATATGGAGGATCGAAGTACACAAATGTGTTTTTGTCAATGAAATCTGCTGATTCTCTGTAATCGCTGCATATAATCGTTACATTTTGAAGCTTTTCTGAGACAGCTCGAAGATTATCTTCGTCACATATCAGAGGATTTTTATATGCCCCCATAGGAACATTAAAGAAGCCTTTTTTGTTAACACGGAACAAACCATTAAAACAAGTTTTATTTAAGAAAATCATCAAGGCGGCTTTTTCGATATTTATGTTTGTGCTACCATTGGATTTCAAATCATTAAACCGTTCACGCTTTGCCAAATAATATTCTTTACGATAATCAATATCGGCAGGGACAAATTCGTCTTGCATTTTTTGTAGCATTACAACGAGACCATCGATATTGTCTCTGATGATGCAATAGGTATTGATAAGCTCAGCATTAATATCACTGATGTAAACTTCATCTAAGACATACTTGCTCAAAATATCAAAGAGAACCGCACCACCGCCAACAAACGGCTCAGCATATTTTGTAATCTTTTCATCCTCAAATGGATAATATCGCTCAATTTCCGAAAGGAGTTGCCCTTTCCCGCCTGCCCACTTCAAAAAGGGTTTTACCTTTTTGCCGTCATTCTTAGAATAGCGCACACTTCTTGCATCGATAGGCTTTCCGGCAGTAGTAGGAATAATCCACATATTGCCGACCATTGTTGCATTGTCAATTCTGTTTTCAGAGCAAAGAACAGCAACCCGTCTCTGTGAAATACCCCATTTATCGGCTGCTTCTCTTGCTGACATATATTCCATAATTGTTCCTCCAATTGCAAGGCTTAATAGCATTATATTCTATATCTCGAACAATAGCAATACCATTTTGAAAAATAGCATAAAATTTATAGTTTTAGAAAGAAAAGGTGGCGGGGGTTTCTTTCACATATCGAGTGACCGTTATATACCAAACAATTATTGACGCTCTCCATTGCCGTTTTCTGTATTGTGTTTATTCGCTGCACCAAAAGCATCTGATTTTCAATTTTATGGATTTCAGTGATGCTGTTTTCTCAAAATGTATTAAAACAAGTTCACAGAATTTTCTTAAACCGCTAAGAGCAAGAAAGAGCTATCTGACTTCAAAAATCAGATAGCTCCAAATTTTGTATTCAGATGTTGTCAAAAGCCTTTTCTAAAACTTAAAAATCCTTTGTTATCAAGGCTTTGCGGCGTTATTGTTATTATTCCCACTCGTTTCCCTTGACCTTTTTTAGGTCAATTCCGGTGGTTTCGTGGATTCTTGCAGTGAGAATGAAAAAGTCAGCCGCAAGTCCGGGTATGGCAAGGCAGAGGGCAATGGTGCCGACGGATGCGTTGCCGAAATGGGACATGAGAGGAATGGAAACGCCGAAGGAAATTCCGATTCCGAGACCTGTTGCCATATTGGTGGCGGAGAGAACGGAGGAACGCAGAGCGGTGGGGGTCGATTCGCCTGCCATCATTACTATTGTGTCTATGTTTGACCAGAAGGTGCCTATGCAGGCGCCGCACAGAAAACCGACAATTCTCGGTTCAAGCCCGAATTTTGCGCCGAAGGAAAAGCCGAGGAAAAACAATACGGCACAAACCGACATGGTTATTGCGGCTTTCTTTCTGCCGAATTTGTCGGAAATGAAGCCCGGAAGAAGCTGGCCGAGGGCACAGCCCACGGGGAAAAGGAAAAGAGCGGTGGTGATTTCATTTACGCCGACGCCCTCAACAGCGGCGGCAAGGTCGGAGAAACGGCCGCTTTCCGTGAAAAAGCTTGCAAAGCCGTAGGTCATGATAACTTCATAATCGGCTGTGAGAATATATCCTGTTTCGGCAAAAACAAGAGCAATGAAGATCCAGCGCAGCTGCTTGTGCTGCCAGATGAATTTGAGAGCGGTGATAATTCCTCCGCTGGCTTCCGTGCCGTTTTCGGCAGTGTTGCCTTTGAGATAATTTATTCTCGCAATGTTGAAAGCATCTGTTTCGTCGGCCAGAAGAAGGGCGGCGGCGCTGACAACAAAGCCGATGAGTGCGGGAATCAGATAAACTCTTCTCCACTGTGCCGTTTCCTGCATAAGCATACGGCGCAGCAGGGGGATGAGCAGAACACCGAGCATGGCAATGCTTTTTATGATCGAATAAGCTCTTGCACGGTGCTTGTCCGGTGCTGTTTCCATAATATAAACTGCCTGCATATCGTGGGTAACGAAAAACTGAGTGAAGCAGGCACCGATTATATACATCGGTATGCTTTCCGTCAGATAGATTATAAGCAGACCCAGGCACATACCGAAGGTGTTGATGACAAGGAAAGGCTTTCTGCCGAATTTGTCGGCAAGGGGCTTGTAAAGAACGCCGAGCGCCATAAACGGAAACGAAAGAAATGTGATTATGTCAAGCATACCGACGGATGATTCACCGAATCTTGACAGCATATCATTGGCAATTTCGGTTTTCATAAAGGTGCCTATCTGCGAGGCGACCTCGTCGGTGATATAGATAATACTGATTATAAAGGTAAGATAAGCAAGATAATATCTGCTGCGGGGCTTGTTCAGCTGTTTTTCCCGTTTGGCGATTTCCTTTGAAATCTTTTCGGGATCCGGCATTTTTGACATGATGTTGACCTCCCGTTATTCTGACAGCTTTCTGAAAGGCAAAGCTATGAGATTGAATAAAGCTTCAAGCCTTTCCCAAAAGCCGTACAGCTTGTGAGCAAATGAATTTTCAAGATAGAAACGGTAAGTGATATTGCCGTTGAGGTTCTTGCTGTTTACGGCAAGGTTATCGAAATATCCCTTTCCGCCGAGCTTTGCTTCAAGCATGGTGTTGTCTGTGTCGTGTCTGAAATCGGCACGCATATTTGTAACGATGGAATTGAATTTACCGTCGGTGCTGAAGGCAGAGCAGATTTTTCCCTGGCCTGTCCACCAGAAGCAGAAGCAGTTGTCGAAAACATCCCTGATGTTTCCTTTGAGCTTGAATGCGGTGCAGAACTGGTCGGAGTAGCAATAGGTGAAAAGATTGTTGCCGCCCTCGTCAATAAAGCCGCAGCTGTGGTCATATTCTTCCCACTTTCCGGCAAAAAGAGGATGAATGTTTGTGAAGCTGTTGCCGGAGGAGCGGATAACCATGCCGTCATTTACATAGTCAATCCTCGAATTGGTAATGGTGTTGTCATAGCCTTCAATGAGGTAGCCTACGGAATTTCCCTCACGGTTTCCCGTAATGTTGGTGTTGAATATATCGGCGTCGGATGAACCGCTGTTGGCACCGTATGCAATGTGAATACCCACGACGGCATTTTTAACGGAAAGGTCGGTTATTTTCGTTTCTCTGCCGCTTTCAACGGAAACTCCGCCTGCAAAGCCCATACAGTCAACTATGCCTCCGGTCAGGGAATAATTACTGCCAGGGGTAGTGACATCATTAAACGGGTCTTTACCGCCGAGTAAAACGAGATATTCGCCCTCAAAATCGTCTGCGGCTCTCAGAACGGCATAGTTTGAAAGGTGAAGGTCAACGCTTTTCCTCGGGTCTGCGGGCGTTTTTATCGGCGAGGAAAGCAGATATTCGCCGTCGGGAAAATAAATTGTGCGGTTGGGGTTTGCGTCAATCACAGCCTGAATTTCCGCCGAAACGTCTTTGCCGCAGTCCGCGTCAAGATAATCGGTAACGGTTATGTAATCTGTCTGACCCTGTGCAAAGCAGGGCAGGGCAGAGGCAATGAGCATTAAGAATGCAAGGAGTAATGAAAGTAGTTTTTTCATTGTTTTTCCTCCGTGGTGATTTTTGCGCCCAGTTTTTTCAGTTCATCAAAAAAGCCCGGCATACTTTTTGAAACGGCTTCGGCTCCGCTGAGTCTGCCGCCGCATAAGGTGAGCAGAAGGGTGAGAGCCATTATTATTCTGTGGTCATTGTGACCGCAGATAATTTCATCGGGAGTATTAAGCCTGCCCGGCAGAACCGTGAAGCGGTTTTCCTCACTGACGGTTTCAATTCCGAATTTGCGCAATTCCAGTGCCATGACGGCACAGCGGTCGCTTTCTTTTAGCCTCAATCTTTTCGTTCCCGTGAAGCTTCCGCCGTTTTTTGCGGCGGCAAGGGCGAAAAGCAAAGGCCCGAGGTCGGGGCAGTCTGAAATATCCGCCGAAAAATCTTCTTTATCCGCATTTTCAAAAAGGGAAAGACAAATACTGTCGCTCTGGTTTCCTTTTTTGTCAAGACCGTTGACGGTAATATTTCCGCCGACAAAATTGAAAGCATAAAAGCAGGCGGCTGCCGACCAGTCACCCGGTGCATTGACAACGCCCGGGCTGTATTTGCAGAAGCCCGGCACAACAAAGCCTTTTTCATCTTTTTTTATGTTGTCAATGCCGAAGTACTTCATAACCTCAAGGGTCATATCGACATATTTTTTGCTTTCAAGGGGAGTGGTCAGAGTAATTCTGCTTTCCCCGCCCAGCAGGGGCAGAGCCATGAGCAGGCCGCTGATGTACTGGCTGCTTACATCGCCGGGCAAAATGTATTCCCCCGGGGTGAGCTTGCCGCTGACTTCAAGACCTTTTCCGCTTCTTTTTATGCTTATACCCTTGTCTTTGAAAATTTCTGCGTACAGGCCGCCTTCTCTTTCAAAAAGTCTTTCGCTTCCGGTAAAAACGGAATTCCGGGCTTTTGTGAGAGCTGCGGGCAGAAAAAAACGCAGAGTGCTTCCGCTTTCGCCGCAGGGGAATACGGGAGCGGATGCATCACTTTTAAGGGCATCTGCACAGGCGGCGGAAGCTTTTATGTCATCACCGGGGCAGATGTTGCCGATTTTGCCTTCGCCGTCTGCCAGAGCAAGGCAGACAAGGGCACGGTGAATGAAGCTTTTGGAACCGGGAGGCGTAAAAATGCCCTCCGGACGGCACGGCTTTACTGTAATGTCCATTTATTTCTCCAGGTGCTTTTTGAGTATATCCATGGCTTCGATATAGCTGTCAAAGCCTTTGCCGGAAATACAGCAGAGGCAGGCGGCTCTTACGAAGCTTATTTTTCTGTATTCTTCACGCTCGTCGGGGTTGCTGATGTGAACCTCGATTACGGGCAGACCCACGGCTCTCACGGCATCCTCAAGAGCTATGCTTGTGTGAGTATAGGCGGCAGGGTTGAAAATAATGCCGTCGGTGCCGTTGAAATATGCTTTCTGAATAGCATCAACGAGCTCACCCTCATGATTTGACTGGATGAAGCTGACATCGGCTCCGATTTCATCGGCATGGATTTTTATGCGGTTTACAAGGTCTTCGTAGGTCTTTTTGCCGTAGATTTCAGGCTCTCTGATACCGAGCATGTTGATGTTGGGACCGTTAAGAACAAGAAGCTTCATAGTGATTTCTCCTTATTATTTCCGCAATTTTTTCCGGCGTTTCGTCGGCGCTGATTACGCAGTCGGCATATTTTTTATAAAGCGGATATCTGGTTTCATACAGCTTTTTTACGGCTTCGCTGCTTGACGAAAGAGGTCTTTCCACGCCGTAAACAAGATTTTCGGGTGAACGGTCAAGAAAATAAAGCTTTCCGTTCTGCTTAAGAAGACGGATGTTTTCTTCGCTGAGAATTACTCCGCCGCCCGTTGCAATGACGCAGGTGTTTCCCTTTGCCGCCTGTGAAACCGCTTCGGCTTCAAGGCATCTGAAATATTCCTCACCTTTTGAAGCGAATATTGCGGGAATTGCCATTTTGGCGTTGTTTTCAATTATTGTGTCGGTGTCGATAAAGGTTTTTCCGCATTTTTCGGAAATCAGTTTACCGACAGTTGTTTTGCCGGAAGACGGCATACCGATAAGAACGATATTTTCTTTCTGAGAAATCAGCTTTTCGTAAATTCCGGCGGTCAGCTCTTCACCGTAACTGTTTCCCGTGAAGAGAGAGGCGGCTTTTACTCCCTGAGCGCAGAGCATATACAGGCCGCCCGAGGAATTTATGCCGAGGCTCAGTCCGTCCTGAACAAGACGGGTGCGCAGGGGATTATATATAAGGTCGATTATTCCGCAGAGGTTCGGAAATCCTTTTGCTTCAAGCGGAGAAAACTCCGGTGAAGGGAACATACCGACGGGGGTGGCGTTGATTATAATATCGGTTTTGCCGGCATAACCGTCAATTTCGCCGTAGGTTATGCAGCCTTGTTTCGCTTTCCTTGAAACGGAAATTATATTTGCGGCGTTTTCTTTTTTTACCGCGGCAATGACCGAGCCGGAAACTCCGCCCGTGCCCGTTATCATAACGGTTCTGCCTTTCAAAGAAAGTCCCGCTTTTTTGATTTGTGAGGTCAGACCGAAAACGTCGGTGTTATATCCGTAAAGCTTACCGCCTTTGTTTACAACGGTGTTTACGCTTTTTGTCAGCTCCGCTTCGGGAGAAAGAACATCAATGAAAGGTATGACGGCCTGCTTGTAAGGAATCGTGACATTTATTCCGCGAAAATCACGCTTTGTCATAAATGCTCCGATTTCCTCCGGCTCAAGCTCAAGTATGGAGTAATCGTAGCCCGCCGGTATAAGAGCGTGTATTTCCCGTGAATAGCTGTGACCGAGATGACGGCCTATGAGCCCGAATTCCATTATTCTTTTCCTTTCAGCAGAAAATCATTTCCGTAACGCATGGCAAGCATATCGCAAACGGCAATGGCGGCGGCACTGTCAATGACGGGGCAGATCCTGCGGATAATTGCAGGGTCATGTCTGCCGCAGACGGTGATTTCTTCCTCGGTACCGTTTATGAAATCCACGGTTTTCTGGGGAATCCGAATTGACGGGGTTGGTTTAACGGCACAGCGGAAGAAGACGGGCATACTGTTGGTTATTCCGCCGTTGATACCGCCGTTATTGTTTGATGATGTGACTATTTTTCCGTTATCCGTAATAAACGGGTCATTGAATTTGCTCCCGCTGAGCTTACAGCCGTCAAAGCCCGAGCCGAATTCAACGCCCTTTATGCCGCCTATGCCGAAAAGAATATGAGAAATCATGCTTTCGGCACTGTCAAAAAACGGCTCGCCGAGACCCGGCTCAAGACCGCTTATTACGGTTTGCGTTGCTCCTCCGAGGCTGTCGCCCTTTTCGGCGACAAGGCTTATGGCTTCAAGCATTTTCTTTTCCGCTTCTTCACTGAGAACGGGCATGACCTTACTTTTCAGCATAAGCGAATCCGAGGCAATATCCTCAAATTCTCTGTCGGAAATATCTGCACAGCAGGAAATATGAGTTGATATTGTTATACCGAGCTTTTCGAGGGCGGGCAGAAGTATGCCCCCGGCGGCAGCGAGAGCCGCAGTAATACGGCCGGAAAAATGTCCGCCGCCGCGGTAATCCTCAAATCCGTGATATTTTTCATAGGCCGCATAATCCGCATGAGAGGGCCTTGCTTTGCCGTAGTCATAAGCGGAGGAATCGGTATCTTTATTCGGTATTGTAATGCACAGAGGCGTACCCGTTGTTTTTCCGTTGAAAACGCCGCTGAGAATGCTGAATTCATCATCCTCGCGCCGCTTGGTTTCGCAGGAAAGAGCGGGTCTGCGCCTTGCAAGCATTTCTTTTATTTTTTTCGTGTCAACTTCGATACCCGGTGTGATCCCGTCAAGGATTATTCCGACGGCAGGGCCGTGGCTTTCACCGAAAATCGTTGCCGTAAATGCGTTTCCGAAACTGTTTTTCATAAATATTTTTCAATCCTTTCGGCTGCTTCTTCAGCCGTCATATCAAGAAACTCAAAGCTTCCCGGTTCTCTGACGAAAACGGTGTGTATGATTTCACCCTCGGCTTTTTTATCCTTTTTCATCAGCGGGAGCAAAGCTTTTTTATCGCCTTCAAAGGTTGTGGGTAAGCAGAATTTTTTCAGCAGAGCAATTAGCTTTTCTCTTGCCTCATCACTGCACATGGGTATCATGCCCGGGGCCACACATTCACCGTGAAGCTTTTCGCCGCCGTAATATGCTTCAATGGCGTGGCCGACGGTATGACCGAAATTAAGCACGCGGCGCAGTCCCGTTTCCTCCGGGTCATTTTCGACCACATTTGCTTTGACCGAAAGGCAGTGTGAAATGATTTCCTCTGCCTTTCCGGTTATATTATCACAGTTTTCAAGTATTTCAATCAGTTCTTTATCGGCAATGAATGCCGTCTTGATGACCTCGGCCATGCCTGCCGACAGTTGTCTTTTGTCAAGGGTATTTAACAAAGACGGGTCAACGATTACCCCCTTCGGCTGACAGAATGCGCCGACTGCATTTTTTATTCCGTTAAGGTCAACGGCAGTTTTGCCGCCTATTGATGAATCGGTCTGGGCGAGCAGGGTGGTGGGGATATTATAAAAATCAATGCCGCGCATATAGCAGGAGGCGGCAAAGCCGGCTATATCTCCCGCAACACCGCCGCCGACGGCAACAATGCAGTCATTACGGCGGAAATCATTTTCAAGCATATATGAAAGCAGGTCGTTGAGAGTTCCGGGGGTTTTGCTTTTTTCTCCGGCAGGAAACTTACAGACAAAGGCCTGACGGCAAAGAGAAGAAACCTTTTCGGTATAAGAAGCCGGAATGCCGCTGTCGGTGACAATCATCACTTTACGGTCAAGGTCAAAAATTTCACCCGCTTTTTCAATAAGTCCGTTTCCGATATACACTCCGTATGAGCCGGAATTGTGATGTATTCTGAGAATTTTACAGCCTTCGGCGGCGGAATCTTTTATGATTTCCTCCTGATAATCGCAGGAAAGGTCAACGGTCTTTTTAAGAAGTTGCCTATAAAACGGAGTCAGCTCCGTTACGGAGATGAAATCCCGGTATTTTTCCGCCATTTCCGCTTCTCTTGCGGGGTCACGGACGGGCAGATTGTTTGCCTTTTTATAATCGGCAACGGTTTTGACCGCTTTCATTCTTTTTTCAAAGACAGCAGCCGCTTCTTTATCGGCCTTTGTTATTTCCGTTCTTGCGTTTTCAAGCTCATTCATCCGACGAACCGCCTTTTAATCTTTTCTCTCAAAAATAAAAATAGTTTATTTTATCTGTTATGTCAAGTATAAATTATATTTTATGAGAGTATTGAGAAAAGTATTATAAAGTGATATAATAAATTGGATTACAGTTTATTTCGGGTGTGCATTATGAAAGACAGACTTTTTGCGGATAAAGTTTTTTACGGCAAACTGACAAAGCTTGCCTTACCCATAGCGTTTCAGAATCTCATGCTTGCCTGCGTTGCGGCGGCAGATGCTTTCATGCTCGGCAGCGTTCAGCAAAATCAGATGTCGGCTGTTTCCCTTGCCACGCAGATACAGTTTGTGCAGAATATGGTCATCATGTCTGTCATGGCGGCACTGGTGATTCTCGGCGCCCAGTACTGGGGCAAAAAAGATGAAAAATCCGTGAATGATGTTTTCTGCCTGAGTCTTCGCCTGTGCCTTGGCATTTCCGTGCTGTTTTTTGCGGGCTGTGTTTTCTTTCCGAGGGCACTGATGCTTCTTTTCACCAACGAAGAAGTACTGATCGGCATAGGTGTGAAATATCTGAAAATCGCCGGCTGGTCTTACCTTCTGACGGGTATTTCACAGTGCTATCTCACCATATTGAAAATAACCGATCATCCCTCGGTCACGGCAAGAGTCAGCACGATTGCCGTACTGACAAACATATTTCTCAATGCCGTGTTTATTTACGGCCTTTTCGGTTTCAGGGCTCTTGAAGCAGAGGGAGCAGCTCTTGCGACATTGATTTCGAGAATAATCGAGCTTATCATTTCGGTGGGCGTTTCCTTCCGCAAAGGTTACACAAGGCCGAAGCTCAGCGGCCTTTTCAGAAGAAATCCCGTTTTATCAAGGGATTATTACAAATGTATGTTTCCCATTCTCGGTGCAAGTCTGCTCTGGGGCATAGGCTTCACCTCCTACACATCGTTTATGGGTCACATGGGTACCGATGCGGCAGGTGCAAATTCCGTTGCCTCGGTTGTCAGAGACCTTATCTGCTGTATGTGTAACGGACTTGCCAGCGGCGGCGGAATAATGGTCGGCAACGAGCTCGGAGCGGGTGACCTTGAAAAAGGAAAGCTTTACGGAATCCGCTGCACCAAGCTGGCTTTTATCTGCGGTGTTGTTTCCTGCCTGCTGATGTTTGCCCTTACCCCTGCCGTGCTTTCCTTTGTGAAGCTTACTGACGGGGCGAGAAAGCTGCTTTTGCAGATGATGGTAATAATGGCGTTCTATATGATAGGCCGTGCGGTGAATACCATTGTCATAAACGGTATTTTTGCCGCCGGAGGTGACACCATGTTTGACCTTTACAGCCTTATTGTCTGTATGTGGGGTCTTGCCGTTCCCCTTGCGGCTCTGGGAACATTTCTGTTCAAATGGCCCGTATTTATAGTTTATTCCTGCACATGCCTTGACGAGGTGGGGAAAATTCCCTGGGTAATGTATCACTTCAAAAAATACAAGTGGGTCAGGGACCTAACCCGTGACAGTAAAGAAATATGTCCGGAAGGAGAGAAAGAAAACCGTGCGTGAGGATATTTTCAGAAAGAAAAATCTTGATAAAGTCAATTCTCCGGAAAATCTGAATGATTATATCAAGGTTTCAAATCCGGGTATGTGGCTCATTATTGCGGCTGTTCTCGTGCTTATAGCGGGAGCCTGCATCTGGGGCTTTTTCGGCCATATTGACACAAGCGTTCCGACGACGGCCACGGTTGAAAACGGAGTTGCTTATTTTGCCGTTGAAAGTGAAGATGTAAATGAGGGTACCGTCTTTGAAATCGGCGGTGAAAAATGCGTTGTCGATACAGTTGAAAACAGCGAAGCGGGTCTTGCACGGCTTGCAAGAGCCAAAACATCTCTTCCCGACGGAAAATACGAAGCAAAGATTATTACTGAAAGCGTAAAGCCCATTTCATTTATCCTTAACTGAGGTGCGTTATGGCAAAAAAGATGAATGAGGGAGTTACTCACGGTGTAAGCAAGGTGCCGATGATAATGCAGCTTGAGGCTCTGGAATGCGGAGCGGCCTGCCTTGCCATGATACTTGCCTATTACGGCAAATGGGTACCGCTTGAGCAGGTCAGGTCTGACTGCGGTGTTTCCCGTGACGGCTCCAATGCAAAAAATATACTGATGGCCGCAAGATATTACGGCCTTGAAGCCAAGGGCTACCGCTTTGAACCGGATGCTTTGAAGGAGAGCGGAGTTTTTCCCTGCATTATACACTGGAATTTCAATCATTTTGTGGTGCTTAACGGCTTCAGGGGCGGCAAAGCTTATATCAATGACCCTGCCCGCGGTTCCTGTGCCGTGAGTATGGAGACCTTTGACGAAAGCTTTACCGGCGTTTGCCTTATGTTTTCGCCGACGGAAAAATTTGTTCCCTCCGGAAAGCAGAAAAGTATGCTGTCCTTTGCCGCAAAAAGACTTAAGGGCACGGGAACAGCCATTGCATTTACAATGCTTACGGGGCTTATTTCAGCGGCAATCGGCTTCATTTTCCCCGGATTTTCAAGATTTTTTGTTGACCGTCTGCTGACTGGTACCAACAGTGAATTGCTTATTCCGTTTTTGCTAATTCTCGGCGGCTTTGACCTTATTCAGATAATAATGTCTGCCATAAATGCGGTTTACAGCCTGCGCATAAAAGGTAAAATGGCCTCTGTCGGCAATGCCTCATATATGTGGAAGGTGCTTCATCTGCCCATGGATTTCTTTTCTCAGCGAATGGCCGGCGATATTCAGAGCCGCCGTTCTTCAAACGCGGGCATTGCCAATTCTCTTATCAGCACCTTCGGCCCTCTTGCGATAAATGTTATTATGATGGTGTTTTATTTTGCGGTAATGCTTCGTTACAGCCCTCTGCTTACTGCGGTCGGCGTTGCTTCCCTTACCGTAAACGCCGTGGTTTCCGACTATATTTCCAAAAAAAGAGTAAATGTAACGAGAGTTACTGCGAGAGATACGGCAAAGCTTGATTCCGCAACGGTTGCGGGAATTGAAATGATTGAAACAATCAAGTCGGGCGGAGCCGAAAACAGATATTTTTCAAAGTGGGCGGGCTATCAGGCCGCGGTAAATTCACAGCAGGTGAAATATCTTAAGCTTGACAAATATCTGGGCCTTATTCCGCAGTTCGTTTCTTCCCTTGCCTCAAATGCGGTTCTGATTATCGGTGTCTTTCTCGCTTTCCGCGGCAAATTCACCGTCGGTATGATAATGGCTTTTCAGGGCTTCCTTTCCTCCTTTATGTCTCCCGCGCTTTCCATGGTTTCGGCGGGTCAGACGCTTCAGGAAATGCGTACTCAGATGGAGCGCGTTGATGATGTTATGGAATATTCCGAGGACAGCGTTTTTTCGCAGGATGAAAACGAAACGGAATTCAGAAAGCTCAGCGGAAAGGTTGAGCTTAAAAATGTATTTTTCGGCTATTCAAGGCTTTCGGAGCCCGTAATAAAGGATTTCAGCCTCAGCGTTGAGCCCGGTAAGAGCGTTGCCGTTGTCGGTGCCTCCGGCTGCGGAAAATCCACGGTTTCAAAGCTCATATCCGGCCTTTACAGACCGTGGAGCGGTGAAATACTGTTTGACGGAAAGCCCCTTGAACAGATTGACAAAAATGTTTTCTTCGGCTCCTTTGCCGTGATTGACCAGGACATAATTCTTTTTGAAGATACCGTTGCCAACAATATTAAAATGTGGGATGACAGTATTGAGGATTTTGAAATGATAATGGCGGCAAGAGATGCCTGTATCCATTATGATATTATGGACAGACCCGGCGGCTATCAGCACAGACTGACCGAGGGAGGCAGAGATTTTTCGGGCGGTCAGCGTCAGCGCCTTGAAATTGCAAGAGTGCTTGCTCAGGACCCGACGGTAATCATTCTTGATGAGGCAACGAGTGCGCTTGACTCAAAGACGGAATATGAGGTCGTCAACGCCATAAGAGAGAGAGGAATAGCCTGCATTGTTATTGCTCACCGTCTTTCGACCGTGCGTTCCTGCGACGAGATTGTCGTTATGGATTCCGGTGAAATAATTGACAGAGGAACTCACGATGAGCTGATGAGCTCCTGCGAAATTTACAGAGAGCTTGTAATCAACGAATAAGGAGGTGTCCGCATGGGCTGGTTTGACGAACAGCTTAAATACAGAAAACAGAGAGATAACGAAAATTTTGCGGATGCCGTTGAAAGTATTGCAGGGGCGGTAATGGGGCAGAGTCTCACCGATGCTTATGACAGCAAGTCGGTTTCAAAATCCGCTATCGAAGAAATAATGAAATATTACCGCTGCAAGGGCAAAAGAATCGAGGATGACCCGCTGCCCGAAAGCACGGAGGAACAGCTTGACCTTTATTTTGAGCCTTACGGTGTGATGAGAAGAAATGTAACGCTCGAAAAAGGGTGGTATAAAAACGCCGCGGGAGCTATGCTCGGTACTCTTGAGGACGGATCAAAGGCGGCACTTATACCGCGCAGAATAAAAGGCTATACCTATTACGATTATTCAAAGGGTAAAAGAATTGCCGTTAACGCAAAAACGGAAAAGCTCATTTCCTCCGAGGCAATATGCTTTTATAAACCGCTTCCGCTTAAAAAGCTCAATGTGGTTGATTTGTTTCTGTTTATAAAACAGCAGAAAAGTCTGTACGAAACTCTTACCGGGTATTTCTTGCTTGCACTGCTTACGGCAGTCGGAATGCTTGCCCCGGTACTGAACAAATGGCTTTTCGGCTCTGTACTTCAGTCCGGAAGTACGGATATGCTTCTGGCACTCGCGGGGTTTATGGTGTGCTACTCCGTAAGCTCGCTGCTCATTTCGGCATATAAATCCCTTGTGGCTGAAAGAACAGGCACAAAGCAGCGCATTGCCGTTCAGGCGGCGGTAATGAACCGCATAATGAATCTTCCCGCCTCGTTTTTCAAAAACTATACTTCCGGTGAACTGAGCACGAGAGCGGGCTATATTCAGTCACTTTGCTCCATACTTACGGACACTGTCGGCGGTATAGGTCTGACATCAATCTTTTCACTCATTTATATCGGTCAGATTTTTTCGTTTGCACCCGCTCTTGTGGTGCCGTCACTTGCGATTACCGTTCTTTCGACCGCTCTGACACTTACGGTGACATTCTTTCAGACAAAGGTCACAAGAGAAAAAATGGAGCTGTACTCAAAGACAGACGGTATGACCTATTCCATGATAACCGGAATAAGAAAAATAAAGCTTGCCGGAGCGGAAAAGAGAATGTTTTCACGCTGGGCAAAGGCCTATGCCGGAGAGGCTGCTCTTGAATATAATCCGCCCTTACTGCTTAAGCTCGGCGGTACCTTTAACCTTGCTCTTACTCTTGCCGGAAGCCTGCTGCTGTATTATCTTGCGGTGAAAAGCTCGGTTTCCGTTTCCAATTACTATGCTTTCAATTCCGCTTTCGGTATGGTTTCCGGTGCGTTTTCCGCACTTTCGGGTGTTGCCGCAGGCATTGCGGATATAAAACCCACCCTTGAAATGGCAAGGCCGATAATGGAAGCGGAGCCCGAAAACTCCGAGGGCAGAGAAAGAATAAGAAACATCAGGGGAAGCGTTGAATTCAATGATGTTTATTTCCGCTATGAGGAAGGAATGCCGAATGTAATCGACGGCCTTTCCCTTAAAATCAATACCGGGGAATATGTTGCCGTTGTGGGTGAAACCGGATGCGGCAAATCGACCCTTGTAAGGCTTCTGCTCGGCTTTGAAACGCCTCAGAAGGGTACGATAACCGTTGACCGTAAGGATATAAGCAGAATTGACCCCCGTTCTCTTCGCAAAAACATCGGTGTCGTTATGCAGGACAGCAAGCTGTTTCAGGGCGATATTTTTTCAAACATTACAATTTCCGCTCCCCAGCTTGACCTTAAGGGTGCCTGGGAGGCGGCGGAAACAGCCTGTATAGCAGACGACATCAGAGAAATGCCGATGGGTATGTACACTTATATTTCCGAGGGCCAGGGCGGCATCTCGGGCGGCCAGCGTCAGCGGCTGATGATAGCCCGTGCCGTTGCGGGTAAGCCGAAAATCCTTGTTTTTGATGAGGCAACGAGTGCCCTTGACAATGTTACTCAGAAAAATGTTTCAAAAGCCATTGATTCTCTTAAATGCACGAGAATAGTCATTGCCCACCGTCTTTCCACCATAAAGCACTGTGACAGAATAGTCTATATGGAGAAAGGAAAAATCGTTGAAGACGGAACATACGATGAACTTATCGCTCTTGACGGCAGATTTGCAAAGCTTGTTGAGAGGCAGAGAACCGATGAAGCTCCGAAGGAGGAAAGCAAATGATAAAAGACGATGCCTTCAAAGCGAAAATTTATGAGGATTATTACAAAAAGGTTTACAGTTATCTTTTAGGTCAGGTCAATGACAGCTATCTTGCGGAGGACCTGGCGTCGGATGTTTTCCTTAAGGTTTACGAAAAGCTCGACCTTTATGACGAAACAAAGGCTTCGATATCCACATGGATATTTACCATTGCCAGAAACAAGCTGACGGATTATTACCGCGGGCGTACCGTCTTCGGTGAAATACCGGAAACCATGGCTGACGGCAGTGATATAGAAGAGGATATGTGCAACAATGAGATGCTGGAGATACTTGCCGGTGCTCTTGAAAAGCTTGACGAGCGCGAAAGGGATATAATCATACTTCATTATTATTCCGGCGTTACTCTTAAAGAGATAGGTCAGCGGCTCGGCATTTCATACGCCTATGTCAAAATACTGCACAACAAGGCACTTTCGTCGCTGAAAAACTTTTTCTGATGATTTATTAGCTTTTTTCGCTTTCCGGTCGTATAAGAAAGTGAAAGCACAAAAAACGGAGGAAAAAATCATGGAAAACAAACTCAGAAGTCTTTTTGAATATCAGAAATTTGAAGGAAACGCAAAGCTTGCCGCTCTCATTGCCGACACGGAAAGCCGATTCGGAAGTGAAATTTCGGATGATGACCTTTTTATGGTCTCCGCCGCCGGAGAGCTCAGCGACGATGTTACGGGCAGGCAAACGGGCGCCGGACACGATGATAAATAAAATTTAACACGGAGGCTTATCCCATGGGTAAGGAATTGATTTTTACAAAGCAGGAGGCTCTTATCGGTCAGATGTCCGCTGTGGTTACTCTGCCCGATGATTTTGATGCGGAAAAAGAATCGCTGCCCGTCATAGTTTTTCTTCACGGAGCAGGCGAGGTCGGTGACGGAACACCCGCCACGGTTGAAAAGGTAAAGGTTCACGGAATTCCCAAATATTTCTGCCGTGACAATGAATATAAAGGCCTCAGGGTAATCACGGTTTCACCCCAGTGTATCGACGGATATATATGGGACCAGCTTACTTTACAGCTTAAAGATTTTCTTGACTCGGCGATTGCGGAATACAACGGTGATAAATCAAGAGTGGCGCTGACGGGCCTTTCAATGGGCGGCTTCGGCACCTGGAATATGCTGTCAACATATCCCGATTATTTCTGCTGTGCCGCACCTATATGCGGAGGCGGTGTGAGCTGGCGTGTAAACGAAAAGCTCAAAGGCAAAAGAATAAGAGCTTATCATTCCGTTGATGACTCTGCCGTGCCTTATCTTTGCTCTGTGCTTATGGTGGAGAGAGCGAGAAAACTGGGCGCAGATGTGGAATTTATCTCATATTGCAATGAGGGTCACGGATGCTGGAACAGAGCTTACGAGGAAGGCGACCTTATTGAGTGGCTCGCAGGCGAGGTAAAATGAATAAGCGGTAAGGAGTCCGGTCAATGAATCCATATATTAAGCTCGGCATAGCGGCTTTGCTGCCTGCCGTTACTTCGATAATAATTTATCTGGTTGATAAATACACACCGATGAACAAGCTGAATCACAAGGTAAAACAAGTGATAATCGGCTTGATTTTCGGTGCACTTGCCATTGTCGGAACAGAGTGGGGCATACCCATTAACGGGGCTCAGATGAATTGCCGTGATGCCGCAGTGCTGATTGCGGGTCTGTTTTTCGGTGCCCCTGCGGGAATAATAGCCGGTGTTATCGGTGCGGCTGAACGCTGGATCGCCGTTGCCTGGGGCGTCGGCAGATTTACGAGGATTGCCTGCACGGTTTCCACATTTGCGGCAGGTATCTATTCGGCACTTCTTCGCAGAAAGATGTTTGAAAACAAAAAGCCCGGCTGGATGATTTCGCTTGCCATAGGTGTTGTCATGGAGGTATTTCACCTGACTATGGTATTCATAACCAATATGAGTACACCCATTGAGGCTATGAATGTAGTCAAGATCTGCACTGTTCCCATGATAACGGCAAATGCGCTTTCGGTGATGATTTCCGCCATATTCATTACGGTGATTTCCGGGGAACACTTTTTCTCAAAAAAGGAAAATGTAAGGATTTCTCAGACAATCCAGCGCTGGCTTTTCATTACGGTTCTGCTTGCCTTTGTGACGACCTCATATTTTGTTTTCAGTTTTCAGAATAAGATAGCGCTCTCACAGACCGACACTCTGCTTGATATGGCTTCGGCGGAAATCGCTGACGATATTCTCGATTCCTCCGACAAATATCTTATGAATATCACAAAAAGCATAAAAGGCGATATCGATTCCGTTCCTCTTAAGGAGCTTACCGGAAAATATGATGTAACCGAAATAAGCATAATCAACAAAAACGGTATTATTGTTAAAAGCTCCGATAATTCTTATATCGGTTTTGACATGAAATCCGGTGAACAGTCAAAGGAATTCATGTGCCTTTTGGGTGACACCGAGGAGTATGTTCAGAGCTACGGCCCCATCAGCATGGATGAAAGCATAATGAGAAAGTACGCCGGAATAAAGTACAATGACGGCTTTATTCAGGTCGGCTATGACGCAGAGCATTTTCAGAAGGATATTGACAAAAGCGTTATAGGCATTGCCGACAACCGCCATGTCGGTACTACGGGCTTCGTTCTTGTTTTCAACGAAAAGCTTGAGCTTGTCAGCTATTCGAAAACCACGGATATAGACAAGCTTAACAGGGAAACGGAACGAATGAAGATACCCGAAATGGGAAAGACCTTTGAACTGAGTCTCAACGGCTCCCCCTGCTTCTGCCGTTATATTACCTCCGAGGGTTATTATATTGTTTCCGTTCTTCCCACAGACGAAGCAATGCAGATGAGAAACATAGCGGTTTTTGTAAACACGTTTATGGAAATTCTCGTGTTTGCGATTCTCTTTGCACTTATATATATGCTCATCAAGAAGGTCGTTGTTGACCAGATAAAAAAGATAAACCGCTCTCTTTCAAAAATCACCAACGGCAATCTCAGCGAAGTGGTCGATGTACGATCCAATGAAGAATTTGCCTCACTTTCGGATGACATAAATTCAACAGTCGATACCCTGAAGCACTATATAGATGAGGCTTCGGCAAGAATTGACAAGGAGCTTGAGTTTGCAAAGGATATTCAGACCTCCGTGCTGCCCGGAACCTTCCCCGCTTTTCCCAAGCACAAGGATTTTGATATTTATGCTCTCATGGACCCTGCCAAAGAGGTCGGCGGCGATTTCTATGATTTCTATATGACCGGAAATGACAGGCTCAATTTCCTTGTTGCCGATGTTTCCGGAAAGGGAATACCCGCCGCCATGTTTATGATGCGGGCCAAAACGGAGCTTAAGACCCTTACCGAGTCCGAGCTGCCCATAAACGAAGTTTTCACCCAGGGCAATGAAGCTCTCTGCGAAGGAAACGAAACAAGAATGTTCGTAACGGCGTGGCAGGGCGGTATTGACCTGACGAGCGGAAAAGTCAGATTTGCAAATGCGGGCCACAATCCGCCCCTTGTACGCCGCGGCGACGGAAAATTTGAATTTCTCAGAACCCGTCCCGGCTTTGTGCTTGCGGGAATGGAGGGCATTAAATATAAAACTCAGGAGCTTGACCTTGAGCCCGGTGATATTATTTTCCTTTATACCGACGGCGTTACCGAGGCAACAAATGCAAACACCGAGCTTTACGGTGAAGAGAGACTTCTCAACGCATTGAATGCCATGGAATTCAAATCAATGCAGACCCTGTGTGAATATGTAAAAGCCGATGTGGAAAGCTTCGTCGGCAGTGCCCCGCAGTTTGACGACATAACCATGGTTGCTTTCAGATATATCGGAACACCTCCCGCGCCCTCGATTTCCTTTGAAAAGGCAAGCATTGACGATATCAATGCCGTGACCGCCTTTGCCGAGGAAGAGCTTGAAAAAATGGGCTGCCCGATGAAGGCAATGATTCAGATAAATGTTGCCATTGATGAGATTTACAGCAACATCGTCAAATACGGCTATCCCGACACTCCCGGCCCGGTGACGGTGAAATTCATCAGGCAGGAAGACCCCGACGGAGTAATGATACGCTTTGAGGATGACGGCGTAGCTTACAATCCTCTGAAAAAAGAAGACCCCGACATTACTCTTTCCGCAGAGGAAAGGAACATCGGCGGCCTCGGAATATTCGTTGTCAAAAAGACCATGGACGATATGAAATACGAATATGAAAACGAAAGAAACATACTGACATTATTCAAGAGGTTCTGATTATGAATTTCATTAAAAACTTAAGAGCCGCTCCGAATTTCAAAACCTATGCCGGAATTATGGTCATTGCATTGGTTTTCATTGTGTTTTCGTGTATCGGCATTGCTCAGCCCGAAAAGGAAATGAGAGATACGCAGGGGACAATCGTTGATATAGTTGAAACCTATAACCCCGATACAGAGTCCTATGAACACAGTGTTCTTATTGATTATAAGGTTGCGGGAAATTGGTTCAAGGGCGTTGATTACGGCAGTTACAACAGCAAAATGAAGGTGGGGGATAAGGTAACCGTTCAGTATGATGTAACCGACCCGTCACAGATTCAGGCCCCCGGCTCGGAAAATGTGCCGTATATAATTCTGACCGTCGGAATAATTCTGGAAGTTTTTTGCGTTGTAATGTTGATAAAAAGAAAACCGTATTAAATGGTCTGCCGCATTATAGCGCAGAACGAAAAAGTAAAATAAAAGAGATAAAAAACGATTCCGGGATAGCAGAGAAACACATCTGAAATCCCGGAATTTTCTTCTGTAAAACAGCTTTTTGATTATGTTATTTTACTTTTTCTAACCGTTTTTTCGCCCTCGCCGTATATCAATACTGTCTTCGGGCGAAGAAAACGGTTTCTGCATCTAAATGCGACAGCCCCGTTTCGGCGTTTGTGTTGGTTGTTTTTGGAGAAGAAAGCTAAAATAATGCGGAATTCGGAATTCGGAATTCGGAATTTCGGGTCGCTTCGCTCCGATTTTGAAAGTGTTAAGATTAGCCCCCTTTCCAAAGGGGGTGCCCGAAGGGCGGGGGTTTGCATATTTGCAACCCTCCGTCATTTCCTGCGGAAATGCCACCTCCCTTGAAAGGGAGGCCAAAAGCCGAACAAATTAAAATTACCGATTATGTAGGACGTGCTGACCTCAGCACGCCGCAAACAGGATATCCGGAGGATAATATAACCGGAGCTTTGCTCCCCGGAATTCGGAATTTCGGGTCGCTTCGCTCCGATTTTGAAAGTGTTAAGATTAGCCCCCTTTTCAAAGGGGGTGACCGAAGGGCGGGGGGATTGCACATTTGCAACCCTCCGTCATTTCCTGCGGAAATGCCACCTCCCTTGAAAGGGAGGCCAAAAACCGAACAAGTTCATAAGAATAATCGGAATACGGCTGTGCAATCGGATAAACAATAATATTCCCTTGTTTATAAAACCATAACCAATGTTCCGGCACCGATTAAAAGACAGCCGATCAGGGATTTTGCCGAAAATTCTTCATGTAAAAATACGAAGGCCAGAACCAGGGTTATTATAACACTCAGTTTATCAATGGGCACTACCTTTGATACTTCACCCAACTGCAAAGCCTTGTAATAGCATAGCCACGAGGCTCCCGTTGCCAGGCCGGACAAAATCAAAAACAGCCAGCTCTTTTTTCCGATATCCGAAATACCGCTTTGAGCATTTGTGAGAAAAACCATTCCCCACGACATAATTACGACAACAACGGTCCTTATTGCCGTTGCAAGATTGGAGTTGACTCCGTCTATGCCGACCTTTGCCAGTATAGAGGTGAGCGCCGCAAATATTGCAGACAGCAGTGCAAATATAAACCACATATATAATACCTCCGTAAAATCATTCCGCAGCTTAATTCATAAGTGACGGCATCTGAGACAGATAAATGTATTTATAATTACTCATTTTTACCTTTGCCGATTTTTATGATTTCAACGATTGCCGTAACCGATGCGGCGGCGCATACAACCGATGCCCCGTATTTTACATCCGCAAAACAAACCGACAGCGGCAGAAGAAACAGCAATACCCCTGTGATTTTGTTGCCCGGTGAATGTTCAATCGACAATTTTTTCGCTTTACGACTTGCAATTACAATGCCCGCAGTTTTTATTACCGCAATGATTGCAGTCCATATCCAAATCCGGTACGGAACAGAAAGAAGCGGCAATATTCTTATAGCATAAATGACTGCAAAAATCAAATCCGCTATGCTGTCAAGTCTTGCACCTTTTTCGCTTTCGATTTTGAGTTTTCTTGCAATAAAACCGTCAAGTATATCTGTTATGCCGCACAAAAGATAGAGTACACCGAAAGAATATGAATCAGGTCTGAATACAAGCAGCAACAGGGAAAATAATATTCGGCTGAACGTGATAATGTCGGCAATCATGACGTTTATCTTTTCCACCTCTTCAGTGTCGGAAACAGTTTTTTACAGTATGCTTTCATTTCGTCGTTGGTCATGCCTGCCTGTGCACCGAACTGACTGCACATTTCGATATATTCATCCATTGACACCTTGTCGATGAATTCGCCGTTCGCATAGCAGTATTTACAATAATCTTTATTAAGACTGCCGTCGGCGTTTGTGCCGAAAACGTCTTCCGTTTCCATCGGCATCCCGCAGCTTTGACAGATTTTCAGATCCGCCTTTTTCCTGATTGGCACCCAAATGCCGCACTCATAATCGGGTGATTGAGGATTTCCGGCAGAATAGATCTCAAGGGATGCAGCGCCAATCTCATACATGGTTTTTATGTTCGGTGCCCACTCGTTCCACACCTGCGTGTTGAGCGTCTGCAAGGACTGCGGTATCGGACCTTTTGCCGTGAAAATTGCCCAATCGCTTTCCGGGAAAGTGAACAGTTCGAGCCCATCCGGTACATCGCCGCCTTTGTAAAGCCCGGCTATCCAATATGCAAATCCGTTTTCATTTTCGGCACAGATGGCATACATTCCGATTCCGTTTTCGAGAATTGCCGCTTCAATCGGTGATTCGGGATTCATAGTCTGCCAAAGACGGGCGTATTTTTCATTGTATTCTTTATCCCAGAATTCCGGGCATTTCTTGTAGCCCTCATTCGGTGCAATTTCAATGTGGAAACCTATAAAGGTCATCTCGTTTTTATGTTCATAGGTCGCGTTCATTGCCTGATCTCCTTTTTCTTCCATTCCTCTTTTGTGATCCTGAATACTTTGGTGCTTTCATTTTCGTCATCCGTATATTCATCGGTCAGTCTGCAGCCGTAAGCCATTGCGGTTTTTGCGGATGCTTCATTTGTTCCCTTCATATACGAATAGATCTCTCTAAACGGCGTTTTCTCAAAAGTCCAGTCTCGGACGGCCAGCGCCGCTTCTTTGGCATAGCCCATTCGTTGCTGATCGGCACGGATGTGGTAGCCGATCTCCGGCTTGATCACTCCGTTGATATTCTGCATCGTCAAACCGCAGTCACCGATCATTTCCCCAGTTTCTTTCAGACAGACAGCCCAAAGCCCGAATCCGAAAATACGGTAACGTTCTATGTTTCGTTCGATCCAGTTACGGACCCTTTTCTCATCAAATGCATAAGGATAGTGCTGCATGATATCAGAGTCAGCCAGCACCGAATAAAGTGCGTCATAATCAGCTTCATTCATTTCACGAAGAAATAGCCGTTCTGTCTCAATCTTCATGAATTTCATAGTCTGCCTTCTTTCTGGTATTTCATCGGCGTAAACCGTATTCCGTTTACGGTCTGTTCCGAATCAGTTTCATGAAAGCCGAGCGACCTATAAAACGGCAGACCGTAAGGCGATGAATTCAGTGTAATCGTTTCGCCTGGGTATTCGGCTTTTATCCGCTCAAACAATCTTGTACCAATGCCGAGTCGATGATATTTTCCGTCCACAAAGAAAAAGCAGATATGACACTTGTCTTTTCGGATGCCGACCATTCCGATAAGTGTACCGCTGTCAAACGTACCGTAGTATTCAATCCCGGCAAGATATTTTTCGTCATGCAGGCATTTGCGGAATTCCTCCGTACCCTCCGACGAATAATCCGGGGATTCGTATTCCGAAAACACTTTCCATGCAAGAGAAAGTGCCTCCTGCGTTTCGTGTTCTTCGAGTTTCCGGATCGCAAAACCGGCTTTCCATTCTTCTTTCGTCAGCTGGGTAATATGCTCGGTACGGATATCATTCATCAGTTTCCAATATATATCTTTATTTGTATGATGATAAGTAAATCCGCACTTTTCCTGTGCCCGTTTTGATTTTTCATTGCCGTCAAAATAGCCGCACCAAAGAGTTTCAAGATTCAGGTCGGCAAAGGCGTGACGGATAAGTTCTCTTGTTGCTTCGGGGATAAGTCCCTGCCCCCAAAAGGGAACACCGATCCAGTAACCGATTTCACCCTCGTTTTCAGGCAAATCGAGGTTGCTCTGTTTGCCAATCATCAGCCCGATACTGCCGATAGCCTTGTTACCTTCTTTCAGGCAAACGGCATAAGTTTCGGGGACGGATAATACATTTTTAATGACCTCCCGGCTGTTTTCAACGCTTGTGTGAGGCGGCCATCCGGCAATGGGACCTACACGGTCATCCTTTGCATATTCAAATAAACTTTCCGCATCCGCTTCATCCCACGGACGCAAAATCAGTCTTTCGGTTTCAATTGTCATTTTCATATCATTCTTCATCGTTTTTCTTTTCCTCGATACAGGAACCGATGACCGGCCCTGCCGGCATTCCAAGTGAAAGCCCGATTCCTGTGTTGCTGTCGAGAGAAGTGCCGATTGCCGTGCCGAAGCACATTCCCAATGCCATTCCTTCGGTACTGTAGTTTTCTTTCTTTTTGTTATCTTTTTTCTTTCGGGCACTTTGTGCAAAAAAGATTGCAAGTAACAGCCCCATACAAATCCACGGCAGAGCCGCCGAGAGGAAATCCGTAATATCTTTCATGTTTTCAATGTTCCTGTTTTAAATCAATAATGCGGTTTATTATTTCTTTTTCCAAACGGCCTTAACAATCTCACTGTTTTTGCCTTGATACATTCCGTAACCACTGTAAAAAGTCTCAAATCCGCATTTTTCCATTACCCTTACCGAGGCAGCATTCTCTTTCAGACATATTCCGTATATTTCCGAAAGGGATTTCTTTTCGGCAATGACAGGCAAAAAAGCGGAAACAGCTTCTGTGGCATAACCGTTCCCCGTATATTTTTCGGCAACATGATATCCGATTTCCCAACCTTCTTCTATGGGAGCAAGCTGAACATATCCGATATTTTCATTCTTTTTTGTGAGTACGGGATATACAAGCGGCCCGTCCTCTGTCTCATACTGACTTATCAGATATTCTATCGTTTCTCCGGCATCATTTTCGGTTTCAAAAACTTCATCCGGTAAATATTTTCTGGTATCATTATCCAGTGAATTTTCATGAACTGCCTTTGCCATACTCAGATCAAATTCTTTAATAATCAGTCTTTCTGTCTGAATCATTCCGTTTTTCCTTTTCTTCCGGTTTGCTGTTTATCGTTTTGCATTTTTGTTATCTTTGAATTGCTTGTTTACGGTTCTTGATTTGAATTCTTTTACCTTGTTCATTGCTCCGGTTAAATAGAGTATGCCGAATATCATTGACAGCAAAGTTAAACCTGCTGTAATACCCTTTACAAATCCGATCCAGAATGTGTCGGGCAAATCAAAAAACTGCATACCTTGGTTAATAATCAGCGATATTATACCCAGTATGAAATAAACCAGTGTTACTTTTACTAATTTTTCTTTTTGGTCATTACCGTATTCCGCAGCTTTGATTACGGTTTCTTTCATTTCTTCGTTCATTTTCTCGCTTTTCCTTTCTCCGTCAAATAATTCTCTGAGATCAAGCTCGTAAAAATCTGCAATTTCCGCAAGAATGTCCAGATCCGGCATATTTACTCCGGTTTCCCAGCGGGTAACAGTTCTTCTGGATACATTGAATTTTTCAGCAAACTGTTCCTGCGTAATGGCTTTTTCCTTTCTTAATGTTTTCAGAAAAAGGCCTATTTTTTGTTGATCCATTTGTGTACCTCCTTTGCGAAACAAATGTAGCAGATTTTACGCCGAAAGAACAGGACACAAAGCGAGCAAATGCCTGTTCTTGTAAATGAGACATAAATGTCACACGAAAATCATCAATATTTTCCTGTTTTGGATAAAATCAAAGTGACCGTTAGGACACCTTCATTATAGATGTCCCTGCGGTCACTTGTCAATGCTTTTTTGTTTTTATTTTTTCAGCCTTTTATCGCTCCCGGTCGCAAGATATGTTCCGAGGCTCTGGAAACCCTGAACGAGAATTATCAGCACGATAACGGCGAGAAGCATAATAAGGTATTTATAACGGTAATAACCGTAGTTGATGGCGATTTTGCCAAGACCGCCGCCGCCGATAATTCCGCTCATTGCGGAGTAGCTGAGAATTGTGGTAACGGCAATGGTCGTGTTGGAGATAAGTGAAGGCATGCTTTCGGGTATCATGACCTTAAGGATAATCTGGAACGGAGAGGCACCGAGGCTCTGAGCCGCTTCAATTACATTAGGGTTTACTTCTCTCAGACTGCTTTCAACAAGTCTTGCCACAAAGGGGAACGAAGCGATAACAAGCGGCACTATGCTTGCGGGTGTTCCTACGGCAGTTCCCACAATAAGTCTTGCGAGAGGGAATGCCATTATCATAAGAATAAGGAAAGGAACGGAGCGCAGCAGATTTATTATTACATTGAGAACCTTCATAAATGCTTTCGGTAAAGGAAGCACGCTGTTCTTTTCGCCCACAACAAGCAGAACGCCGAGGGGTAAGCCGAGAATTACGGCGAAAAGGGTTGAGAGAACGGTTACATAAAATGTTTCCCAAAGGGCAAACGGAAATTCATTTTTAACGATTTCAATTGCCTGATTTACGGAGTCGGAAGCGAAAATTCCCTCAAACATCAGTCCTCCACCTCCTCAACGATAATGTTTTCCGTCTGTCTGAGATATTCAACGGCAGCGTTCTTCTGCTCTTTTCCGCCGGGAACGCTGAGCAGCATATAACCGTAAGCCTTGTCACCGATGCCCTTTGTTGAAGCACCCATGATGTTGACGAGTATGCCTTTTTCCGCTGCCATTTTTGAGATAATGGGTTCACAGGCGGCAACGGCACCGTTGAAAATAACTCTTATCTTGTTTTCACAATTCGGTGAGGAAAGGATTTCTTCTGCTCCGCCGGGGAAAACAAGGCGCTTTGCGGCGTCTGAGGTCGGGTTTGCGAAAACATCGGAAACAAGTCCTTCTTCAACGACTTCACCGTCGTCAAGAATGGCAACGCGGTTGCAGATGTCTTCAACAACGCTCATCTGGTGGGTTATTATGATAACGGTAATGCCCGTTTCTTTGTTTATTTTCTTGATAAGCTCAAGTATCGAATGAGTCGTTTTCGGGTCAAGTGCGCTTGTTGCTTCATCACAGAGCAGTACCTTCGGGTTTGTTGCCAGAGCGCGGGCAATGGCAATTCTCTGCTGCTGTCCTCCCGAAAGCTGGGCGGGGTAGGCGTTGGCTTTGTCGGGCAGACCTACGGTTTCGAGCAGCTCCATGGCTTTTTTCTTTGCTTCGGCGCGGCTTACGCCCTCAAGCTCAAGAGGGAAGCAAATATTTTTAAGGCAGGTGCGCTGCATAAGCAGATTGAAGCCCTGAAAAATCATTGTAATGTCATGGCGTGCCTTTCTGAGCTCTTTTGCGGAAAGAGAGCTCATGTCAACACCGTCAATGACAACTTTTCCTTCGGTGGGCCTTTCAAGCATATTGATACATCTGACGAGGGTGCTTTTGCCGGCTCCGCTCATACCGATAATTCCGTAGATGTCACCATCGTTTATTGTCAGCGAAACATTTTTCAGTGCTTCAACCGACCTGTCGGACAAATTGAATTTTTTTGTTAATCCGGAAATTTCTATCATTTTATTATCTCACAAATCGGCCGCCGCATTTGAAACAAAGGCGGCAGCCGTTTTTTCATTATTATTTATTTGCCGATGATGCTGTCAAGACTTGCTGTCTTTCCGCCGTAGAGACCCATGGGCTCAACATGAATGGCGGCAGCGGAAACAATGTGTGTGCCCTTTTCGGCGTTGAAGTCCTCAAGGTAGGGAAGGTGCTGGAAGTAGTTTGCGTCAACCTCTCCGCTTTCAACAACTTCATTGGGAACAACATAGTCGGTGTATTCAATGATTTTAAGCTCAATGTCTTTTTCTGCGAGAATTTCTTTTGCCACTTCAAGGATTTCCTTGTGGGGAGCGGGGGAAGCGGCAACGGTGATCTGTGTTCCGGCAAGAGCTGCATAATCAACTGTGGCGTCGAAACCGTCACCGGGCTCGTCAACTGTGCTGACAACGGAGCCTTCATATTTGCCTGTAATGAAATCGGCAACCTGCTTGCTTTCGCAGGCGGCAACGAGAGCCTTTACTTTATCGGTATTCTCCGTGCCTTCCTTAACGGCGATGATGTTGCTGTAAGCAGAGGCGGAGCCTTCCATTACGAGAGCCTTTTCCATGGGGTTGATGCCGGCCTCAATGGCGTAATTGGAGTTGATGACCGCAAAATCCATATCCTGAAGTATGCCGGGAATCTGAGCGGCTTCAACTTCCTTGAATTCGATATTGTAGGGATTTTCTTCAATGTCGTAAACACCGGCTGTTATGCCTGCGCCTTCTTTAAGCTTGATAAGACCGTTGGCCTCAAGCAGAAGCAGAGCACGGGCTTCGTTTGTGGTGTCGTTGGGAACGGCAATGGTGATTGAAGCTGGCTTTCCTTCGGGAGCGGCTTCGTTTCCGCAGGAAGCGAGAACAAAAGCAAGCGAAAGAGTAAGCACAAGAGCGAGAATTACGGCTGTGAGTTTTTTCATTTCAGCATCTCCTCAATTCAAATATTTATTTCTTGATAAGTCCTCTGATAAGGGCTTCGCAGTCGGCCTTATCCATGATCTTGGGAACGGGATAAAGGGGATTGCCTTCCTTAAGAGCACGGTCGGCGATGATTGAAACATCCTCTTCTTTGATTACATCAAATCCGTCGGGGATATTCATTCTTGCGTTCATAGCCTTGATTTCGGCGATGAATGCCTTTGCCTTTTCGGCATCTGTACCGTCGGTCTTAACGCCGGAAATAACTGCAAGCTTTGCAAGGCGTGCGTAAGCTGTCTCGCCGTAGTATTCAAGTACATGAGGCAGAATTACAGCCATGGCAAGGCCGTGAGGAACATGGTAATAACCGCCGAGATTGTGGCCGATGGCGTGAACATAACCTACATAAGCTCTTGTGAAAGCCATACCTGCATAGTATGAGGCCTTGAGCATATTGTTTCTTGCGTCAATATCCTTGCCGTTTGCATAAACCTTTTCAACATTGTCGAAAATGAGCTTGACTGCTTTTTCGGCAAATTCTTCGGTGTTGGCAACATTGCTTCTGCCGATATAAGCCTCAACGGCGTGGGTGAGAGCATCCATACCGGTGGTTGATGTGATGTGAGGAGGCAGACCGATTGTAAGCTCCGGGTCAAGAACAGCATATTTGGGGCGAAGCTTGGGGTCGTTGATGGGGCACTTCTCGTGAGTTGCCTCGTCGGTTACAACTGCGGCAAGTGTTACCTCTGAGCCGGTACCGGCTGTTGTGGGAACGGCAAAAAGAGGAGGAAGAGCATGAACAACATGAAGCAGGCCTCTCATCTTTCTTACGCTGATTTTGGGGTTGGTAACTCTGGCTCCGGCTGCCTTTGCACAGTCCATGGGTGAGCCGCCGCCGAAAGCGATGATGCCTTCGCAGTGATTTGCAATGTAAAGTCTTTTTGCGTCTTCGATATTTTCAATTGAGGGGTTGGGCTGAACGCCGTCGAAAACAACATATTCAACCTTTGATTTTTCAAGCTCCTCATACATACCGTCAAGCAGATGAAGACCGGTAAGGCCCTTATCGGTAACAACAAGAACTTTGTTTATGCCCTTGGATTTAATGAAAGCAGGAAGCTTTTTTACTGCGCCGGGGCCCTCAAGGAGCTCAGGCTCTTTCCAGTTGAAAAGATTGGTGCCCATAACGAGCTTGAAAGCACCCTGATAAGTTCTGTACCATGTGTTCTTTAATGACATAGTTTTTGCCTCCAAAATTATTTTTTGTTATTTTAACATATCGGTATTGTGTTGTCAATTCAAAAAGCAATATTATAATTTTGAAAAACAGATTGTATTTTATTTTCGAGTATGGTATATTATATGCACAACACCAAAGAAAAGGGGTTTTGATAATGGAAAGAACATATGTAAGCTGGATGGACGGCAAATGGAAAAGCAAGCAGACCGAGTACACAGAGCCCACAAAGCTCCTCGGCAGTGACGGAACTCTTCTGGCAAAGGGCTGGGCAAGACATAATGTTTTTGACTATGACCGTAACGATGTAAAGGCTCAGATGCGCCGTAAGGAATGGGATTTCTATCAGCTTTCAAACGGAAAGTACATGGTTCAGCTCAGCTTTGCAAATATTTCTCTGGGCGGTTATGTTTCCGCCTGCATCGTTGACCTTAAAGCAGGCAAAATAATCAAGAATGCTTTTATTCCCTATATCGGCGGCAAGGATAAATATGTTCTTCCCCCCAAAGGCGATGTTCCCAACTATGTAAAGATGAAGGTCGGCTCCGCAGAGTTTGAATTTGACACCAAGGAAACCACAAGAACGATCTGGTTCAAGTCCGGTAACGTTGAGTGCAAATTCACAATGGATATTATGCCGAACCACGAAAACATCACCACCGTTCTGCCCTTCAACGGTTTCCCCGACAGATATTTCATGACCACAAAGCAGAACTGTATGCCTTGCGAAGGCACATACAAAAACGGCAATGATGTTTATGAATTCTCAAAGGACGATACCTTCTGCTGCCTTGACTGGGGCAGAGTTGATACACCTTATAAGCTCGTATGGTATTGGGGCAACGGCTCAACCTATCTTACCGATGCCGAGGGCAAAAAGCATATTTTCGGCTTTGAAATCACATGGGGTATCGGCGACGAATCCAACGCAACCGAAACCTGCCTTTTCTATGACGGTAAAGCTCATAAGATCGGTGCGGTTGATGTTGAAACCTTCCCCAAGCCCGACAAATATATGCAGCCCTGGCGTTTTGTTTCCGAGGACGGCAGATTTGACCTTACAATGACTCCTTTCTATGATCATCACTCCGACACAAACGCTCTTGTTCTCAGAATGCACAGCCACCAGGTTCACGGTTACTGGAACGGCACCGTTACTCTTGATGACGGCACGAAGCTTGAAATCAAGGATATGTATGCTTTCTGCGAATATGTTGAGAACAGATGGTGAGAAGAGTTTTAAGTGTTAAGTTATTAACTTTTTGTTCCGCTTTTTACGGGACTGCTGTGTTATAATGCAGCAGTCCCGTTTGCATTTCTTGACTTTTTATATAAAAACGAGTATAATGCAAAATGTATAACTATGAATTGAATTTTCCCGGGAGATGATCCTATATGGATTTTACAGATAAAAAAGTGCTTGTCATCGGCCTTGCAAGAAGCGGTATGGCGGCAATAAAGGTTCTCAGAAAGCTCGGCGCACAAGTGATTCTTTCCGAAAGCAAAAAGAAAGAAGAAATAAAGGATGCCGCCGCTTTGGAGAGCATGGGCGTTGAAATAGTCGGTCAGACAATGGATGTGTTTGAAAAGAAATACGACCTTGTTGTTAAAAACCCCGGTGTTCCTTACAGAAGCCCGATGATAAAGAAGCTTGAGGAAAACGGAGTTCCCGTTATTACCGAAATCGAGCTTGCATATATTGTTTCAAAGCCTCAGCATTATGTGGCAATAACCGGAACCAACGGCAAGACCACAACCACCTCTCTCGTTTATGAAATTCTCGCAAAAGCCTACGGCGAAAAAGCTCATCTTTGCGGAAATATCGGTATTCCTCTGTGCGAAATGGTGCTTGACAATGACCTTATGAAAAACGAAGGCCATTATATCGCTCTTGAAATTTCAAATTTCCAGCTTGTCAATATTGATAAATTCAGACCCGAGGTCGCCACGATAATCAACCTTACTCCCGACCATGTTGACTTTATGGGAAGCCTTGATGCTTACTATAAATCCAAAACCGAGGTTTACAGAAATATGGGTGCGGGTGATACCTTCATTCTCAACGGCGATGACCCGGTTCTTGCGGAATACACGGCAAAATACCCCGTCGGCAGCGATGTCGTTTCCTTCAGCCTTGACCGTACCGACACCGATTCTTATATTTCGGACGGATATATAGTAATCAACGGCGAAAAGGTTTTGCCTCTTGATGCAATAAAGCTTGTCGGCAGACACAATCTTCAGAATGTTATTATTGCCGTCAATGCCGCAAAGGCTCTCGGCATTTCAAACGAAATAATCACCGATGCCGTTTCAGCCTTCAGAGGTGTTGAGCACAGAATAGAATTCGTGCGCGAAATTGGCGGCATAAAGTATTACAACGATTCAAAGGGCACCAATACGGATGCCACCATTACCGCTGTCAGGTCTTTTGACAAGGGCGTAATCCTGCTTGTCGGCGGCTTTGAAAAGGGCCTGCCCATGGATGAGCTTAAAAAGAACCTCGGCAGTGTCAAAAAGGTTATCGGTTACGGATTCTGCGGTCCGAGGCTTGTCAGAGAGCTTGTGGGTGATGACGGAATAATCGTTGAAAATCTTGAACAGGCCGTTGCCGAGGCAAACAAGCTTGCCGTAAGCGGAGATACCGTTCTTCTCTCTCCCACCACCAGCTCCTTCGACCAGTATTCCTGCTTCGAAGAAAGAGGAGACCATTTCAAAAAAATAGTAAACTCACTGTGAGATGATAAGATGAATACCAACGACGGTTATATCGGTATTTTCGACTCGGGTATCGGCGGTCTGACGGTTGCAAAAAGCGTTATCGACATTATGCCGGGTGAAAATATCGTTTATTTCGGTGATACCGCTCATGTGCCTTACGGAACAAGGTCAAAGGAGCAGATAACCGAATATGTTATAGAGGATGTTAAATTCCTCAGCCGTTTTGACATAAAGGCGGTGGTGATTGCCTGCAATACGGCGGATTCCATTGCCCGTGAAAAAGTGGAAAAGCTTTTTCCTTACCCGTTTTTCGGCGTTGTTGAGCCTGCCGCAAGAAAGGCGGCAAATATCACAAAAAACGGAATCATAGGCGTTATTGCCACGGATGCCACCGTTAACAGCGGGGCTTACGAAAAGGCGATACATTCCGTTGACGAAAGCCTTACGGTTATAAGCAAGGCGTGCCCTCTGCTTGTACCCCTTGTTGAGAACAACCGTTTCAGAAGAAATGACCGGGTTATCGAAACGGTTTTGCGTGAATATCTTGAACCTCTCAAAGAAAAAAACATTGATACTCTTGTTCTCGGCTGTACACATTACCCTCTGCTTTCCGATGTCATAGCCGACATTATGCCGGGTGTGAATATAATCAGCTCTTCCGTTGCGGCGGCTCATGAGCTGAAAAAAGGGCTTGAGCAGAACGGGCTTCTCGGTTCCTCGGGGCAGGGCAGAAGAGAATATTTCGTCAGTGATAATCCCGATTATTTCAAAAGTACCGCTCACACCTTTCTCGGTGACAGCCTCGGCGGTACGGTAAAGCATATTTCAGAGGTCTGAAAGGCGTGAAAACGCTTCGTTTATATATAATCACAAACTTGTTACCTATTATCTGTTTCGGCTTGGCACTGCTCCAGCAGCGGGCTTTCCGAAGTAAGGAGGATTTATGCAGCAGGTACTGAATGTTATCGTTTCGCTGTTCATGGCTTTTATTCAGCTTGTTATGTCACTTATTTCAACGATTACGGGCTTTGTCGGCAAATTGCCCGATGACCCTTCGGGCGGACAGACCGCAGGCGAAGTAATCATAGAAGAGGAAGATGATATTATCGGCGGAACAGGTTTCCTTTCCTGGCCTTTGAGAACCGAAAGCGAAATCACCGCAGGTTATCCCAACTATGATGACGGCTCTTTCCACGGCGGTATTGACATCCGTCTGAAGAGCGGAAATTCAAAGGGCGAGCCGATTTACGCCTGTGACGGCGGCAAGGTCGTAAAGGTTCTGAATGACGGCGGGTATAATGACGGCTTCGGCAATTACTGTATCATCAACCACGGAACGGGAATTGCGACCCTTTATGCTCATACCAATGACCTTACGGTGTCACTCGGCCAGACCGTTACAAAGGGCCAGCTTATCGGCCATATAGGTCAGACCGGAAATGCTACCGGCCCTCATCTTCATCTTGAAGTGAGAAAGGTTGAACAGAACGGAACTCTTACAAGAGTAAATCCTCTTGATTATGTAAAGAACCCTTATGATACTTCATCCGGCGGAAACGTAAACGCTCCCTCAGGCACCTTTGTCATTACCGCTTACGGTAACGGACACGGTGTAGGTATGAGCCAGGACGGTGCCATTGCCATGGCAAAATCCGGCAGCAGCTATACAGATATTCTTTATCATTATTTCCCCGGAACCACCCTCAAAACCGATTCTTCGACACCTAAGACCGTTGTCAAAAACGGAAGCACGGTAACTCTTGTTGAGTATCTCTGCAAGACCGTGGCACAGGAAATCGGCGATGATGCTCCCATTGAAGCAATGAAGGCACAGGCAGTCTGTGCTTATAACTACTCGAAAATATACGGTTACGGCAGCGGTCAGGCATACCGTTCATCCTTCAAATACAGCGGTTCCACGGTTGAAAAGGCTGTTTTTGCGGTTCTCGGTATTTCTTCCGAAAGTCAGACCCCGGCCGCAAAATATCTTGATTACAACGGAACATACGCCCAGACATTCTACGGTGATTCCGTTGCGGGTAAAACCTCAAATGCAGCTCAGACCTGGGGCGGTACTGATTATCCCTACCTTCGCGGCGGCATTTACAGCCCGGAGCAGGTAGAGGTCAAGACCTACACCTTTACTGCCGATGAAATGAGGAGCTATATAACCTCATACGCTTCGGGTAAGGGAAAGACGGTTTCTCTCGGCAATGACCCGTCACAGTGGATAAAGATTATTTCACATGACGCCTCTTACAGCAATTCCATCGGTTATGTCAAGCAGGTGAATGTGGGCGGAATGACCATCCTCGGCGGCACATTCAAGGAAAACCTTATGAAAAACAAGATCCGTTCCCACTGCTTTACGATTACCTATGTAAAATAAATAAAGCAGAGGACAATAAATATTGAGAAATCGGCAAAATTGCCCTTGATTTTTCGATATATATATGATAATATCTTTTACAGTAAGGATATAAAGTAGTACAAAGGAGTGGGGCAGCCCGCTCTTTTGTTTTTGCAAAAAAGGAGGACGCTTATGGCAAAAGGAAAGGGCGGAAATGTTGCCGCAGCCGTCTGGCAGCTGGCTGAGCCGATAGCAAAAGAGCTCGGCGTTGAGCTTTGGGACATCCGCTTTGTCAAGGAAGGTGCCGACTGGTTCCTGAGAATAATAATCGACAAGGACGGCGGCGTTGACATCAACGATTGTGAAAACATGAGCAGAGCCATTGACAAGCCTCTTGATGAGCTTGATCCCATTGAGCAGAGCTATTGTCTTGAGGTCAGCTCACCCGGTCTTGAAAGGGAGCTTACAAGACCCGAACATTTTGAGAAATTCAAGGGTGCCGACATTAAAGTAAGACTCATAAGACCTCTTGAGGGTAAAAGAGACTTTGAAGGTGTTCTTGAGGACAGTGACGGTAAAACCGTGGTGCTTCGTCTTGAGGACGGCAGTGCCATGAGCATAGATAAAAAAGAAGCATCATACATAAAGCTTGATGACTTTGATGATTGAACACAGAATCAGAAAGGATTGACAGGAAAAAATGAAAAACAATGAATTTTTTGAAGCAGTTTCCGCTATGGCGGCAGACAAAGGTGTTCCCGCTGATGTGCTTTACAGTGCAATAGCAAAATCCATAGTTACATCCGTTAAAACAGAGTACGGCGGAAGAGATATTGTTTTCTGTGACATTATCCCCGAAAAAAGTCAGATAAAGGTTTATGTACGCAAGAGAGTTGTCGAGACCGTTGAAGACCCCATTGAGGAAATTTCACTTGCCGAGGCTTTACAGCACAAAAAGAGAATCTCCGTCGGTGATGTGCTTGAAATCGAACTCAATCCCAAGGATGTAAGCAGAATTTCAGCCGTTAAAGGCAAGCATCTTCTTCGCCAGAATATCGGCGAGGCAGAGCAGGAGAGAAAGAGAATAGAGCTTCAGGACAAGAACCAGGAGCTTGCCTCTGCAAAGATTATTAAAGTTGATGACGGAACAGGCGATGTTCTTGTTGAAATCGGAAAGGTTGTCGAAAGACTTCCCAGAAGCGAACAGCTTCCCACCGATTCCTTCAAAGAAGGCGACTATACAAAGGTTTATATTTCCGACATCAAAGAAGGTACAAAGGGCCCCAAGGCCATGATTTCAAGAACTCACCCCGGCCTTGTCAGAAGACTGCTTGAAATCGAGGTTCCCGAAATTCAGGACGGAACCGTTGAAATCAAATCCATTGCCCGTGAAGCAGGCTCGAGAAGCAAAATCGCCGTTTATTCCGCTGATGCAAATGTTGACCCCGTAGGTGCCTGCATCGGTCAGAAGGGCGCACGTATCAACAATATCGTTGATGCACTGGGCGGCGAAAAGCTTGATGTTGTCAATTACAGTGACGACCCCGCAAAGTATGTTGCCGCTTCCCTTGCCCCCGCAGATGTTATTTCAGTTGAAATACTCAGTGAAGACGAAAAATCCTGCCGCGTAATCGTTCCCAACACACAGCTTTCGCTGGCTATCGGCAACAAGGGTCAGAATGCCCGCCTTGCCAACAGACTTACCGGTTGGAAGATAGACATAAATCCCGAGTTTGAAGAACCCGTTATCAATTTTGATGAAAAATAAATGAGAGGTTGAACCAATGCCTACACACCGCAGTATTCCCATGAGAAAATGCACCGGCTGTAACGAAATGAAGCCGAAGAAAGAACTTGTGAGAGTTGTCCGCTCCCCGGAGGGAGAAATTTCACTTGACCTGACAGGCAAAAAGCCCGGAAGAGGTGCTTATGTCTGCCGTGATGCCAAGTGCCTTTCAACTGCACGCAAGGCAAAAAGATTTGAGCGTGCGTTCTCTTGTGAAATACCCGATGAAGTTTACGAGAGAATGGAGGAAGAACTGAAAAATGGATGATCCCGGTTTTCTCTCTCTTCTCGGAATGTGCCGCAGAGCAAATAAATTAAGCTGCGGACATGACGGTGCTGTCGGCTCGATCAGAAGCAAAAGCGCAAAGCTTTGTCTGCTCAGCAGCGATTCATCCGAAAGACTGAGAAAAGAAATGGAAAAGGAATCCTCTTTTACGGGCGAAGAAATGCCCATAATAGTGCTGGATTCCGATATGACGGAAATCGGTCACGCAACCGGACTCAAATCCGCAGTGCTGACCGTCAACGATGAAGGTTTTGCAAAAGCTTTGCTTAAACTTCTGAATACCTGATGGGAGGTCAACAGATGATTACAAAATACAAGGTACAGGATGTTGCCAAGGATCTGGCAATAAAGCCCAATGATGTCATAGATTTGCTTGCAAAGCATTATGAAAGCAAAAAAGCAAGAAGCTCCGTGCTTGAATCCGATGAGCTCGATCTCGTTTTTGAGGCCTACACTCTCGCTCACGCACAGGAGTCACTCGACGCTTATTTTGAGATGACTTCCGTACCCGCCGCTCCTGCCGAAAAGCCGGAGGAGCCCGTGAAGGAAGAAAAGAAAGAAAAAGAAGTAAAGGCGGAAAAAACGGAAGCTCCCGCACCCGAAAAGAAGGCCGAAAAGTCTGCCGGTTCCAAGGAAGAGAAGAAGCAGGAGGCTAAGAAGCCCGAACAGAAGCCTGCTCAGAAGGAAGCTCCCAAGGCTCCCGCCGCTGACAAGAAAAAGGAAAATGCACCCGCAGAAAAGAAGCAGGAGCAGAAGCCTGCCGAAAAGAAGCAGGAAAACAAACCCGCTCAGGAAAGCAAGAAGGCAAGAATGCCTCTTATGCCCAACAAGCCCGTTCAGCCTGCTCCCACAGCAAAGAAAAAAGAAAAGGGTCCCGCTCAGCCCAGAACAAAGGGTGAGCAGACCACCGTTGACCTGAGAGCAAACAATGTTGATCTTGAAAAGTACAACGAGAAATATGAAAATATAGCTCCCGGTTCATCAGGCGCTCTTGAAAAAGGTCCCTCAAAGCAGAAGATAAATCAGAAGAGCAAGCAGTACAAAAAGCAGGGTATGCGCTCTTCAAGAAGAGAAACCGAAAAAGAAAGACTTGCAAGAATTGCCGCCGAGAGAGCGAAGAAGCCTCAGCTTCAGCTTAAGCTTCCCGAGGAAATCACGGTCGGTGAGCTTGCCTCAATGCTCAAGATGACTGCGGCAGAGGTTATCAAAAAGCTCTTTGCCCTCGGTCAGATGGCTACCATAAACGACAGCCTTGATTATGATACCGCGGCAATAGTTGCCGAGGAACTCGGCGCAAAGGTTGAAAAGCTTGTGGTCGTCACCATTGAAGACAGAATTATCGACGACAGCGAAGACAACGAAGAAGACCTTGTTACAAGAGACCCCGTTGTTGTTGTCATGGGTCATGTTGACCACGGTAAAACTTCACTTCTCGATGCTATCAGAAACACATCCGTTACTGCCTCCGAGGCAGGCGGTATCACTCAGCACATCGGTGCTTACAGAACATCAATCAACGGCTCAAATATCACATTCCTTGACACTCCCGGTCACGCCGCATTCACATCAATGCGTCTGAGAGGTGCCATGGCTACCGATATCGCCATTCTTGTTGTTGCCGCCGATGACGGTATTATGCCCCAGACCATTGAGGCTATCAACCACGCCAAGGCAGCAGGCGTTCAGATTATTGTTGCCATCAACAAGATAGATAAGCCCGCCGCAAATCCCGACAGAGTTCTTCAGCAGCTCACCGAGTATGAGCTTGTTCCCGAAGAATGGGGCGGTGAAACAATATGCGTTCCCGTTTCCGCTCACACCAGAGAGGGTATTGACAAGCTTCTTGAATCCGTACTTCTTGTTGCTGAAATGCAGGAACTTAAGGCCAACCCCAACCGCTCGGCAAAGGGCGTTGTTATTGAGGCAAGACTTGATAAGGGCAGAGGCCCCGTTTCAACTCTTCTTGTTCAGAACGGTACTCTTAATTCCGGTGATATTATCGTTGCCGGTACAGCCGTCGGCCGTGTAAGAGTTATGACCGACGATAAGGGCAGAAAGGTCAATAAGGCCGGCCCCTCTGTTCCCGTTGAAATCATGGGTCTTGCCGAGGTTCCCCAGGCAGGCGACAGCTTTGACGCCGTTAACGATGAAAGACTTGCAAGAGAGCTTGTTGAGCAGAGAAAGGCAAAGGCAAAAGAGGACATTTTCAAGGAATATCAGAAGGTTACTCTTGAAAATCTCTTTGATTCAATCAAAGAGGGCGAGCTCAAGGACCTCAATATCATCATCAAGGCCGATGTTCAGGGCTCCGCAGAAGCAGTTAAACAGAGTCTCGTGAAGCTTTCAAACGACGAAGTCAGAGTTAAGGTCATTCACTCCGGCGTCGGTGCCGTAAGCGAAAGCGATGTCATGCTTGCCACCGCTTCCAACGCAATTATCGTCGGCTTCAATGTAAGACCCGATAATGTTGCTGCCGAAAATGCAGAACGCGACGGAATTCAGATTAAATGTTACAGAGTCATTTATGACTGCATAAACGAAATAGAAGCCGCTATCAAGGGTATGCTTGCACCCAAATTCAGAGATGTTGACATCGGTAAGGCAGAAGTCCGCCAGGTTGTCAAAATTTCCTCCGTGGGCAATGTTGCGGGCTGCCATGTTATCAGCGGTAAGGTCACAAGAGGTGCAAAGATAAGAGTTGTCAGAGACGGTATCGTTGTTACCGAGGATGAAATGGCTTCACTTCGCAGATTTAAGGATGATGTCAAGGAAGTTGCTCAGGGCTTTGATTGCGGTATCGGCCTTGAAAAATTCAACGACATCAAGGAAGGCGACGTATTTGAAGTCTTTGTGACCGAGGAATACAGAGATTAAGAGGAAAAATATATGGCCGGTTACAGAATTGACAGAGTTTCCGAGGATATAAAAAGAGAGCTTGCGGCAATAGTCCGCGAGCTCAAAGACCCCCGCATTCAGGGTATGCTTACCATAGTTAATGTTGATGTAAGCTCAGATGCTTCTTACGCAAAGGTTTATGTCAGCGCCATGGAAGGCATTGACACGGCAAAGCTTGCCGTAAAGGGTCTCACCAGTGCCACGGGATATATCCGCCGCGAGGTGGGCAAGCGCCTTCATCTTCGCAAAACTCCGGAGCTGAAATTCATCGCCGATGATTCCATAGAAAAAGGTATGGCAATTACCGGCTTGCTCAACAATATCGTTAAGGGTGATTCGGATGAGGATTGATCTTCGCGAAACAGCGGAATTTCTGCTGAGTAACGATAATTACTTATTGCTCTGCCACATTTCTCCCGACGGAGATACTCTCGGCAGTGCCACTGCTCTTGCCTACGGCCTGAAAGCCCTCGGCAAGAAAGCGTTAATAAAATGCGGCGATAAAATAACAAAGGATTTTGAGTTCCTTTTTGCGGATTACAGTGAAGAAGAATTTGAAGCGGAGCATATAATTGCAGTTGATGTTGCCGACCCCAAGCTTCTGGGTGAGGATTTTAACATTGCATACGGTAATAAGGTGGAGCTTTGCATTGACCATCACGGCTCAAATCAGCTCTATGCCGAAAAGGTGTGCCTTGAGCCGGATTCCGCATCAACGGCAGAGATAATTTATCTGCTGCTTGAGCAAATGAATGTTTCGCTTACACCGCTTATAGCCTCCTGCCTTTTCACGGGGGTTACAACGGACACCGGCTGTTTCCGCTTTTCAAACACAACCGTCAGAACTTATGAAATTGCCGCAAAGCTTGCGGACGCGGGAGCGGACACATATAATATCATTCAGGTCTTTTTTGAAACAAAAACAAAGACTTATGCCGCCCTTGAAAGGCTTGCTCTTGAAACAATGCGCTTTTATTATTCCGACAGATGTGCCGTTATTTGCGTCACTCAGGAGATGTACCGCAGAAGCGGCTCGGACGAAACGGAAACCACAAAGCTTGCCAACCTGCCAAGGCAGATAGAAGGCGTGCTTGTGGGCGCGGTTATGAGAGAACTGAAAGACGGAAGCTTTAAGGTTTCATTGAGAACTCACGGTGATATTGATGCTTCGGCAATCTGCAGCCGCCTCGGAGGAGGAGGGCACGCCGGTGCCGCCGCCTGCACGATAAATGCAGGAAAGCAGCAGGCAACAAACCTTCTTCTTAAAGAAATAGGTGCCGAAATCGACGCACACAATATTTATTGATTTATCAAAACGGGCTGAAATATGCCCGATATATCCGCCCGTAGCATAGCTGGATAATGCATCAGATTCCGATTCTGACGACCGGGGGTTCGAATCCCTTCGGGCGGGCCAGTTGATATTCCTCAGATTCTCTTGTATATCAAGGGAATTTGAGGAATATTTTTATTGTTCTCGTTTTTGATATAATGCTTTTGAGCGACTTTTAACACTTTTTAGCACCCTAATTTGTACCCGAATTTGTACCCGAAATATTAAATGCAGCTTTTTCTAATCAACCCGAGCAGTAATATTGCCCCCTAATCCTTCGTTATGATTATAGATTCTGCAAAACAAATGTTAACCGATGCTCCGGTTCTGCTAAAGTATCAGAGTCGGTTTTTTCTGTTTTGCATCAAAGAAAGTCTGAAATAATCGGATAAAAACACGCCGTTTTTGCTGAAATTCGGCAAGTTTAGGCATAAAAACCTTCAATATGTAGGATTTGCCAAATCAACATGGAAAGACAATTCAATGAGCCACGATATAATATATGCTTTTCTGATAGACTTAAAGCATGTTATTAAAACTTGGAACCAATGCTAAGTACTTGAGTATTGAATTGACTCAAAAGCTAAATCAAAAAGGATTTGGGTTAATAATTATTGGGCTGAACTAATCGTTGATTATATTTCTATTTTAGTTAAGAATTCTCCAACAAATGAGCCTATGCTTACAGCTTTTACTCTTTTCAAATAACACCATCACCATAAACAACAGCCCTTTCCGATTTTGTTCGGATAGGGCTGTTGCGTTTTATTGAAAAAATAATATTAATAAATGTTTGTCGCTAACTTGATCATTGCCCCAATATGATATTATCCCACCGCAACCTCAACATTTTTTCCGCTGAAGGCAACTCCGTATTTGTAAATGGTCTTAACGCCCTTTGAGGTCATTTCGGTGTCATATTTCTTTTCTTCGATTTGCTTCAAGGCGGTATCTGCAAGAGCTTTCAGCTCACTTTCCGAGCTGTCCTTTTCCGCTTTCAGTTCAATGATAATGCCGGGGAGCGTTTTCTCTTCAGGACTGAGCTGAATATCGTATCTTCCCTCACCCGATTCACGGTTTGAAGTAGTATATGACCCACCGAGCAGAGCACAGATTCCGAGCATAAAGCCGTGGTAGAAGTTTTCCTTTGCGGTGTCAAAGCTGCTTACCGATTGAAGCAGCAATTTGCCAATGGTTTTCTTGAGCTTTTCGCCGTCGCCGGAGAAAATTGCTTCCTGCACAGCAATGGCGGTTGACTGCGGAATCATATTTTCAAGCTTTTGCAGAATCTCTTTTCGGTAAACAAGCGAGATTTCTTTATTCGGCAGAGCGACCTCACACATAAAATCACCGCTGATTGAAACGGTTGATCTGATAACCTTTAAATAGCCTGCAACAAGCAGAAAGCTGTAAAGCGATGACGGATTGCTTTTGACCTGAGGATATATGACACTTGTATCGATATAAGTTGTGAATGAGCCGCCGTTTACAAGAGAGGTAAGCTTCTGATAGATTTCGTCATCGGCTTCACCTATTACTTCGCCGATAATATCATTGCTTCCGGTGGAAAGCCAGAACGCCCTCGGCTCGCACTTGTTGCTGAAATAGTTTATTACCGACCATGGATTGAATATCTCGGTGCTCCCAAAACGGTATCCGTCGTACCATTCGCAAACCTCATCGAATTTCTCCGTTTTGCCGTAATACTTTGCCATTTCTCTGACTTCGTCGGCGGTAAAACCGAAATATTCGCTGTATTTGCTGTCAAGCACTGAATTGATAACGATGTTATTGAGCCCACTGAAAATGCTTTCCTTGGCAACACGCAGAATGCCCGTCAAAAAGCCATAAGCAAGATGTTTGTTATCCTTGAGACAGCCGGAAAGAAGATTTCGCATGAAACCGATAACATCTTCATAAAAGCCCTTGGTGTGTCCCTGCTGAATGGGCGTGTCATATTCGTCGATAATAACTACGGCACATTCGTTGTGGTGCTTATGGAGCATCTGTGAAAGATATTCAAGCGCATGAGAAAGGTCAACCGTAGAGGCGGCTTTTGATACTATTTTTTCGAAAAAGTCTTTTTCTGTTTTGTCTAAAGCCGCACTTGCCTGCAGTTCGTTGTGACGCTTGAATTCCTGAGCAAAGATGTTTTTGATTTCTTCAAGAGTATCCTCCCAAGTGGTATATTTCACATCCTTGAAGGTAATAAAGATAACCGGATATTTTCCTTGATAGGCACGGTATTTTTCGCCGCACGCCCATATCTTTTTGTCGGTAAAGAAGCGTGATGTGTCTTCCTCCGACTTTTCAAAGAAGGTGCGCAGCATATCCATATTCAGTGTTTTTCCGAAACGGCGCGGACGGGTGAACAACGACACCATCGGACGCTCATCAAGAAAATCACGAATCATCAGGGTCTTGTCAATATAGTAATACTCTGTAGAAGCAAGCCGATAATCGGAAACACCGACCGGCAGAGGAAGATAGCCTGCCTTTTTGCCTTTGGCATAGGCACCCGTTTTAATGCGCTTATCTGCCGGTTTTTCGGCATCGGCGGGAATTGACCAATCACGACCGTTTTTAACTGCACCTTCAATTCTTCCGCTGCGGCAAAGATTTGTTACTGATCTTTCAGAAAGGTTCCAAAGCCTTGCGGCTTCTTTTGCCGATATATATTCAGCCATATACTATCCTCCTAATATATTTTCAAGCATATTATAGCCGTATATCAGTAGTATGTCAATATCTTTCGGCAATATATATGATTGTTTTGGTAATATACCGAAAAAGGCGAAGCAGGCAGCTTGATGAGTGTCAGGCTACCTGCTTTTTTTATATGAAATCTTTGATACCTTTAATATTGTGCTAAATCGTGTAGTATTGTGTGAAATCGTTCTGCTTTGTGGCTAATCGTTCCGCCACTTATCCGCAATCTCATCGGGGAAAGTATCCAGAATTTCTTCAAACATCTTTGGCGGAAGATCGTCCTCCATTTTTGAAAGTACTATCGTTGCAAAGTCAATGTCGGACATAGGTTCATCTTGGGTTAAAGACAGTGAGTGTGTGCAGCCATCTGGCGTTTCCCAGACAACGATTTCTCCATTTCGGAGCAGTTTTTCAACCTTATCTGCAGTGCCGTTGTCTCTGCCGAACTCACTTTCGATGATGTCCCGTGTCATGTCAATCGGATGGACGAGGTTAAGCTCTCTTCCGGAAAGGGCAAATTTCGTTGTATCTCTGAGCCCTCTGTACTCCTTTTTTGTCATGCAAGGCCCCCTTTCATATTCAATTGGAAGCGCATTATAGCGTCCCATTTCGAATTTGTCAAACGGATTTCGGGGCAATATTCAATAATTCACAAATAATTCATAAAAAAATTTCTTCAAAAAGCCGAAATTCTTACGTATATGTACATTCTTACTTTTTCAGGCTTGCATACTTCGTCAAACAAAAGCAAAAAGCATCGAACAGACACGAAAAGAACAAATCGAGGGCAATGAAAAAACTTTTTTGAAGACCTCCAAAATCTTACGTAGAAGAAAGATGCTGAAAAAATTTCTTGCATACTTAGTCACGAACGGCAGAAAAAAGAGACGAAGAGTAAAAAAATTCGAAAAAAGTCAAAAAATCTTACGTATATGCTGCTTTTTGATTTTGAACTCTTGCATACTTCGTCAAACAAAAGGAAAAACAGCCGATTGTTACAAAACGGAAAAGAGGTGAAACGAAATGAAAGACCCCAAATTAAGGACCATTCGCAAGGCTCTGGCAGAGATAAAGAAAGGTGACCCGGAAACATCTCTCAGCGAAAAGGCCTTGAGGAGGCTGATCTCCGATGGCAAAATCCCTTGTGTTGAAGTCGGTCAGAGACAGCTCGTTGACGTCAACACAATAAAGAAGTATCTGGCAACAGGCGAAAAGAAAAAAGCAAATATCAGTGAAAAATCAGCAAACATTCAAATGAGAATGTGGTAAATCAGAAATAATAAATAAATTAAGAAAGGATATAACGAAAGATGACTGAAAATTCTAATGAAAGCATTTTTGACCTTGAGAGTAAATATT
>JAZUJJ010000124.1:0-26167 GCA_045642725.1 Acutalibacteraceae bacterium
GTGCGCTGCTCTCTTGCGAGTGCTCGACTAATATATCACATCATTCTCCCCTTGTCAAGAACTTTTTTACCCATTTTCTACCTTTTTATTCCCTTTTTATCAACTATTCCGTGTGTGTCTTGTGATATACATTACAAAACAGTAAAGCGGAGAAGAAAAACAAGTTTTCTTCTCCGCCAGATAATATACATTATATACTATTTGATTAACGCTTTCAGCTGCTGCTGTGAAGCTATGGGATATTCCGACTGCAAAAAATCATAAATCCTTTTTCTTGATACTTCGGGTTCTTCGGAATATGCAGACCTGACGAGCTTCTCACCCCAAAGCTTTTCGGGAGTTGAATAAACGGCGATATGCCACCCGTAGGGCTGACCATGTTTATTTATCTTTTGTCTGAAATCTTTAATAACAAGGTAAGTCATCATCTGAAGCTCATTGACTATTGGGTCAAAATACTTTGACTCCCCTTTTACCAGCCCTGATGCTCTTTTAAGCGACGCAGAATCAAATTCATCATTATCGGCAAACTGATCCATAATAAGTTTTGCTCTTCGTTTTGCTTTTCCTTCATCCCAAAGAGCATCAAAATCATAACCGTCTCTTCGCATATTTGCAAAATAAGGAAGCCAATCAAGAGAAACAAATCCCGCCTTACCGGCAAAAAACTTACCGTAAGCAACCTTTTCGGATGCAGCTATTATTCTGCGCCACTCCCACGGATCTCTTTCAACATCTCCCGACCACCAATAGCCGCCGAGGGTTCTTTCTTCAAGAGAAAAGCCGGGAATACTTCCGGCAAAAAGCGGGAGAAAACCGATTTTATTTATATAGTCTATCGCTTCTTCGGGGGTATGAAGACGGTAAGGATCATCCGCATCACAGCCGAGCATTATCCATTCGCCGTTGACATTTCCCATTTAATCACCGCTTTCCTTGAATATATAATGATTTTAACATCTGTATTTAATAATTACAAGAAAAAGTCGGCAATACTTGACAAAAATTTTGAATTCGATTATAATTCGGTAAAACTTCGGGGTATAAGCCCCGATTGCGAAATAAATTTATTTTACGGAGGTAAAATCATGAAAAAATTTGTATGTCCCGTATGCGGCTATGTTCACGAAGGTGACTCTGCTCCCGAAAAGTGCCCTCAGTGCGGTGTACCGGGTTCAAAATTCACAGAAGTTAAAGAGGAAAGCATGTCCTGGGCTGCAGAACATGTTGTCGGCATTGCAAAGGATGTTGACCCCGAAATCATCGAAGGTCTCAGAGCTAATTTCACAGGTGAATGCACAGAAGTCGGTATGTATCTTGCAATGGCAAGGGTTGCTCACCGTGAAGGTTACCCCGAAATCGGTCTTTACTGGGAAAAGGCCGCTTACGAAGAAGCTGAGCATGCAGCAAAATTTGCAGAGCTTCTCGGCGAAGTAATCACCGACAGTACAAAAAAGAATCTTGAAATGAGAGTTGAAGCCGAAAACGGTGCAACAGCAGGCAAAACCGCTCTTGCGAAGCTTGCAAAAGAAAAAGGCCTCGACGCTATCCATGACACAGTTCATGAAATGGCACGCGACGAAGCAAGACATGGTAAGGCTTTTGCTGGTCTTCTTAAGAGATATTTCTAAAAAAGACCTCATATATCAGAGGTTAAAGCTATTTTACACCATTGCTCTGAAAGTCAATCTTTCGGGGCATTATTTTTTAGGAAACCTTGCAAAAAATATCCCGGACGGAGTTATTACGCTCCATCCGGGATATTGTCATATCTGATATTTACTTTTTCTGCAGTTTCCGGTATGAAAAATCTAAGATTCTCTCTTTTCTTTCCCTAAGCATTGTTTTATAGAATTCTTTCTGCAAATCGGAAATAAAAGGAGTTTCATCTACGATTTTGTATATTCTTTCCATATCAATTTTGGGAATTATTCTTTGAAGAGCCTTATTACAATCATCATTCTCTAAAGATGATATAAATTTAAAATATTGTATTTTCTGGCCGTTCACCTTTATTCCCGAAAGCGGTCTTTCAAATATACGTGCTTCAAGCTCGGCAGGTTCCTTAAGAACTCTGCGCATAATTTCTTCGTCTGCCTGCGGGAAAAGGCAGCTACCGCAATCGTATACGGGTGCAAGAGTAATCTCATCGGTTTCGGCGTTATAAAGGAAACCCCAGTTACCGTTATGTCTGTCCCAGTTGCCTATTAAAGCATCTACAATAAACATATCCCAAAACCATTCCGTAAGCTTCTGTGAATCTATGGCAGTCTGCTCATCCAAGGTTTTAACAATATCTCCGAGTTCTGTTCCGTACCCGTTGTGTGCAGAATCAATAATGGTGTTTTTGAGCGAAGCAAAATCCTGAAGCACAAAACCGCCAACCGTAAAATCTTTACAGGCAACAACAATTTTTTCTTTTCCTTTTTTTGTGTATGTACCAAGCAATGTTTTCTGAACGGGAATTCCTATACTTTCAAAAATATGACATCCGAGGTATTCGGATATACAGCCGTTCGCATAACTCATTTCTTTGTTGATGCCCGGAACTGCGGGAAATTTCAGCATATAAAGCTCATTGTTATAAACCACAGAAATCTTGCTGCCGTTAGCACCAGCATAAGTTTTATTTCTGACGGGCAGATTCGTAAAATCAATCATACTGCTTCCTTCTTCATTCTCAGATATTTTTCACGCAGGTACCACGCCTGCTCTGAGGATATTTCCTGTTCCGTTTCCGCTGAATTTATATCGGCATTCAGTTCACACCAATTCAAATCCCAACTGTAATCTTTTTCGCCTCTGTCAATAATCTTCCATGAAGCAATCATATTTTTCAGCGAATCATTAAGATACGGCGGCAGATTACACTCAAGGTATTTTTTATTTTTCGGCAAGCCCGTTTCCTTATCATATACGGAATCGGAAGCATCCATATTCATAATTTCTTCCATTGTACAATCAAGTGCTTTGGCAAGCTGCTGTACGGTATATGCCGAGCACTTCTTGAGCGAGCTTTTCCCGGAGCAAATATCAATAACCGTTGTTTTCGGAACTCCGCTGATTTGTGACAGATGATATTTTGTGATGTTTTTGCTATCAATATATTCCTGAAGATTCATAATCATCAATCCTCCTGCATATATTATATCGGTATACCGACCTTTTGTCAACCAGTTATATTATTAATCCCGGACGAAGTTTTTACACTCCATCCGGGATTAAAACTATTCTGTATGTTTAATAACCATATTTCAAACTTTATAAATATAATTTTCTTTCCTCGGAGGTGCTGCGGGATGGTCACAATCGGCATAGCCGAGAATACAATGACCTATGCCTTCATAATCCCCTTTTATGCCCAGCGATGCAAGAAATGCTTTACCTTCGGGAAGCTCAAATTCTTCTTTGGCCCTGTGAATCCAGCAGGAGGCAATCCCCTCGGCGTGAGCTGCAAGAAGAAGATTACCCATAACAAGACTTCCGTCATAAACATGAGTTGAAACGCTTTTATCCGCAAGAACTACGAGAACAACGGGGGCACCGTAAAACGGGTCTTTACCAGGTGCACCCATAATTTTTGCATTCAGTGCAGAAAACTCATCTCTGATTTTTTTATCGGTGACGGCAATAATAATCGGTGCCTGTTTATTCATTCCGGTGGGAGCATAAGAACCCGCTTCAAGAATACGGTCAAGCACATCTTCGGGAATGGCATCCGGTTTATATTTGCGGCAACTCCTGCGGTTTTTCATTTCTTCAATTAAAACATTATTTGCCATAATATCCTCCAAAAACAACATCCCCCGTTAAAACGGAGGATGATTTTTCATTATCATTCGCTCACAGCCGTAACTTTCAGTCCTTACCAAGTCTAAGTGACTTAAACTTACAGCCGAAACAAGCTGTCAAATCAAAGGACCGTTACGGCTGCGAGCCATGAAGCTGAAGTGTACATGGGTATCGCCGCCTTTCTTTAATCATAACCGTAAATTGTTTCTTACGCTTACTCTATGGTTAAAAAGCAGGGTCTTTTTCTTCGGGTTTTATTCCTGACCCTCTTTACGATTACAATATATCATCTTTTGTAGGATTTGTCAACTGTTTTTCACAATTTTTCTTAAAGTTGTTTGTTTTTTATAATTCAGAAGATGTAATCCATTGAAATACTGGTCTCGGCAACAGAATGCATGTGTTTTTTAACAACAGAGCAATGGTATTCATCCTGCTGATACCTGTCAAGAGAATCCATATCATCAAGAGTCACTTCAAGGATTATATCATAAGAGCGTGCGGAATGCAGAACATCAATGCCCACATTTATATCACGGAGCATCGGAACATTTCCTTTCATGGAAAGCAGAATATCTCTCGCCTTTTCACACTCTGAAAGGCTGTTATCCTTAAGCTTGAAACAAACGATATGCTTTAACATTAATCACACCTCGGTTTCTTCAAAATCGGCAACAACGGTTTTGATTGTATCTGGACAATTGGTGATAATTCCGTCAACGCCGCATTTCAGCATTTTCATTGCCATATTCGGGTCATCAACAGTCCAGGGATTTACACCGATTCCGTTTTCGTGAAGCTTTTTAACATAATGAGCATTAACGAGTGAATAATGAGGATGAAGATAATCGGCACCGATTTTCTTTGCAAAGCCCACATAATCAAAAAGCATTTTGTAATAGGTATGCATTTTATCGGGGCTGTAAAGGTAGCCCGTCTTGCAGGCAGGATCAACCTGTTTACACTGAATGAGAATTTCCGGATCAAAGCTTGAAATGAGAAGTTTGTCAAACAAGCCGTGTGCTTTAACGGCGGCAATGGTTTTATCTGCAATATCCTTTTCGCCGTTGCGGGGGCTTTTAATCTCAATATTCATAACTTCAATATCGGCACCCTCGCAAAGAGAAAGAAATTCATCAAGAGTGGGAATAAGCGTGCCCTTGAATTTTTCAGAGTAATATGAGCCGAAATCAAGCTCACGAAGTCTTTCAAGATTCATATCGGCAATATTTCCGGTTCCGTCTGATGTTTCGTCAACGGTATAATTATGACAGACAACCACAAAACCGTCAGCGGTGCAATGAACATCCGTCTCAAAACCGTCAACACCTATTTCCAGCGATTTGCTGAAAGCGGGAATGGTGTTCTGCGGTGCATATTTATTCGCGCCTCTGTGAGAAATAACATTACAATGTTTCATAACTATATTTCCTTTCTTAAAAAAGGGAACATCCCATTTCCTTAAACTTTGCAATCATTTCTTCCGCTTTTTCCCGTGTAAGGCCGAAATAATCACAAAGACAATCAATACACATAAATTCCTCTGCACCTCTGTTGACCATCTTTTTGTGAAAACCGATATCGTCACTTGTCAGAGGCTTCTCGCAGGAAACACATAACTGTTCTTTCATTTTGCAAGCTTGCAGAGATAGCATTCACAGTCATGAGCTTTGATGACACGGCTCATAAATTCTTTCTTGACGCCGAGATGCTCATCGGTAAATACTTCTGTCATATCAAGGCCATAGCCTGTATCTGCAGCAAGACCGACATCACTCATATAGAAATCAATTCTTGCGTCGCTGTCGCCGAAATTGACAAAAAGAACTGCAAATTCATTATCGGAAAGAAGACGGAAATAAACCTTTCTCTTACCGTTGTCACTGACGCCGAACTTATTCTGTCCGTCGGCATTCTTTTCGATCTTCATGCTGACATCAAAAGCAGGTCGGCATTCTTCATCCTGGTTGATTCTGATAAGCTTTTTATTGGTAACAAGTCTGAGAGTATCTTCGCTGAAGGTTCTGATGTCTCCGCCGAGCATAAGAGGAGCAGCAAACATACACCAAAGAGCGAACTGTGTTTTATATTCGGTGTCATTACATCCGCCGGCGGCAACATTGCCCTTGCCGTACATACCGATAGTAAGCATATCAATGTCATTAAAGCATCCGGAGGCACTGAAAGGAAGCTCGGGCACCTGACTGAGAGCAATATCTCTCATGGAAACAAAGGAATCGTTTATATCGCCTGTTGAACGGTACATGTGAGCGCCTGTTGAACGAATCCATTTATGAACATCATCAGCACCCCAGTTGCAGGCTGAGAAAAGAATCTCTCTGCCGCAAGCCTTGAGAGCAAGACCCATTCGTCTGTACATAAGGTCTCCGTCATAATGAGCGGGGCGGAAGCAATAATCATACTTAAGGAAATCCGCACCGTATTCGGCAAAAGTTTCGGCATCAAGGAACTCATGGCCGAATGATGAAGGATAATCGGCACAGGTTCTTGTACCTGCGCAGGAATACATACCGAATTTAAGTCCCTTTGAGTGAACATAATCACTGACGCATTTCATTCCGTTGGGGAATTTGATATGGTCGGGAATGATTTTGCCGGTTTCGGGGTCTCTCTGCTTTTCGCTCCAGCAATCGTCTATTACGAGATATTCGTAACCTGCATCACGAAGTCCCGTTGAAACAAGAGCGTCGGCAGTTTCTTTAATCACCGTTTCATTAATGTCATGACCGAAGGTATTCCATGTGTTGAAGCCCATAGGAGGGGTTTTTGAAAGCATAAAAGCATCTCCTTATATTTTAGTTATTAACAGGTGTCCAGTAATGATTTCCATATATATCGGTAATACGGTAGGTATAGCTGAAATTATCCGCATCAAGGGCAAGATTTGTAAGCTTAAGACCGCTTGCGGGAACGGTAAACGAATCACCGAGGGTATATGAGGACTCAAAGTTACCGTCAAGGTCATAATAATCGCAGAGCAATTCTATCTTATCCCCTGCTTTGATTTCAATAGCACCCTTGGCCTGAACATCAACAAGGTCATCCTCATACATGGGGAATGCACCCGTTACCGTTCCGTCGGGATTATTCTTATCAAACACAACCTGAAGGTCAACAAGCTCACCGTTGAGTTTAGCGGGAATTCTGCCGACCGTGGTCCAGCTTCCGTCTGCACCCTTGGTATCGGAAACAAGATAATATGCGCAGGTATGGCCGTTCAGAGTAAGCCATGTGCCGTCAAAATCAAGAAGCAAATCATCGTCATCATCCCATTCAAAGGTGTTATCAAGACCGAGGTCAATATAACCGTCACCGTCCTGAACGAAAACATTCAGCTCAACGGTCTGAATAAGACCCCATTCATCATCTGAAAGGGTGAGAACCTTTTTACCGTTTTTGTCCGTTGCGGTAATTTTAGCAGGGTCAATGAAATTCTTTGAAATCTCCTTTGCATTGTCGGCAATAAGCTGAGTGTCAACCCATTCATATCCGCCCGGCATACTGCGGCCGGAGAAGCCGCCGAGAAGGCTTGCTATCATTGACGGGTCAATTGAATAACCTGCCGAAGCAGTTGAGCCGTTTGTAAAGCCGCCGAGAAGAGCATCTACGGGAGAAGTTGACGAGGCACTGCCGCTATAAGCATTTATAAGTGTACCGAGAAGGTCTGCACTTGAAACGGAAGATGTCTGAGGCAGCTGAGAAGAAGCGGATGCTATCTGTCCGCCGTATTCAAGGCTGGCAAAGGATTTAATACATTTTGTATATTCGTCATCAATACCGAGTGCCTGATAAGAAGCAACGGCACTGCCGACCGATTTTGTGGTTTCATAAGGGAAATAAATGCTCAGACCGTTACAGCGGGTAATTGTTGACTGATTGTATTTAACACAGCCGTGAATAACCTTTGAGAGAGCCTTTGACTCATCCGTATCAATTCTGTCGGCAAGGTCGGCAAGGTCAACCTGGTTGAGCTTATTCTGAGCAGAGAACTGACGAACACCCGCACGGGCATCCGAAACAAGGCGATAATCGTCGGAAGCAATCAGTTTATTGGTTGATGCCGAGAAATCACGGAAGGCCTCGGGAATTGTTCCGTCAAGCTCTGCAAGGTCAGTAAGTGAAAGCGTTACCTTTGCACTCGGAGAAGAAGCACGGCAGGAGGAAACGAAATCATCAATAATTGTTTTTGCAATATCGGTGGTTGCAGCCGAAGTATTCGCGGAAAGCTCGGAAATCCAGTTTTTATAATACCAGCCCGTACCGGGTTCGGTTTCCTCGGAAGCGATAAGATAATCGGCATAATTGTTGCAGACAAGTGCAGTTTCAAGAGTTGCCATAAGACAGGCATCAAAGCCGATAAAATCAAAAGTGCAGTTTGCCGCTTTAAGAGCCGAATTGATTTTGCTGAGAGTCATTGAGGATGATGACGGGAATTTTTCATCATAACCGTAACCTGTGAGTGAACCTCCGCCGTGGTCCCAGAAAATAAGCATATTTCTGTCGGCAGGATAATTCTTTTCACAATAATCTATGAACTTTGTAAGGTTACCGGGGTCAGTCATTGCGGCATTGCCCGCATCTTTTTCAAGAAGCTTCAATCCGCCTGTTTCGACCTTGAATATCTGATTTCTCTGTGAAGAAACCGTATTGTTTTTCCAGCCCTTGCATCCGCCTGTTTCAAGGATGATATTGACCTTATCTGATATTGAGGCATTAAGCATCTCCTGAATATCCTTTGTGGCCATACCATGCTTTGACTCAAGGTCAGTTCCGCACATATAGACCATAACGGTAACAACATCATTTCCATTGCCGACGGGAGTTACTCTCTTTTCTCTTGCAAGAGGCGAAACGGTTTTGTCAACAGCAGAATATGATGAATAAGAATCGTCGGTATAAGTATAATTTGCATTATTGATGTGCTCAATACCGCCGTTATCATATCCGCTGATATCGGGAAATGAAGGCATACTTCCGCCGAAATTTTTCATAACGAAAACAAGGCCGATAATCACAACCGCAATAATCAGAATGGTTTTGAAGCTCATGCGTTTACGGGGTCTGTACGAACCTCCGGTCGAACCGAAATCACGGGGGCCCGATGAGCTCTCCTTTCTGCCGCCGAAACCGACAGGCCCGTTTCCGCTCACGCGCGAGCCCCTGCCTACGCCTGCAGAACCCGAACCGACTGTTTTATTTCTGCTGTGTGGTCTTTGATTCTGATCCATATTTATCACCTTTTTCAATAATGTTTCATATTGTAAACTCACCGATAAGGTTTTCGGTCACTTCACGAAGCCCGAACCCGGCAAGCTTATATGCATTCCGATTATATGCAATCATCGAATTTTTAAGCTCAGTTCTGCTGATTTCATCGGATGAAAGAATATATTTTTTCATTTTAACGAGAATTTCCGTTATATCGTCAAAACGGGAAACCCAGGTTTTTATTTCATCAAAAAGCTCATTTTGCTTAATCGTGCCGCTGCAAAGCTCATATTCGGCAATGATTTCATCAAGAGCCGCTGCAGCATCGGTTTTTTTATCGGCAAAATAAAAATTTCTGACCGAGTTAAGCACATCGGTAAGATATTCACTGAAGCAATCATTCAGGCAGGAAAATCTTGTATGGTCAAGGAACGGCATCCAGCTTTCATACTTATCACCCGTAACCGTTTCCGCAGCAGACGCAAATGAAGACTCCGGGTCGTAGCTGTAAGGGTCATTGAGATAATCGCATACGGTAAGCAGTGAAATGCAGGAGGCAAGCGGATATTCCATTACATTAGATACAATACCCTCACAGTATTTGCCAAGCTCCGATGAACGGTTAAGATACGGGCCGATATGCATTTCGCCGTACATTTCGGCGTCATTAACGGGATAATTATCCCAATAAAGCGGTTTTCTGCCAGTAAATTCATAAAAGCTCTGCGCATCCGTGGAGGTAAGCTCCGGAGAACAGATTTTTTTACCCGTCCAGAACACATATATTTCGGGTGAAATATTTTTGCAGAGCCCGCTTATATATTCTTCCGAACCGTTGCCGTGATACTGCATCGGACAGACAACAAGAGAAACATCAAGGGGCAAAGACGAATAGAGTTTATTTACAAGCGATATATGAGCGTTAAGCACATTGCCGAATTTATCTTCATCGGCTTTCACAAGCTTATCGGGAATATCATCAAGAAACAGTCCGAAATATCTGACGCCGAGATTATACAGAGAAATATACTTGTTTTTCAGGTCATCAAAATCATTTTCGGAGGAATAAACCATATCAAGGCCCGGCGAAAGGCAGTACCACAAATTAACATTTATGCTTTTCGTAAAATCAAAAAGCGAAGAAAATTTATCAAGAGAGGCTTTGTCATATTCGCTGCGCCATTTGCTTCTCAGATAAGGGTCATCCTTCGGGGCATAAAAGTAGGAATTCATTCCCTTGTCGGCAACAAGACTGAGCACGCGGCGCCTTTTTTCGTCGCTCCATACTCTGCCGTAAAAGCCCTCAATAAAACCGCGGATTCCAAATTCACTCATAGATGCTTTATCACTCCGGTATATTTTTCAACATATTTACGGTTGATTTCATCACCGCCGTCAACATTGCTCGACGAATAAACGTCGGGAATTATTCCGCGGCTTACAAGCAAATCAACGGTTTGTGCCTCTATGGCATTGAGAATTGCCGCGCCGACGGCAGTTGAAGTAGGCGAAACATTGCGGTTAATCTCTTTGATTTCAATACAGGCATCACCGTAGCAGCCGTGATTGTCAAGAACTATATCGGCAATTTCAAAAAGCCGTTTTCCGCTTTTATGGCGGGAAGCACCTGCCATGGAATGCTTTACGGAGGTAAGAGCAACAACATTGACTCCCTTTTCCTTGCAGAATAATGCCATTTCAACGCAAACACCGTTTCTGCCGGAATTGGAAATAATTACCATGGTATCGCCTTCGGAAACACCGTAATGCTCAAAAATTATTTCAGCATAGCCACCGAGTCTCTCAATCTCGGTGCTTTTTGAAGCGGATTCATGAAGCATGAGCGAGGTTTCGAGAATAGGTCTGATATTAACAAGTCCGCCGGCTCTGTAAAACATTTCTTCGGCAAGCATATGTGAATGCCCGGTTCCGAAAAGGTAGATATTCTTACCTTTTTCAAGCGTATCGGCAAAAAGAGCCGCACACCGGTCTGTTTCTTTCATTTCCGAAACTTCATTGAGAACGGAAATAAGATTTTTGAAATACTCTGCACTTCTGTTCATAATTCATCCCTCATACAAAGAAAGATTTTTATATATATTTTCATCAGGATTAATCCCGTCAAGAACAAGTGCATCACTTAATGCACCGATAACGGGAGGATGCGGGAGAAGCGAAATGATTTTTCTTTCGGGGTCTGCAAAAGCTTTCACAAGCGAAACATATTCGGGATTATGCTCGAACACGCCGCCGTAAAGATAAAGCGGAGAACCTGAAGGAAGCAGGGATAGCATACGCTGAGCAAGTGAAGATGCTTCCAGTGCTTCTGCTGAAATAACAGCCCCCGCAAGATTGCTGCCCCTGCGCGAAGCATCAAAAACGCATCTGCAAAAGCCGGCAAGTCTGTCACGGGAAACGCCCTCGGTGTAAAACCTTTCGAGAATATCGCCGGTATCGTAAACATCAAAATAACTTTTGAATTCTTCGCAAAGCAAATCCGATTCGCATTTATCATCCATAGCTTTCAAAACGGATTTAACACCTCTTAAAGCAATGGCGTAACCGCTGCCCTCATCACCGAGCAGATAGCCCCACCCTCCGAGATGAAGAACTTCGTTTTTTTCGTTTATTGCCGCCGCCATTGAACCCGTACCGCAGATAAGAACGGCTCTCGGAGTGTTAACTTCGGAACAGTCAAGCGCAATGGCAATATCACTGTCCATAATCAGCTTTTCAGCTTTGATTACACCGTCAGTAAATTTTCTTGCGATTTCTTCATCGGCTCTGCCGCTAAGAGCAGACATACCGATAACCGCACCGGCAAAGCTGTCAACACCAAGCTCATTTATAAGCTGTCTGAAATTATCCTTTGCCGATTCGTAAGGATTTGAATAATAATTTATTGATTTGCCGACGCCGGAGGAAATTATTTTTCCGTTTTCGTCGGAAACAACGGCCGTGGTTTTTGTACCTCCGCCGTCAACGCCGAGATAATATTTCATATACTCACCCGTTTATCTTTTTTATTTTCAATAAATGGCAAGGCGGCGTAAAGCGTAACTGCCGCAATAACGATAAAAAATCCGACCGTGGCAAGAAAGCCGGGTCTTTCACCTCTGACAATCCAGACGGGAATGGGATTGAAAATCGGCTCAATGGTGAGAAGAAGCGAGGTTTCGACCTTATTTATCTTCTGACAGCCCTTTGCATAGAAAATGTTTGCAAGACCGTACTGGAAAATGCCGAGAATGAGCACCCAGAAAATAATCTGCGGTGAAAAGCGGAAATTCTTATCAATGAATATAAACGGAAGGCATGTAAAACAGCTTATGAAATTGCTGACATACATTCCTTTTGAAGAATCCGTACTTTTATCACTGAATATAATTATCTGTGCCGCAAAGGTAACACCCGAAAGCAAACCGAGTGCATTGCCGAGAATATGTGTCGGGTCAAGCTCATCGGCAAAAGACAGCACACAGCCGCCGAAAACAGCGAGAACAATGAACGCTTCTATGAGTTTAGGCTTTACTTTCTGAAATACAACGGTATAAAGAAATACAAGAATGGGGGCAACATACTGTAAAACTATTGCCGTAGCCGCAGTGGTAAGCTTAATGGAAATCATATACAGAAGTCCGGTCATGCTCATTGCCACCGAGCCGAGAAGCGTTTTTTTATTGCACCTGAGAGAAAAAGAACGGTTTGTGATACCGATAAGTATTATTCCGATGGCACATCTCACCGACATTATGGAGAAAGGGCTCCACGGAATTGATTTTACACATACGCCGGCAAGACCCCATAACATGGCAGTGGCAATTATATAAGCCCTGCCGGCTCTCTGCTGTTTTTTAGTATTATCCATTATTTGATTAAATCGTGTTCCTTAATATATGAAATTACATCGTCAACGGTTGTAAACGCAAGGGCAACGGAGGTATCGGCAGCACCGTAATAAATTGCTATTTTTCCGCTTTCGCTGTCAGCAAGAGCCGCACAGGGAAAAACAACATTAGGAACATCACCGACACACTCATAAAGCTCATGAGGTGCAAGCAGGAAGCTGTCGGCTCTGTGAAGAACCTTCCAAGGTTCATTCTTATCAAGAATCGCAGCACCCATACTGTAAGTGAAGCCGTTGCAGCTTGTGATTACTCCGTGATAGAAAAGGAGCCAGCCTTCATCGGTTTCAATGGGTGTGGGGCCCGCGCCTACCTTTGTCATTTCCCAGTTTTTAACGGGTGACATAACAAATCTGTGCTTACCCCAGTAAGTAAGGTCCTTACTGTGCATAAGATAAATATCGCCGTAAGGTGTATGACCTCTGTCGCAGGGCCTGATAAGCAAAAGATATTCACCGTTTACCTTGCGCGGGAAAAGAACGCCGTTTCTTGAAACGGGATAGCAGGCTTCCTCAAGCTCGGTCCAGCTTTCAAAATCCTCGGTAAAGGCAACACCGATAACCGTACCGTGAGGAGTAAGCTTAACCCAAGTAAGGTAATATTTACCGTCAATTTCACAGATACGGGGGTCATAGCCTTCAAAAATATATTCGTTTCTTAAATTCCAGTTTATTGCATCATCACTGAAGCCTGTAACAAGAACCTGATCCCTCGTTCTTGTGTCAACTCTGAAAACGCCGGCAAAGCCTTTTCCGAAAGGAACAACGGCAGAATTAAAAATGCTGTTGGCAAAATAAAGATTATCTCTTGTTATAACCGGATTACCCGAATATCTCCATACCGGGTAAGGATAACCGGCAGGCTTGTCCTGCCAGGGAATATTGCCGATATTGTTTCCTATGATTTTTGCCATAAACATACCTCCGATTGGATATAATTTAACAAAATAAATTATAACACATTGTATTCATATCTACAAGCAAAAAATATTTAGTTTGCCAAAAGAAAAGATAAATGATATACTTGAACAAAAACAGAAATCGGCGGTGAATTTATGAGCATTGATACAAACGGACTTTCCTCCGAAAACATACTGAAATTCTACAAATATATCGAATCGGCAGGTGCGGAAAATCACGGTCTGCTGATAACCAAAGGTCACGAAAAGCTTTTTGAGCATTATATTTATCCTTACTCCGAAAATACGCCTCACACACTTTTTTCCGTAACAAAATCACTTGTTTCAACGGCGGTCGGTTTTGCCATAAGCGAAGGTCTTTTTGACCTTGACACAAGAGTGGCTCAATATTTCAGAGAATACAAACAAAGCAAGGGTACGGACAGCATAACCGTGCGTCATCTGCTGACAATGAACAGCGGAAAGAAGTTCAGCTTCTTACAGGATATGACGGGAGATTATGTTGAAATCTTCATGAAAGCGGGTTTCCGTGAAAAACGCGGTTTTCTATACAGCAACAACGATGTTCATATTCTTTCCGCTCTTATTCAGAAGGTCACGGGGCAGACCGTTGTCGATTACCTCACTCCCCGTCTTTTTGAGCCGATGGGCATTGAAAAGCCGGAATGGGAAAAGGATATCAACGGCATTTGCGTCGGCGGAACCGGATGCTATCTCAGGCTTAAAGACCTTGTTGCAATAGTGCGTTGTTACGCTGATGCGGGAATGTACGAAGGCAGACAGCTCATACCGGAATTCTGGGCAAGAGAAGCAACAAGAAAGCAGACAAACATACCTCCCGAAACTGCTTACTCAGACGGTTACGGCTATCTTTTCTGGATTAACGGAAAAGATTTTTCAATGAACGGTCTTTACGGTCAGATAATCACCTATTACCCCGACAGTGATATGATAATCGGCTACACAAACAGCTCCGTGCTTGACAAGCCGATAATGTATGCTTCCGAAACATTTTTAAGAAAAGCACCGCTCTTCCCCGACAGAGAAGCCGATAATGAAAAGCTTGAAGAATATCTTAAAACAAAGGATGAAAAATGCATCTCGGGAGCATATAAATATGATGTTCCGTCGGGCGTTTTCAAAATCACTCCTTTTTCCGAAATCGTTTCTTCTCTTTTCTTCCCGGCAGGTCTGATTCCGAGAAGCATATCATCAAGCATGGCAAAAAGACCCGAAAAAGGAATTGACAATCTTTCATTTACGCAGAATGATGACTGCCTTGAAATCAAATGGACAGAGGGCGGAGACACGGTAACCGTCAACTGCGGCCTTGACGGTACTCCGAGATTATCGGAAGCATCGCTGAAAGGATATAATTACAAAATCTGGTCATACGGATGGTGGGATGAAAACAATCTCAACCTGACGGTAAAGCCCGTAAATACTCTTTCAACACAAAGAATGACAATAAAATTCGGCAAAAACAATGTTAAGGTAACAATGAACGACACACCGCACTTTACCGATTTTATACTGCACAATATGTCAACCGTTGAAATACTGAACAAAAACGAAAAGCTGAAAAAAGCGGCAAGCGCTGTTATGAAGCTTTTACTGAAAACCGCATATATGCCGATGAACTTCAAAAAAATAAAATGACGGTAATTAACAAAAACAGCAGCTCTGTCAAAATGACGGAGCTGCAATGTTTTTATAAAGCTTTATTCTGAATTTTCCACAGCTTTCTTGCATTATAAAACTGAATACAGACACATATAAAAGAGTAAACCGAATAAATCAGATAGGTCGTCTGTTCGGGTTTATCGGGAATAATCGTAATATACAGAATGATGTTTATTATGCCTGCCGGTATCATTATCCATGTATATTCAATATAGGCAAGAGCAGTAAGCACGGATGTAAACATACCCATTAGTGAAACGGTATTGTCAAGAACGGCATAATCCGAGCCGAGAAGGCGAAGGATAAAATACAGCCCTACCCAGGCTGCGGCATAGGCGCCGAGTGTCGCAAGCATCTGAACGGGTGTCATTCGTTTGAATATAACCGAGTCCTTATCCGCATTCTTTTTCCAGCGAAAGAAAGTAACGATCTGCAGCGGGAAAGAGAAAAACAAAGCCTGCGCCGCAATACCGTAAAGACCGTATATCACGTAAATTACGGCATATAATATTGAATTGAGCCCGCCGAGCAAATATGCATATCGGCTGACATTCGCAGAGAGAATCATCACAAAAAGGGAAACATAAAGCGGAAGAATCCGAAAGAAATTCTGATGAAAATAAAGACCTGCGGATGTAATAAGAACAGCCATTATGATTATCGGCAGAAGCACCTTAGGTTTAAGCAGTTTTTCTTTCATGTTATTTAAGTTTAAGTACGGCATCATAATCGGAAATACCGTAATTGCCGAGGCTGTGTTTGATCATTTCAAACAAATCAATATCTGCACCCTGTGAATCGTGCATTTTTTTGTTAAGCACGGAAATCAAAGGTCTGAAACGGCGTACAAGAGTAAGAAGGAATTTTCCCTCCGGTGTGTTTTCAGTAAAGGGCTGATCTCCGCAGAAAACATTTCTCACGACATCCGTCATAAGCTCAAGGAAAGAATTGTTTTTGATACTCTCATCGGGCTTTATGCCGAAAAGCTTACCCGCACCGCCTATTGTGGCATTGCCGATTACCGTACCGAGACGACGGATTATTTCTTCCGCTGCCTTTGAGTCTTTCATATTGATTTTTCTGAGAGTTATGGCGGGGTTATCCTTTGCACCGACAATAAGATTGATTATCATTGAGTCAAACTGCTTTTTAAGATATTCTTCCCCGGTAAGACCTTTTTTATCCCAATCATAATCGGGAACGGGAATACTCTTTATTTCGACGGTGCTTTCATCTTTCACCGTACACAGACGCATAAAAGCGGGGCACCCGATAACCGACCCGGTACATACATCATAAAATTTATTTCCGAGAGCCGTGGTTTCCTCATTTATGCTCTGATTGTGCATATGACCCGTAAAAATAAGATGACAGCCGTTATCCGCAAGCAAATCAATTATTTTTTTTGCATTGTTCTGCCTTGCATCTTTAATCAAAGAGAGAATAGGCTGACCTGCAATAAGTGGATAATGCTCCATGGCAATCATCATCTGACCGTCATTTCTCGCCTTGTCAAGCTGAACCTTGATCCAGTCAAGGAACTCTTTATCATAAGGCACATTTGTTGCCTTTGCCGTATCATTACAGATTACAAGAAGCCTTATTCCGTCTGCAAGCTGTACAACATAAGACATATGCTTACGGTTAAGCTCAATGGCCTGTGAATAGCCGAAATCAGAATAAAGGTCATATATATCGTCAAATTCAATGCCTTCAAGAAAAACTTTTTCGTCGGTACCCGGAAAAGCAAAAGGCTTTTTATGAACATCATGACCTGCGGTAACAAGATAAATTTTTTTGCCGCTGTCACGAAGCTGACCGAACATTTTCTTAAGCTCAAGGTGACTTTCCTTTTCACCGAAATATGTAAGGTCACCGGCAACGATAATCGTATCTGCTTCTTTACTTTCCTCAAGATATTTGAAAGCCGCACGGTTGATAGCTTCTGTTTCGGCGTAGCATTTCTGCTCGGTCTGCATGAATTTCTCGTAACCGTCGCCGTAAGCTCCGAGTGAATTTTTGAAAAAATGGGTATCGGTAATCACAAAAAACTTGAATTCGTTCATAATGCACCTCCGTTTTTTACAATTATATATTCATTTTCCGATACATTCAAGTATGATTTATCATTTCCCTTGAATTATGAAAAAAAGAGGTTATAATAATCATGAAAAAGGAGGAGAAAACCATGAAACTCGTAACTACGACAGGCGACCTGCTTTACTATTCGGATTCCCCTGCACAGGCTGTCAGAACATTTGAGGGCACCGGATTCAAGCATCTTGATTTTTCATTCTGGAATATGGCATGGGACAGCAGACCGATTTTTGAAGATAATTGGTTTGAACCGATAAAAGCCGCAGGAAAAGAAGCGGAAAAGCTTGGCTTTGATTTCGTTCAGGCACATTCTCCGGGCAACAATCCTTTCAATGAAAACGATTTTGAAGAGGTTATACTTGCCAATACGCGTTCGATTGAAGCCTGTGCGTATCTCGGCATAAAAAAGATAGTTGTTCACTCCGGTTCTCTCGGTCACCTCAGCTATCCCGAAGGCAGAGATGAATATTTTGAATTAAACAGAAAGTTCTTTGAAAGACTTTACCCCTCCATGGAAAAATACGGTGTAAAGGTTCTGATTGAAAACGGCTCGGTAATCAACAGCGGCGGTAAATATTTCTTTATGACAGGCCGTGAAATGGCTGATTTCATTGACTATTGCGGTCATCCCCTTTTAGGTGCCTGCTGGGATACAGGGCACGGAAACATGATGAAAACATCGGCATACGATGACCTTATGGCTCTCGGTGACAAGCTTGAAGCACTTCATGTTCAGGATAATTTCGGTACTCACGATGACCACCTGGCTCCGTTTATGGGGACACTTGACATTGACAGCGTTATGAACGCTCTTTTTGACGGAAGCTTTGTTGACCGCGGCTGTAATTTCACTTTTGAATGTGATAATATCATTAACAAAAACGCAGCCTGTGCCGCAGGCAGAAATCACGATGACCGCTTCCCGCGCCGTGCCTGTGAGCCCGACCTTGAGCTTAAGAAAGCGGCTGTCACATTCCTTTATCAGATAGGCAAAAGAATCCTCACGGCATACAACTGCTTTGAAGATTAAAAGAACTTGCAAATCAAGTGCAAATTAAATAAAAAAAATCAAGGAGAGATGATTTTTCGGAATTATTCCGTAAGAATCATCTCTCCGTATTTTTCTGTTTTTCAGCCCGCAGTATGATTATCTGCAATATAAATTCATATCCCAGCACGGAATATACGGATGTTTTCTGAGCTCAAATGAATAATCAGGGCATATTTCTTTAATCATGAGCGGTATTTCAAATATATCACGACTGCGGTGATAAAGAGCGATATTAAGCTTCGGCCGACATCTTTTCAAGGTCATTTGCGCACCCTTTATCATTGCCGCTTCACTGCCCTCCACATCGGCTTTTATATAACCGATATTTTTGCCGTCACAAAGCTCGTCAACGCTGATACATTCCTTTTCCTTACCGGAAAGGGAAACCGAGGACTGACGCCCGGCGAGAGAAGAAAATCTGACAAAGCCGCTTTTGTCGGAAACAGCTTTACACACAGAAGTAAAGTTTCTGAATTCAGCGAATTTCTCATTCATTTTGCGGCAGTTTTTTTCATCCGGCTCAAGTGCGATTATTTCTTCGTATGCACCGTTTGTATAATCAAGATATTCTTCGACCGTATCGCCTCTGTAAGCGCCGAGGTCAAGATAAGTTCCTTTTCCGTCAAGGCAAAGAAAGCTTCGGAAAATTTCTTCTTTTTCATCCTGCGCGGCTTTAAGCTCGGAAAGCTCTCCGCCGAAAAGGAATTTTACGCAGTGCTCATAGACTTCTTTTGACCTGCCGGCAAAAAGAGAATAAGCGGAATTGATTTCATTCCCGTATTTTTCAACGAAATCCCGGTTAAAGATTTCATCACCGTAAACCGGAACGACTGGAATGATTACTCTGTATTTCACGGAAAGAGAATAAATATGATTCATTACTTCGGGTAAAGAAGAGCCAAAAGCGGGAGCTATGATAAAATCACCGCTGAAATCGGACAGCTTTTTAACCTTGAACCCGCGGAAGCTCTGACCTCTTACAAAATCATCCCCGGCGGTAACTCCCAGAACGGGAATTCCAAGTCTGTCAAGCTCGTCAATGACCTTATCCGCACCGTTTCCCATACCGTATATCAACACGGGAACACCGCTGTTTTTAATTTTTTCCCAGGAAGAAAATTCATTCTTCAAAAAATCAATCATATATTTCACTCTCCGCCGAATAATATATACTATTTTATATTTTTAGTCAAATTTATTTTTATTTCCTTGTAATGGCAAATTCGGTGTGATATAATCTATGCTGAAATTTTGCAGGAGGTGCATATCATGAAAATACTTTTCCAGGGAGATTCAATAACAGATGCCGGCAGAGACCGCAGTGACCCTCATAATCTCGGACCCGGTTATCCTTTTTATGCCGCAGAAAACATCAGTAAAAATCACCCTGATATGGATTTTGAATTTGTTAATCTCGGTATCAGCGGAAATCAGACAAAAGACCTTGTCGAAAGACTTCAGAACGATTTTATTGACATTCAGCCTGATGTTGTTTCAATTCATATCGGCGTTAATGACACATGGCACCATGCCGCTGACAAAAGCTGGATTCCCAACGATGTTTTCGAAAAGAACTATCGTACCGTTCTTGAAGCAATAAAGACAAAGACAAATGCAAAAATCATTATGATTGAGCAGTATCTTCTTCCAAATGACGAAAAAGATTTCTTCCGTGAAGACCTTAACGGAAAAATTGATGTTGAAAGAAAGCTTGCAAGAGAGTTTGCCGATGTTTATGTTCCTCTTGACGGCATTCTTGCCAAAGCCTGCCTTGAACAGCCCTCAACCTACTGGTCAGATGACGGAGTTCACCCCAACAAAAACGGCTCTCAATTCATCGGCAAGGTTTACGCAGACGCTTTTGACGAGCTCCTCGGTAAAATGAAATGAAACAGATAAAAAAAGCTCTGAACTATATATTTATTGACGGTCTTTCGGGAATGGCAATGGGTCTTTTTGCGACCCTCATTATCGGCACGATACTTGACCAGATTGCCTCTTTCATACCCGGAACCGTCGGCAATTACATACACCTTGCGGCTCTTGTGGCAAAAGCCGTAACAGGTGCGGGAATCGGAGCGGGCATGGCTTTCAAATATAAGGTTTCACCGCTCGCAGGTGCATCAGCCTGCGTTACGGGTATGCTCGGTGCCTTTGCCTCAAAGATACTCGACGGTGCCGTAATTTCAGATGCAGGTCTGCTTTTCTCCGGCCCCGGTGATCCTCTGGGCGCTTTTATCGGCGCATTCTTTGCAATTCAGGCCGGTAAGCTCATCAGCGGCAAAACAAAGCTTGACATCATCCTTACCCCCGCCTGTTCCATTGCGGCAGGCTCGGCGGCAGGATTCCTGCTCGGCCCTCCCCTCGTCACCGTTACCACAAGGCTCGGTGAGCTCATAGAATGGGGCACTCAAAGGCAGCCGATTCTTATGGGAATAATCGTCAGCGTTGTTATGGGTATCTGTCTTACTCTGCCTATAAGCAGTGCCGCTCTCGGAATCATTCTCGGTCTTAACGGTATTGCAGGCGGTGCCGCAGTTATCGGCTGCAGTGCTCAGATGATCGGCTTTGCCATTGCAAGCTACCGTGAAAATAAATTCGGAGGTCTGCTTGCCCAGGGCATCGGAACATCAATGCTGCAAATGCCGAACATTTTACGGCATCCGCAAATCTGGATTCCGCCGATAATCACAAGTGCGATTCTCGGGCCGATTTCAACGAAGCTTCTCGGCATGACCTGCTATGCATCCGGTGCAGGAATGGGCACATCCGGCCTTGTGGGTCAGTTCATGACCTACGCTTCCATGACGGATGCAGGTACAAGCGCAAAAACAGTTCTCATTGAAATTATTATTATGCATGTAATTGCACCGGCACTTATCACTCTCGGCATTTCCGAATTACTTCGCTCCAAAAACATCATACATTTCGGTGATATGGAGCTGAAAGATATAAACTGACGGAGGTAAAACCATGAAGAAAAAAATCGTTGCAGTCATTCTTTCCCTTTCAATCATTATTTCCGCATTCGTTGTTCCCGTTTATGCTAACACCGATGTTTCAAAGCCTGCAGAGCAGAAGCTCTACTCCGTGCTTGACAACATTGTAAACGGTCTTGTCGGCGGTATTGCCGCTCTGCTTAAGACCCCCAACTGGACTAAGAAAGCGGATTACAAAACTCCCGACTCCTTCATGCCCGGTCTTGCTGCCGATGAATTTAAGGATGAGGCCGGCGAAGACGCTGCCTGGTCAGTAGGCTTTGCAAGCGACACTCTTCTTAAGGGTGACGAGGTTGAAAGCGGCAAATGCTATGTCGGCGGAAGTCTTTCCGTTACAAAGAAGCTTGCCACGGCTCAGCTTGACGACCAGAGAGTAAGAACAATCGCTGTTTCCGACGGCAGAGGAATCACAATTTTTGCCGTTCTTGATGCTTACGGCATGGCAAACACAGATGTAAGAGCCATCCGCAAACAGTTCCTTGACCAATACAAGGGCGAAAAAGAAATTACCGCCATCAACATTTCCGCTCTTCATCAGCATTCCTGCGTTGATACCTTCGGTATGAACGGTGATATTGTCGGTGCTCTTTTCCTTTCCTCAATCAGAAACATCCTCGGCCTTGAAGTTCCCAGCGGACAGAACAAGGAATTTATGGAAAATCTTTATAAAGTAACGGTCAATGCAATGAACACAGCCGTTGCCAATATGAAAGATGGTGACCTTTACTACGGCAAGGTTGATGTTTCACAGTTCATCCGTGACAAGAGAGAACCCGAAAATTACGATAAGAATCTCAACAGATTCCGTTTCGTTCCCGCTGACGGTTCCGAAGAAACCTGGTTTGTCGAAGGCGCAATTCACTGCGTAGGCAACGGTGCCGCCGGCACAGAGCTTACGGGTGACTATCCTCTTTACATGGAGAGATATATCAAGGATAAGTACAACGCAAACTTCGTATATATCGAAGGCGCTGAGCTCGCAATTTCAAGCACAGACAAGAGCGCAACCGAAAGCTATATCGGTGATGTTGATTCTCTCATTCAGCCTGATTGGGACAAAGAAACCGCAGGCATAAGAGCATACGGTGAAACTCTTGCCGCAAAGCTCGGCAATGTTGAAAACGAAATCAAGCTTGACCCCATTCTCAACATAGCTTACAAGGAAGTCTGGCTTCCCATTACAAACAACATTCTCATTCTTGCCGCAAAGGGCGGACTTCTCGTTAACAATGTATGCAAAGCAGGTTTCAATAAATTTGAAATCGTCACCGAAATCGGATATGCCGAATTCGGAAAGGACATTGCCGTTGCAATCATTCCCGGTGAGCTTGAACCCTCAATCGCATTCGGCGGCGTTGATAAAATCGAAAACAACTGGAACGGCGAAAGCTGGAGCTATAAGCCCTTCACAGAAGTTGTAGGTGACAGACAGCTTGTTGTATTCGGTATTACAAACGACCAGTCCGGTTATCTTCTTCCCAACACCTTCTGGCACTCAATATTCACCGAAAATGAAGAAGTTGTTTCATCCGGTAAAATGGCAGGCTCCATAATTGCCGATGCATTTATCAAGCTTCATGATGAAGTTGCCTGATGAAATCCAAGTTCAATTATAAACATACAATAGCGGCGAGTTATATCGGCTACATAACTCAGGCACTCGTCAACAATTTCTCGCCGCTGTTATTCGTAACATTTCATAACGAATTCAATATCAGCCTTTCAAAAGTAGGGCTGATCATCACAGTAAACTTTTTTATTCAGCTGCTTATAGATATTCTTTCGTCTGTCGCCTTACCTTTAATCGGTTACAGAAAAGCGGCTGTTACGGCTCATTTGAGTGCAGGTACCGGGTTTATTTTACTCGGCACTCTGCCTTACCTGACAAAAGACCCTTTTACCGGAATACTAATTGCAACCTTTTTCAGTGCAGTCGGCGGAGGGCTTTGCGAGGTTATAATAAGCCCCATTGTCGAAGCCTGTCCGACAGACAAAAAATCCGCCGCCATGAGTCTGCTCCATTCCTTCTATTGCTGGGGTCAGCTCGCGGTCACCGTACTTTCAACCGCATTTTTCTTCAAGCTCGGCATAGGTAACTGGAAAAGTCTTTCATTTATCTGGTCGGTAATTCCGTTTGTAAATGCATTATATTTCATGCTTGTACCGATATATGAAATTGAAGAGCCAGAAAGCGGTAATCCGCTCGGAAATCTTCTCAGAAACAAGCTGTTTTACATTCTGTTTCTGCTTATGGTCTGTTCCGGTGCGTCGGAGCTGTCAATGAGCCAATGGGCAAGTGCATTTGCAGAGGTAGGGCTTAAAGTCAACAAATCCACGGGTGATTTGCTCGGCCCGGCAATGTTTGCGGTTCTAATGGGCGTTTCCAGAGTCTTTTACGCAAAATTCAGTGAAAAGCTCAACCTGAAAAGATTTCTGCTTTTCAGCAGTTTTCTGTGCGTCATCAGTTATCTGACGGCGGCTTTTTCACCGAATCCCCTGCTTTCACTTGTCGGCTGTGCCGTATGCGGTCTTTCGGTCGGAATAATGTGGCCGGGAGTAATAAGCATCGGAGCCTGTGAAATCAGAAACGGCGGTTCTGCCATGTTTGCTTTGCTTGCTCTCGGCGGCGACATCGGCTGTACAGGCGGGCCGACCATAGTTAATGCCGTTTCAACACATTTCGGCGGCAATCTTTCGGCAGGCTTTGCCGTTGCCGCTCTTTTCCCACTGATACTTATATTCGGAGTATTTCTCCTGAGAAAAAATAAGGAATCAACAAATGTATAAAAAACTTGTTAATGCCGTAAAAAATACGGACATCGTACTTTATCTGATGTGCATACTGACCTCTGTTTTCGGCTGCCTTATGGTTTATTCAGCCACAAGGAACGAAGCAATCAGCGAAGGAATACTTATGGGCCGTGAGTGCCTTATAATGATTTCTTCCGCAGGTCTGGGCATAATTATATGTGCGATAATATCATTTCTTGATTACAATTCAATAGTAAGAGTCTGGCCTCTTGTAGGCGGCGCCTGCATATTGCTTTTGCTTTCGCTTTTCATCTGGGGCGAAGCTCCGCCCGACAGACCCAACGCAATCTGCTGGCTTCCGATTATCAAAACAGGCTCGCTTACGGTAAACTTTCAGCCCTCGGAGCTTGCAAAAATAGGCTTCCTTGTAACATTTTCCGCTCATTTAGATCTCGTCAAGCACGAAATAAACAAGCTGAAAAATGTAATAATGCTGACAATCCACGCACTTATTCCGATTGGTATAATCATTCTCACCGATGACCTCGGCTCCGCAATGATTTTCGGCTTTATGTTTGTGGGTATGATGTTTGCTGCAGGGCTTCAGCTGCGCTACTTTGCACTTGCATTCGGCGCCTTTGTTGCTGTTGTTCCCGTTTTATGGACAAAGTTCCTTTCAAGCTTCCACAGGCAAAGATTTCTTGCCGTTTACTATCCCTCGGCGTTAAGCGAGTCGGTATATAAAGCAAGAATTTATCAGCAGCAAAGAGCTGTTACGGCAATCGGCTCGGGCGGATTTTTCGGCGACGGTTTTCTCAAAGGAACCTACACCCAGTCAAACAGCGGTATTCCCGTCAACGAAAGTGACATGGTTTTCTCGGTTGTCGGTGAAGAGCTCGGCTTTATAGGCGGTTTCCTGCTTCTGGTTGTACTGGCACTTATCTGCATCAAAATCGTTCGTAACGGCAAAAATTCGGCAACAATGCCGGGAAGCCTTATATGCTACGGCACGGTATTTATGATAAGCTCTCAGGTTGTAATGAATGTGGGTATGTGCTTAAAGATGCTGCCCTGTATCGGAATTACGCTTCCTTTCATCAGCGCCGGTGGTTCATCAAATCTCTGTATTTATTTTGCCATAGGTCTTTGTATGAGTGTTTACCGATACAACAAGAATACAACCCCGATAAATTTCAGATATAACGGGATTAACACTCCTTTTGAGGAATAAGGGGGAAAACAAATGAAAAACAGTAAAGCAAAAAAGATATTAAGTCTGCTGCTTCTCATAGTCATTGCCCTCGCCTATCCTTTGTTTACAAAGCTTACCGGCGAGCCGGCAGATGAAACATCTGTTTATACTTCCGAATACACTTCGGAAATAAACACGGTTGATGAAAGCTCCCCGTCTGAAATTGAACGAACAACACCGTATCAGACAACCGAAGCAAAAACATCAACAAAAACCGATTCAACTCAGCAGGAAAAAATAAGTGAAGACGGCACATATACCAAGAAGGAAGATGTCGCTCTTTATCTTCACACTTACGGCCATCTGCCCGACAACTTCATAACAAAAAACGAAGCAAGGAACCTCGGGTGGGAAGGCGGCAGCGTTGAAAGATATGCTCCCGGAAAAGCAATCGGCGGTGATTATTACAGTAACTATGAAGGAACATTGCCTCAAAGAAAAGGGCTAAAATATTACGAATGCGATATTGATACTATGGGGAAATCATCA